>NZ_JTJC03000001.1:319709-619709 GCF_000817735.3 Scytonema millei VB511283 | reverse complement strand
CTAGAAGAATCGGCGACTAACGAACTGTGACTCGTGACTCGTGACTTGTGATTTAGTAACTGCCCCTGAAGCTCTCTTCGCCGTCCCAACCCCTTCCTCTTGATGAAACCTAACTATCGCCGTTGTATCAGCTGCGGTCGCGTGGCATTAAAATCGGAGTTTTGGCGCATTGTCCGCGATCGCGACTCGGGAGAGTTACAATTAGATCGGGGCATGGGGCGTTCTGCTTACATCTGTCCCCAAGCAAGCTGTCTACAAGTGGCGCAAAAGAAAAACCGCTTGGGGCGATCGCTCAAGGTCAAGACAGTCTCAGAGGTGCTTTATCAGACTCTATTGCAGCGCCTGGTTACAGAACCATAGGTACGGAACCAGGTGACAGAGTCAGATAGCGGCGATATGTACAACCCCTTATACTTACCCACTCCTTGAACTTAACGAGAGCGAACGAGCATCAAGCCTACAAAAACATCGGCATTCCCATTGACAGGTTAAGGAATTTGCAGCTGGTAATTTCTGCAAACCTAACTTGATGCCAAAATAATATATGGGTCAAAATATCCTAGTAGTAGATCGACAACCAAAAGTTGCGACCGGATTTCCTCAAGTTGGAGCGCCTGCAAAAAACACAAGCAAAAAACACAAGCACGCTAACACCTGCTAACCCTAGAAAAGTAGGGAGTTAAGCCAAATAGAAAGCTTCTCTGTTATATCATTTGGAGGCAAGAACCGCAATTCAAACAGTAAACGAATATACAAAAATCGGAGGATGGAGATGTTGTAAATCGGGCAACCATCCAGTTATAGCTGGTAGGTACAAGGGGAAGAATGGATGAACAACGGCAAAGTCAGAATTTACGATCTATCAAAGGAATTGAATTTGGATAACAAGGAAATATTAGCCATTTGCGATCGGCTTAATATTGCGGTGAAAAGTCATAGCAGCACTATTAGCGAAGAAGAAGCAGAGCGAATCAGACAAGCAGCAGAAAAACAAGCTGCCAACCCCGTCACTGCTGGTAGAGAAGGTCATGCCAACAGCTACAAGGCACATCCTCAACCAGCCACTAACAAAGTCAAACCAAAACCTGTCGTGCCTCACAAACAGCAAATCTTGGAAATTCGCAAACCAAAGCACAACCCCGATCGTCCTAACCCCCCAGAACCTTCTGTTGCCGTAGCACCTCAACCTCCAGCTCGTCCGACCGCTTCTAATTCACCCGTGCGACCGACAACAGCGCCAACCCGTCCCGAAGCACAAAAGCCAGTGCAAGCAGTAGAAACTCAGCCTACAACCCAAAGCGAGCAGGGCGATAATTCAACACATACCAACAAATCCAGATCGCTAGAATCACCCAAGCTGTCAACACCACCCCCTAGACCGTCCGGGGCAAGAGACGGTGTGGATGAAACTGCCGGACTACCACCGTCGCCACCACAGCGAGCGGAGCGCCTGGAGCGATCGGAACGACCGGAGCGACCCATTCTCAAGCGAGAGCAAGACGATCGCGCAGCCAATCGTCCAGTGGCGAAGGCAGATAGAGTCGAAAAACCAATGCGTCGTTCGCAGGAGGCAGCTGCTAGCTCGGAAAGCACGCCAGCTAGACCTAAACCCGTGCTGGAACTGCAAAGACCTAAGCCAGTGAGGGCAGGCGAAGCAGTAGCACCAGAACGCTCTAAACCAGAAGGGGCAGAAGCTTTACCGGGAACGGAAGAAATCGCCGAGATCGGTGTGGATGACAAGCCAATCCTCAAGCGCCCCATGCCGCGTCCAGTGGGTAAAGGTGGCAAGAAATGGCAAGAAGAGGAGATAGACGAAGGACAAGACGCAAAGGCAACGAAGGCAGGTGTAAAAACCAAACGTCTCAAGCCTATAGTCGATTTGGATGACGAAGAAGACTTTGACGATGAGGAGGACGGAGATGGCGATACTCCAATTCAAGTTAGCCTGTCTATAGCTCGTCCGCCAAAACAGAAAACAGCAGCTCGTCCAGGACAGCCGCAGCCTGCTGCCATTAGTGTTGTTAGAAGCAAAAAGTTTAGCCAAGCACGAGAAAACAACCGTCGCCGCGAACCCGAACAGAAACGCGAACGCCCAGAAAAAGTGGTAGTCATGGGCAATCTCACCGTGCAAGAACTAGCTGAGAGTTTAGCAACTCCAGATACAGAAATTGTCAAGATTCTGTTCATGAAGGGGATAGCAGTTAGTATTACCCAAAGTTTAGATCTTGCCACGATTAAAATGGTGGCAGAAGAACTGGGCGTAGAGGTAGAAACTGCCGAGCCAGAAGCAGAAGCTCGTAAGGTTACAGAAATGCTCGATGCGGCAGACCTGGAAAATCTCCAGCGCCGTCCGCCAGTCGTAACAATTATGGGTCACGTAGACCACGGAAAAACGACTTTGCTCGATGCCATCCGCAAAACAAAAGTGGCGCAGGGCGAAGCTGGAGGCATTACCCAGCACATCGGTGCTTACCATGTCGATGTCGAACAAAACGGGCAAATGCAGCAAGTCGTATTTCTAGATACTCCCGGTCACGAAGCCTTCACGGCGATGCGGGCACGAGGAGCGCGAGTGACGGACATCGCCATCTTAGTGGTGGCTGCCGATGATGGCGTTCAACCCCAGACGGTTGAGGCGATCAGTCATGCCCAAGCAGCAGAAGTACCAATTGTCGTCGCAATCAATAAGATTGATAAAGAAGGCGCTCAACCCGATCGCGTCAAGCAAGAGTTAACTCAATACAGCCTAACTCCTGAAGAATGGGGCGGAGACACGATTATGGTTCCCGTCAGCGCCATTAAAGGTGAAAACCTTGACGGCTTGCTGGAAATGATTCTGTTGGTTGCAGAGGTAGAAGACCTATATGCTAACCCAGATCGGACGGCGAAAGGAACGGTAATTGAAGCCCATCTTGACAAAGCCAAAGGTCCGGTCGCAACCTTGCTGGTACAAAACGGAACGCTGCATGTGGGCGATATCCTCGTGGCTGGGTCGGCATTTGGCAAAGTCCGCGCTATGGTAGACGATCGCGGTCGGCGGGTAGATATCGCTAGCCCCTCCTTCGCCGTAGAAGTCTTGGGCTTGAGCGACGTGCCAGCAGCTGGAGACGATTTCGAGGTGTATCTCGTCGAGAAGGAAGCACGGGCGATCGCTAACGAACGGGCAGAAAAACAACGTCAGTTCCGCTTGCTGCAAGGACGCGCAACCCTAACTTCCATATCCGCACAGGCTCAGGAAGGCGAGTTGAAGGAACTCAACTTGATCCTTAAGGCAGATGTCCAAGGTTCCGTCGAAGCGATCGTCGGGGCGCTCAAACAACTGCCACAAAACGAAGTCCAAATCAGGATGTTGTTGTCTGCACCTGGAGAAGTCACTGAAACTGACATCGACTTGGCAGCAGCTAGTAACGCCGTGATTATCGGCTTCAACACCACGCTTGCTAGCGGTGCTAGACAAGCAGCCGACGAAGCAGGGGTAGATGTTCGAGAATACGACATTATCTACAAACTGCTGGAAGATATTCAAGCTGCCCTAGAAGGTATGCTAGAGCCAGAATTGGTAGAAGAACCTCTTGGTCAGGCAGAAGTCCGCCAGGTCTTCCCAGTCGGTCGCGGTAAGGTGGCTGGTAGCTACGTGCAGTCGGGCAAGCTCGTGCGTAACTGCAAGCTGCGGGTGCGTCGTGGTGGTAAGGTGATCTACGAAGGTGCTTTAGATTCTCTTAAGCGGATGCGAGAGGATGCCCGCGAAGTCAATTCCGGCTACGAATGCGGTATTGGCGTCGATAAATTCAACGATTGGGTTGAAGGCGATATCGTCGAAGCCTATCAAATGGTGACAAAACGCCGCACGCTTACGAGGTAGCACTGTTAAGACGTGCGATCGCACGTCTTGACATCTTGAAAACTATGCAATCATTTCGCTCCGAACCATTTTTGTGGATTCACCTAGCTGGGTTGGCAACGCTGCCGATTCTGTTGCAGTTGTGCTGGCTCGGCTTGGCTGTGGGCGATCCCATCTTGCCTGTGTGGTTAGAATTCTCAATTGTGGCAGCGATCGGAGTCTTACCCGTTCTGTGGATGCAGCTATCGCGTCCTTTTTTGATCTTTGCCGTGCTGGGAGTCGCACAAAAACCAACTCAGCTCGACGAGCAGCAAAGAAAAGTTCTCAGGTTAATTCGTACGACTTCCAATCGCCTGCTGGCTATGGTAGCAGCAGTATTGCTAGTAGGGCTATTATGGTTGTTGTATCGTACCGCGCCGATCGCGGCACATGCCGTACCCTTACCACCCCAATGGCGAGGCTTAGGATTGTTGGTAGCTAGTATTGCCTTTTTAGCAAGCAATCTATTTCTGCAAATCCCTGTCAGCGTGGCACGGGTTTTCGTTACTAGCGAAACAGAATTTTCTAAGGCAAAACCTTATCCTGTAGAAAGAATAGCGCGAGACTTTACGATTGTTGGCTGGCAAGTTAACCGCATCTTGCCCCAACTCACCAACTCTCAAACAGATACAGCTCAAGTAACAGCTCAAGTAAAGGAATGAGGAAACATGGCTCATCCAGCTACAGATACCAGCAGATCCGAAGATAGCCAAATCTGGGACGAATTAAAAGGCGCGATCGCTGCTAGCTCCGGCTTTCAGCGCTGGCGGTTAGAAAAGATGTCTGGCGATCGCCAACTGCAAGAGGTGAACCTCGATCGTCAAGTTAGTCTATATTTGCGCGAAACGCTGGAAACTTTGGCTTATTAGGGAGCAGGGAGTAGGGAGCAGGGAGTAGGGAAAAGGCAAATTTTAGGTTGACTCTCCTTGTTTGTCACAGGAAGACTATTTTAAAAAATTTTTCATTAAAAAATTTTTCAGAGTTCCTTCTAGGCGACGCAGTTGGCTGTAAACGGCTTCGAGGCGATCGCCTTCCACTTCCACATCTGTTGTTGGGTAGTTTTGAAGAATTTCCAGCAGCGAGAGCTGGCGATCGCGAGCAGATAAGGTCATAGCAGCGCGTAGAGCTTGTCGATTTGCTTGGCGCGAAGATGGATGAATGGTTTTTCCTATTTCATCTAACAATAATTCTCCTACAGCGTTGTTGAGAACTCGATCTAACAAGATTGGATCGACTGTTACTGTATTTGTAAGGGACTGACGGATTGTCTGGGGATCTTGTCTAGCTAATGCCAAATTTACCCGTAGATCGGGTGACATTTCTCCAGTGCGCGCAAACTTTGTCAAATCCTCAACCGCAATTGATTCGCGAAAAGCTCGGTACTTCAGTACGACTCGTTCGGCTGCAAAAACGGAGGTGCTAGAAAATACAATTACCGCACTTACCCAGACGGCGAAACCATAGTAGAGAGCGGATAGATTAGGACATTTCAATTGTCTACAAGCAATATTAGCCAAGTTTTTTTCCTCTGCTCTCTTCTCGTGCGCTCCCTGCTCCCTGCTATCTACTCTACGAAAGATTTATAGAAAATTGCGGAACATAGTAGCAGTGGTATGTGTCATCAGCTCAAATCTCAGGACAAGCGAACTCGTTCAAAAAAAGTGTTAATAAAAGTAAAATTTTTGTGCAATTTTTGCGATCGCTTGTCTTACTAGATGCAGATCGTCAGCACATGACAAATCCTACAAGTATGACACGCCAAGATTCTTCAATTTTCTCGTCTGCCAATCGCGCTTCGTCCGTCAAACCGCTTGCTTGCTGGTTATTTCCTTGGCGAACCGGACTAACCACCTTACTGTTAGTTGCCAGCGGTACAATCCCTATCGCTACGCTAGCAGATACTTCTATCGTACACGCTCAAGCTCCAACTACACCTCCAATTGCCGCTCCCACCACTGCCAAAGTTATTTACGTCAATCCCGAAGTCGGTACGGATACTCCTGGTGCTGGTACGAGCGAAGCATCTGCTTATAAAACTATTACCTTTGCCTTGACTCAAGCCGAACCTGGCACGGTTATTCAACTTGCTGCTGGTAACTATACTAGTGAAACTGGAGAAGCCTTTCCCCTCACGCTTAAATCCGGCGTGACGCTGCGCGGTGATGAAGCAACTAAAGGTGAGAATATCATCATCAATGGTGGTGGAGAGTATATCAGCCCTACCTTTGCTCGCCAGAACGTCACGATTCGTGCCGAGAAAGAAACAACAATTAGTGGTGTCACCGTGACTAACACTAATACACGCGGCACGGGCTTGTGGATTGAATCAACTAATCCTACGGTAACGAACAGTACTTTTGCTAATAGCAATCGAGACGGTATTTTTGTGACTGGAACGGCTAGCCCCAAAATAGAAGCAAACCGATTCGTTAAGAATGGTGGTAATGGAATTTCTGTAGCACGGGCAGCACAGGGAGAAATTCGCAACAACGTCTTTCAAGCTACGGGTTTTGGACTCGCAATTGGTGGTACGTCATCACCCTTAGTCAGCGATAACCAAATTCAACAAAATAAAGACGGGATCTATGTTTCCGAAGCAGCTCAACCGATTTTACGCAATAACGTGATTCAAAATAACGATCGCGATGGAGTTGTCGCCACTGTCAACGCTCAACCCGATATTGGTTCCGCTGATAACGCCGGACAAAATCTGATTCGCGGTAATAAGCGCTATGACCTATACAATGCCACGCGGAGCAACGCTTTGGTTGCAATTGGTAACGATATCGATCCTAAGCGTATTTCTGGCAAAGTCACGTTTACCCCCGCTCAATTTGCTCTGCGCGATATCAAAGGTTTGTGGGCGCAGCCTTATATTGAAGCCTTAGCTGCTAAAAATATTATTGCTGGTTTCCCTGATGGTACTTTTAAGCCAGACGAACCTGTCACCCGCGCCCAATTTGCCGCAATTGTCAGTAAAGCCTTTACACCCAAAGGACAACGCCCAGCCGTTAATTTTCAAGACGTTCAGCGCAAATATTGGGGCTATCAAGCAATTCAAACAGCTTATCAAGGTGGTTTTGTGGCTGGATATCCTGGCAATTTATTTGAACCCGAGCAGAAAATTCCCAGAGTCCAAGCGCTGGTTTCCTTAGCAAACGGTCTGAAATTGAGTGCAGATAATTCTAGCGCGATCGCAGTTTATACTGACGCAGCTCAAATTCCCAACTACGCCACTCAACCTGTAGCCGCTGCCACTCAGAAACAATTGGTGATCAACTATCCTACACCCACTCAGTTAAATCCCAATCGCGAGGCTACCCGTGCTGAGGTTGCTGCTTTTGTCTATCAAGCACTCGTGAACGCCGGACGAGCTAAAGCGATTCCTTCACCCTACCTCGTTAGTCTGCCTTAGATGAGGGAGCAGGGAGCAGGGAGCAGGGAGCTGAGGGAGCAAAACAATTCACGCATTCACAATTCAAAATTCAAAATTCTTACACCCCACACCCCACACCCTACACCCCACACCCCGTTCACTGGTCACTGACAACTGATAACTGAATTAACAACGCCAGCATTCCGGTCGGAATGCTGGCGCTATTTTGCTTCTTATATACAGTGGGGTCTTTATATATTTATAGCTGACCCCTTTGAGTTAGCGGAGATATAGTCAGGGTCTTTATATAAGCTGACCCCGTTTGAACCATGTATATAGTATGACAAACTCTATCTGAAGTTATGACTTTTCTAATGTTTTCTTTATTTTTTCTACGATACTGTTGAGAGTTGTGAATGAACTTGAACTTTCTTTAAAGAGCGGTCTGTCTCACAGGGCGATCGCGCCGCCGAGCTGCCAAAACAAGTCATAGTATACATTTGACTAGAGATAATCCTGAGTATTTCTTCCAAATTTATTTAGAAGGAGTGAGGAGTGAGGGGAATTCAGAATTTTGAAGTCTAAAGGTTTTCCGTGTTCCCTAAGTTCTCCTTGTCTCCATTAACTACAACTTCGCTCGCCCCCGTTCCAGACGAAAGAGGAAAATCATCAAGGCAACAATTCCTACTTGGAGAGCAAAATTGGGTAAAGCATTACTGACGTTTTGTCCCGCTACTAGTTGAGCTAAAAAGATAACAGCGCCAATTAAACCCGATGCGCCGAAAGAGAAGTAGATAAATTTTCTCAATCCTCGATAGGGAGCAGCAGCTTCTGCTTTTAAACGAGCGTATTGTTCTGGAGTAAACCGTTTGTCTTGGCGATTTTTAGGATTTTGCTCTATCATCAAAGTTTTGATACTATAATAAAGGTTTGGCACTGCCGATGTGGCTCAGTGGTAGAGCACTCGATTCGTAATCGAGCGGTCGCGGGTTCAAATCCCGCCATCGGCTTTCTAAGTTTTAAACTCTACAAGCACTATAACTTAATATCTTTCAGCCATGTTAACATCCAGTTGATATGGTGTTTTGGAATATTTTGGGCAGGTTTGGGGCAAGAATTGGGGTAAGATTGGGGTAAGCGATAGAGTATAAATATTTACCCCTAGTCAGATTACCCCATGCAGACCAATAGAAAAGCGGGTAAGGCTTTTAAAGGTTCCGTACAAATAAAGTCATCTAACAACCGCCTGCAACTAGTCTTCAGTTACGGAGGTAAGCGGCATTATTTATCAACTGGCTTTCCTGATACTTCGCAGTATCAAAAGCTAGCAAAAATGAAGGCAAGTGAAATTGAGAAAGATATTCTTTACGAGCGGTTCGACCAAACCTTAGAAAAATACAAACCAAAATCAGCATTCAGTACAGTAATTCCAGTTACCCCAATTTTTACCCCAAAAGTTAACTTAGCGGAAATTTGGGACAAGTATGTTGAGTGGAAGCGCCCTCAATGTGCGCCTAGCACGATGAAAAATCAGTATCGTGCCTATTCTAGTTATCTGGAGAGGCTACCCACTCACGATTTAGATCGAGCTAATGACATTCGAGATTGCGTACTGCAAACTATTCCGATTAATTCAGCTAAGCGATTTATCGTGGCACTTAATTCTTGCTGTCAGTGGGCAGTCAAATCAGGACTGATTTTAGAAAATCCATTTTATGGCATGGCAAATGAGATTGAGCTACCTAAATCCAAGAAGGTAGAAGAGGATATCGATCCATTCTCCCTAGCCGAGCGAGACAAAATTATTCAAGCATTTAGATGCGATCGCTACTATAAATTCTACGCGCCACTGGTGGAATTCCTGTTTAATACAGGCGCTAGACCTTCTGAAGCGATCGCGCTGCAATGGAAACACGTTACCAGCGATCTTAAATTCATTAGTTTTGAGCAAGCAGTTACGGTTTCAGAAAAAGGACTAGCAGTGAAGCAGGGACTAAAGACTCAGGAAAAGCGGCGATTTCCCTGTAATGCTAAAGTTCAAGCGATTTTAAGCAGTATTAAACCAGAGAATACAAAACCTGACGATCTGCTATTCCCTAGCCCAGCGGGAAAGTACATTGACTTGCACAATTTCCGAAATCGCGCTTGGAAAACTGTTTTAGCAGGTTTAGATATTACCTATCGCAAGCCATACCAAACGAGGCATACATTCATTACGCTGGCGCTAGGGAATGGATTAGATGCCAAAGATGTAGCTCGATTGGTGGGTAACTCGCCTGAAATTATCTATCGCCACTATGCAGGTAATAAGAGAGAACTGTTTGTTCCTGAGTTTTAAAGACTATAGACGTGTAGAGGAAGACAGCCTAGCGCGAATTACATAAAAAAGCTCTCCAAAATATGGAGAGGCTATTTACTCGCTGAATTGAGGATAGGGTGAGGAGTAACTCATTTACTCGTTGCAGCCATTTATAAGATAGTGAATGAATGTGACATGACTGTGACAGTTAGATATGAATTTGGTTAGAAAATGCAGTCATCAATATTGGTACGGTCAATGGCTCTGCGGATCAAAACATTAACTGGCGTTCTATAACTTTGTAATCGCGATCGATTTCTCGCCATAACTTCTGGTTGTGAGGATCGGCTTGCAAAGCTTTTTTGAGATAAACTCTAGCGCGATCGCACTGTTGTCGCGAGATCAGCTGTTTTGCCCAACGATGGTAAGCTACAGCCAGCCACGGTTGCACGTCTGGATCTTTGGGAAAGCGGATAGCTAGCTTTTCTGCTATGTCTACCGCTTGCTGAAAATTCTGGCGCTTGATTAAAGTGTAGATTTGGTTGAGCGTACTCAATTTGAGTAACTTTTCTTCTGAAGAGAGGGGAGGAGAGGGAGGCGTGAGGTCGCGTTGCTTGACATGGAAGCGTATGCCACCTGTACTGTAAGTAGAAGAGGTAGTTTCTGGATGTGGTGTAGATTTTGTAGCAGTGCTGGAAGATGGCTGCGATGGGACGGTGAGTAAGGTGCGGTATGCTTGGACGACGAGTTTAAATCGATCTTCCGCAGCGCGATCGCCTGGATTGAGATCGGGGTGATATTTCCGCGCCAACTGGCGATAAGCCATTTTAATCTCTTGCGCCGTCGCCGTTGGGGAGATTTCTAAAACTTGATAACACCAGTTGGGATTGGGCAGATTATCCATACTTAAGGGACAGGAAAATATTTTGGAGGTGTAGAGACGTTGCGTGGAACGTCTCTGCTCTCCATACCTAATATGCATCCTTTAGCTAGCGCTTGCAGGAAATTCACCCGCTCTTACCGAGAGCTGAATATTTCTGCCATTGCGACTGACTTCAAGCGGGATATTGACACCGATTTGGCTGTTTTCTACTGCTTGCTGCACTTGATCGGCAGTTTTTACTTGTTGCCCGTTAATTTGCTGGATCACGTCGCCAGGACGGATACCC
Source organism: Scytonema millei VB511283 (assembly GCF_000817735.3). NCBI lineage: Bacteria > Bacillati > Cyanobacteriota > Cyanophyceae > Nostocales > Scytonemataceae > Scytonema > Scytonema millei. The sequence goes on along the minus strand of NZ_JTJC03000001.1, from coordinate 608,985 downwards.
GCAGCAGCAGCAGGAGAATTGCGCTCGACTCCTAAGACGACTACCCCTTGGCTAGCAGAGATGGTGACATCACCGTTAGATTCTTGAGCTAGGGTTTCTCGAATCTCGTCGTTGAGAGTTGCCATTTGAACCCCTAAATAGGCGCGATCGATTCTCCCTTTAGCAACCAGTTGCTCGGCAATTTGCTGCGCTCGATTAATCGGAATCGCAAAACCCAACCCCTGAGCGCCGCCGATAATTGCTGTATTCATGCCCACAACTTGACCTTGCTGATTTAGTAGGGGTCCGCCAGAATTACCGGGATTAATCGCCGCATCAGTTTGAATGAAACCGACACGCTTGTCGGGAACGCCTACATCACTGCTAGAACGACCTGTAGCGCTGATGATGCCAGCAGTAACAGTATTATCTAATCCTAAAGGATTGCCGATCGCGATCGCCCACTCTCCAGGTCGGAGGTTGTCAGAGTTGCCTACGGTAACAGTAGGCAAATCATTGGCTTGAATTCTCACTACAGCCACATCTGTCAATTCATCTCTACCCAAGACCCGACCAGTAAATTTGCGTCCATCTTTCAGCGTTACGTTGACAGTATCAGCTCCACCAGTCACGTGAGCGTTTGTCAAAATTAAACCATCCGGCTTGATAATAAAGCCCGAGCCAGTTCCCCGCACTATCCTAGCTCCAGGTTGTCTAGGGCGGGTAGCCCGTGCCGCATCAATACGGACAACCGCTGCACCAGTACGGTCTACAGCGTTAGCAATAAAGTTAATGTTTCCGCTAGGAACCTGAGCCGGGAGCTGAGCAACTGATGGTGGGATTAACTCCGGTCGGTTGGGTAATAGTTGGGTTCCTAACAAACTACCCGCAGCCCCCATAAATATTAAAGATAAATAAGTTACTGACTTTTTCACAACAGAATTCTGAGACATTGTAGGTTTGTTGTTGGTCATTTGTCATGAGTCATTTGTCATTGGTTAATGGTTACGTGCAATTAACTATTAACCATTCACTATTAACCGCCCACACTTCAAAGCAATTGCTCGACAATCTCTAGTCCCACGCTAACAGTTTCATCGAGTAGATTTGAGTCTACTTGCTTGTCGTTTGGCGTGTGGTAGTTAGGCTCGCGCCCTCGGTGAAAAAATAAAACTGGCACTTTTGCCGCTGCGAAGGAAGCATGGTCGCTACCACTGTAAGATTCAGAAGTGGATAACCTACTTTGCGCTGCTTTCACTCGGGCTGTGAGCTGAGGTGTACCACTCACGCGAAGACTAGGGTTTACGCCTACCATATCAAAATTTAGCATTGCCTTAAGGCTAGAGATAAACTGTGGTTGGGCGGTTTGTACGAAAGCTTTAGAACCATGTAACCCGTCTTCTTCGCCATCAAAAGCCACAAACCAAGTTTGGTTTGCTAAGGGAGTTTTAGAGATTCTGCGGGCAATTTCTAAAACAACAGCCGTCCCAGAAGCATTGTCATTCGCCCCTGGCGCACTTGGTACGGAGTCGTAATGAGCGCCCAGGAGTATTTGGGGCTTGGTGATACCAGGTAGATGAGCTACTACATTACGTCCAGTAACTTGACGTTGCCGAGTATTAACATTTAAGCTAGCTGGCTGTTGGGTTTGAGAACTTTGTAGTAAAGCAGAGCCTTGTTCTCTAGATAAAGTCAAAACAGGAATTTTACTGACTCCACCACCAAGAGAAGCCGCGAGTTTTCCCGATCTGTCATTAATAATTGCCACGGCTACCGCACCCGCAGTACTGGCATTTTGTACCTTTTCGGAAAACCGAATTTCTCCTCTTTGGACAACTGCGATCGCGCCTTTAACATCAACCCGAGCAAAATCCTCCTGTCGCCCGACGTTAGGCACGACTACCAACGGTGCATCAGCTTTACCTGCTACCGATCCACTCAGAGGTAAACCTGTAATTTTGGTCTTACCTACCGTCAAACTCGAACCTAAATCCTCAAATCGAGAGTAGGTAAAAGTTTGAATTTGAGTTGTGTAGCCAGCTTTGCGGTACTCCGCCTCTAGATAGTCACTTGCCTTTGCCATAACTGGCGTACCAGCCACTCTAGGACCTAGTTTTACCAAGGCTTCCACATCTGCCCCAGCCCGTCCAGACTGCGCCAAACTCGCCGTAGGTAGGGCGACTAAGGTAGTTATGAGTATTGCGTATTTCATAGGGAGCAGGGAGCAGGGAGTAGGGAGCAGGGGAAAGAGAGCAGAGGGAGCGCCAGGTCGCTGAGGGAGCAAAACCACGCACCACTCATTCCCGACTTACGACTTACGACTTACGACTTCCCCTCGCTCCTCACTCCTCGCTCCTCACCCCTTTAAATTAGCTGGTGGTTTTTCAGGAACGACCCAGTAATAAAGGGTATGAGTCCGGTTTGGTCCTTGTACTTGTACCGTGCGCTCGGGTTTCCATTCACCCATGTCAAAATCGTGAGAAACAATACGAGTACCAGGTTTCAATTGTTTGAATAACTGAGGTCGCAGTTTGACGTTGATGTCTGGTAGTAGGTACAGCGTCACGACAGAGGCTTCATTGAAATTGGACTTAAACAAATCTTGATTGAGAAATTGCACGCGATCGCTCACGCCTGCTTTTTTGGCATTTTCGTTCGCTTCTTCAATGCGCTCGGGATTGATATCTATACCGATAGCCCTTTTTACGCCATATTCTCTCACGGCAGTAATAGGGATGCGTCCGTCACCGCTACCTAGATCGTAGAGGACATCTCCTTTTTGAACTTTTGCCAGTTTGAGCATTTCATCCACCACTTCTTGAGGTGTAGGCACGTAAGGTACGTCCGGTTCCCGTTGTTCGGTTTGCCCTGCTGGTGGTGCTGTTTGAGTTGTTTGAGCAATATTAGGCTCTGCTTGAGCATTTAATCCCGTCTGTTGCGTGCAACCGACGATGCCCATACTAACGGCGATCGCACCTACCGCGATCGGTTTTAGTATTTTTGGTAATTGCATCTGTATTTCCTCTTGTCAGTTATCAGTTATCAGTTGCCAGTTGTCAGTTACTTACGGCTTACGACTTACAACTTACGACTTTTCTCTGTTGTCCCATCTCTAGTTCCTGCGGCGCACCCAGAACAGTACGGGTACGCCCACAACCATTACGGTAATGCCAACGATCGCCCCGATACTGTATGCCTGACTGGAAGCATAGGTGACGCTGGAGTAAAGTAGATACGCACAAATAGCACAAAAAATCAAGGGGGTAATCGGGTAGCCAGGGACTTGAAAAGTTCGAGGTGTGTTGGGTTCTCGTTGGCGGAGGACGAACAATGCTATTCCCGACAGCAGAAAAAAGCACCAGAATACGGGTGAGGTGTAGGCTGTCATCGTTTCAAAGCCTTTTTCACCTTCGTGAGTGATCGTTCCTAGAAGAACGAGTCCTAATGCGATCGCCCCTTGTATGAGTAAAGCATTGGTGGGTGTGTGGCGGCGATCGCTCCATCGTCCTAAGAAAGAGAAAGAGCGAAAGTCTTGTCCTAAAGCAAAGTTCGTCCGCGCTCCTGTAAAAATTGTGGCGTTGATCGAACTCAATGCAGTCACAGCAACGATAAAGCTAATTAATCTTGCCCCATTTTCGCCAAATACCCGTCGCATCAAATCGGCTGCTACCGCTTTGGAATTTGCTACGCCAGCAATGCCTAACCCGTGGATGTAAGCAAAGTTGACTAACATGTAAAGTCCGGCAATCAGAGCGATACTCAACAGCAATGTCTTAACCATGTTGTGTCTGGCATCCCGCACTTCTGCTGAAATGTAGGCTGCTTCGTTCCAGCCGCCGTAGGTTAATAGTACGAAGACCATCGCCAGTCCGAAAGCGCCGCCGTTGCTGGTTGGTGTCGTGTCAGGTACGGGAGTAGTACCAGCTACAGTAATCATTCCAGCAATTATCACCAATGCTAGACCCAAGACTGTTGCTAGTGTCAGCAAGTTTTGCGTCCACTTTCCCTGTTGCACGCCCATGATATGCAATCCGGTCAGAAGAGCAATGCAGAGAGCTGCATAGATAGCAGAAGAATAACTCCCTAGTGGCAAGATTTGGGATGCGTAGTCACCAAACGCATAAGCAAACAGCGTAATCGAACCAGTTTGAATCACCGTCATCCGCGCCCAGGCGAAGAGAAAGGCAATGTTCGTACCAAAGGCACGCATGAAATAATGGTAATCCCCGCCTGGGTGAGGATATGCTGTCGTCAGTTCGGCATAACAGAGAGCGCCAATCAATGAGGCAACCCCACCTAGCAGCCAAGCGAATAAGATAACGCTTTGACTACCAGCATTTTGAGCCACTAGAGTGGGAGTCTCAAAAATTCCAGCGCCAATCACCATACCGACGACGATCGCGCTTGCGTCCACCACTGAAAGGGTTGGCTTCAGCGCTGGTGATGCTACTTTATTTGCCATATCGTCAATTTTTTAGGTGAAGACTTATGTCAATTAGAAAGCTCGGTCATATCTACTGCTTCTGGCTAATGGTACTTGTATTAAAAAGGTACTTGATGGTAAGTTCGTCAATTTTTAGCCACAACTCATTGCTGTATAACTAAATTTCTCAACGGGGATTTACAAGTAAAAGTTGCTAGAAGTCAGCGACTTCTGCATATTACTTTAAATTGAGTTTGCCGCACAAATATGACATGAATGTGTCACTGGAAAGTCATAAGTTGTAAGTCGTAAGTCGTAAGTCGGCGATTGTTTAATCTCCTCTGCACCTGGAGCTTCCTCTGCTCTCTTCCCCCTGCTCCCTGCTCCCTGCTCCCTGTTAACTGATAAATTACCTTAAAGGCAGTTCGATTTTAAAAGTTGCGCCTTGTCCCAGGGTACTTTGAACGGTGATTTTGCCTTTATGTGCCTCTACAATTTGTTGGGCGATCGCTAAGCCTAGACCAAATCCACCCGTCTGACGCGATCGCACAGTGTCTACGCGATAGAACCGCTCAAAAATATGGGGTAAATCTTCAGCCGGAATGCCAATACCATTATCTTCAATTTGGACGATCGCTCGATAAGATTGGCTAAATATTCGCAAACAAATTCTACCTTCAGGTGGAGTATACTTGAAAGCATTATTCAGCAGATTTCTCACCGCTTGTTGCAATAAATCTGGTTCGGCAACGAGTTTTATTGGTTGTTCTGGCAGTTGAACAACAAAATCTAACCCTTGTGTTGCTGCTTGTGCTTGATATTCACTCACTAATCGTTTCAGCAAGCTGACTAGATCGATACTTTTAAGAGCTTCAGCAGCTAACGCTCCTTCATGACGTGCTAAAAATAGCAAATTACCGATCAGCGTACTCATTGATTTTGACAAATCGACAATATTTTCTAAACGCTGGCGCGGACTCGTTGTATCCTCTGCTGGTGCTAGTAAGCCCACTTGGGCATTACTCAAAATTGCTGCGAGAGGGGCGCGTAATTCGTGTGAAGCATCAGCAGTAAAACGCTGTAATTGCTCGTAAGCACGGCGAATTGGTTTCATCGCCAGCCCTGCCAAATACCACCCCGTCAGCCCAATTGTACTCAGAGCTAGCGGTACGCCAAGCGAAAGATACAAGCGCGTTTGCTCTAGACTCTGGCGCATAGAAGTCATTGGAGTTGCAACTTGCAAATAACCGATGAGCAAATCCGCTTTTAAAACTGGTAATGTGATCTGCCGCAACCATGTTTTAGAGCTAGAAAGTTTAAGCAGTTTTGAGCGTGTGGGAGTTTGAATTGTCTCAAAACCAGGAGCCAGCTTGAGATACTTTGGTGCAGGCGGAGAACCAACAAATTGGACTAATTCCCCTTTAGAGTTGTACCAGCGAGCATAAGCAATATCTCCTGTTATTGGTAATGTATTATTGCCTAGCATCGGCAGTTGTTCCAGATCGAACTGCCATCGACCCTGATAAAATTGGTACTCTGCATCTGTCGCGATCGCTTTCGTCTTTTTATACAAATTGCGATCGAAATTCCGCAATTGCTCTTCCACTTCCAAGTAGTAAACTACCCCCGCAAAAACCACGAGGATGCTCCCCATCGATAGGGCAAACCAACAAGCTATGTTACGACGACTGCGACTGAACATGATGAGGGGTGAGGAGTGAGGAGCGAGGAGTGAGGGGATAAGGGAGACGGAGGACAAGGGAGATAAGGGAGCTGAGGGAGCAAGTCAACTGTCTTCACGCAGTGTAGCGCAGCGTCTACTGTCAACCATTAACCATTAACTATTAACCATCAACTACCAACTACCAACTACCAACTACCAATCTATTCCGGTACATTCAATCGATATCCCATACCATAAACAGTTTCCAACCAATCTTTGGCTCCGACGGCTTGCATTCGCTGGCGTAGTCTTCTCACTAGTGTAGTCACGGCATTACTTTCTGGTTCTGTTCCCCACTCCCATAAAGTGCTTTCAATTTGTTCGCGAGAAAGGACTTGGCGGGGATGACGCATGAAATATTCCATCAGTTGAAATTCTCGCACTGAAAGTTGAGCGATCGCCTCTCCTCGTTCTAAGGTTAGCGTGGGACGATGGAGTTGAAGATCGCCAACGATTGTCGTGTCACCTTGCCATTGGGGCGATCGTCTGCCTAATGCCCTGACTCTTGCCAATAACTCTAGCAGATCGACTGGTTTAACGAGATAATCATCTGCTCCGGCATCTAAGCCTACAACTTTATCTGCTATGGTATCTTTTGCCGTCAGCAGCAGTACTGGGGCAGTTTTACCAGTTTGACGGTACTGCTGGCACAAACTCACACCACTCACTTTCGGCAACATCCAGTCTACGATGAGCAAGTCATAATCTTTCTGAGTCATCAACCATTGCGCCGTCTCACCATCTTTGGCAGTATCTACAGTATGTCCTGCTTGGGAAAGAGCAGCGTGTATGGGTTCTAACTGTGCTGGATCGTCTTCTACAAGTAAAATTACCATAGGTCAATACGAAGTCAGAAGTTGTAGGGGCGGGTTTTTTCCAGTCACCCGTACTAGAAGCCAATGATTTTGCGGTTAAACCCGCCCGTACAGAAAAGTCAGTTGTTGTAGGGGCGGGTTTTTTCCAGTCACCCGTACTAGAAGCCAATAATTTTGCGGTTAAACCCGCCCGTACAGAAGTCATGCCAAAATTCAAGTTAGGAGTCTAAACGGCGTTACATTTAACATCTCTATACGAGATAGACTTATATGGATAATAGTAGCCGAACTGTGTTGACTATCTGATGCGCAGACTGCGATCGCTTTACCCTCTCAAATCCCTGGGATTAGAATTTTGGTTGCCGCTACCAATTTTGGCGATCGCTTTTTGGAGCGGTGGAGGAGCGATCGCCGATAAAATTTTACAACGCTCTTATTACGTCACAACTCCGATCCAAGCCAACGCTCAAGTACAAGAACAACCAACTAAGGTTATCCTCTCAATTGGCGTTGAGATTAAGTATCATCGGGGTTTTTCTAAAGTCAAAGTGAAAACCGCTAATTCTGCCCTGAAAAAACTAGAGTTTGAATTTCCCTTTACAGAAGTTAGCCAAATAGAAATAGCCCTATCACGCGAATTAGGCTTGTCTTTAGAGCAAATTCAAAAAACAGTTCACTATCAAGTTGATTTTAGATAAAGCTGTTGTTTTAGCTTCAGTCGATACACTGGTAGCAAAAGTCACGCTCAAGCGTCAGTAGAGATTTTCATAGCTAATTGTGTCTCAGTTTTTGAGTATTAAGCAAGCACAATATCTACGAAGAATATATGAAGGCGATCGCATGATATTTTTAGAGAGATGTGGAGAGGCGATCGCGAGGCTCGATTTTTAGAGAAAACAGGCTAATGCTTTCGACTTTTGCTTTTATTTAAATTATATATAGAGAAAATATACACATAGTGAAGAGATGATAAAAAATTCAGTCTCTTAGTCTTACTGAAGGGTATATGTATAGGATAAGACCTACACAAGGATAATTAGGCTGAAGTTGTTCAGTATTATCATCCAAATTCTGGTAGTAAGTAAGCAAATCTGTAGTCTAATCAGCTAAATTTCTGAGTTAGACTGCACATTCGTAGTCCGATCGCTTGAATTGCTATATTAGACTGCGAGGAATTTACTTAATAAATAGTTAAGTATGGTGAATTGACTATAAACAAAACTTTTGAGAAGGAGTAGTATATGTTTAAAAAAAGAATAGGTTCAGATCCCCATGAAAATGGAGAGATGACAGGTGGAGCCGCAGGCTGTCCAGATATATGGGAACTAGAAGACGGTTCATTTGCTATTATTGGTGCTAGAAAAACTCATGAATTGGAACCTTTGCTGCCGAAAACTGCAAGCAGAGGACATGATGAAGAAATTGTTGTCATTCCAAGAAAAACTCTAATTCGTGCGAAATCAGATATTCCCAATGAATAGACTTCAAAATACTTCTAATATCATAAACCACTTGCAATATTACTCAGGAGCGTCCCGATTTTTCAGCAAGTTCGGTGATGCATGGAATGCAGTAAAAGGACAAGTTCTGAAACTAGAAACTCGTCAATACTATCGAGAGCCAGGAAATCCCAGCTTTGAGGCACTTGAAGCAGGAGATTTCTATAAGGCGCTTCAGATACTTCCTGAAGCTCGGAGTGAAGATGTTGATCTATACCAATCATTATCAAGACGAAATGTAGACTTTATAAGATGTAGACCGATTGTTAAACCGATCACTGATTATCTTCGATGGGAGTTGGAATGCTACAGGTTTAATGCTAGCTATGGAGAGCGTATTTATTTCTTAGAAAGATCGAGTATATTTGATGAATTGGCTTTGCATGATTTCATGGTTTTTGATCGTTGTATGGCTTTCGTACATGATTATGATGAAACTGGAGAAATTAGAGGTGGATGGATGACAACTGAAAAATCAGATATTGACACGCTGCTCATGCTATTTTCTATTATCAAAGCAGATGCAGTTTGTTATCTTAACTATCCATTAGAGTAGAGGTATGTCAGTTGCAAATCACATCTGAAGATGCAAAAACTATTGGTATTATTGGCGGATTATTTGTTTCTTCAATTGCTCTAACATTGAATTTTTACTCGACAATACGAAGCATTAAAAGTCAGAAAATTGCGAATTATCAAGAAATCATCAAGTCTCATCGAGATCTGTGGAAATTATGCTTAAGCGATCGGGATGATTTATGTATATGTAAACGAATTTTTGATTTAAGAGTTAATCTAAAAGAAAGTCCGATAACAGATAAAGAACGTCTTTTTACGCGACTATTATTTCTTCATATGTCATCGGCATACTCATTTGCAAAGTATAGTCATATGCTTCCTAGTAAAAAGTTGCGGGGCGCTCAAATTCCTATCCCCGCCGCAAGCGGACGGGGCATTACGGAATTTGCCCTTCGGGACGCACTCCCGCTGTGTTCATGAACGTGACAAGCCACGGGGAATCTACCCTTGATGAGATTGAAAAATTAGAACTTGATTTTTTCGAGGTTTTGTCTGCTCCAATTCCGAGAATTGTGTGGAAAGAAAATCGAAGGTATCAAAATTCAAAATTTTTAAAGTTTGTAGAAAATGCAAACAAGCAGAAGGTAATTAAAAGAATGATAAATAAGATAACAGGTATTCCTGATGTAAATTATGCAAAAATGTGGCATGTATTAATCTTAAGTGCTTTTCCTGAAAAGATCAAAGATTCTGTGATTGCTCTTGGTGACGATATTATTTGCTTTTCAGATCGTGATGACAAAATCACTCCTTCATTCATTCAAAAATATAAGATCGATTACATTATCTGTTTCGGTTATGGAAGAATTCTTTCACAAGATATTATTAAAATCGTTCCTTGCATAAATATACATGGTGGATACTTGCCTCAAAATCGTGGTCCCAATCCTAATCTCTGGTCATGGATTAATGGTACGAAAAAAGGAGTGTCAATCCATTACATCGATAAAGGGATTGATACTGGAGATATTATTGTACAGAAAGAGATTGAGTTTCGTGAACCAATAACTCTTCAGTCATCCTTTGACCAAATAGTTAATGAATGTACGGAACTTTTTGCCTCTGAATGGCCAAATATACGATCGGGAATGTCAACTAGAACTAGACAGATCGGAAAAGGAACATTTCATACTATGCAGTCACAAGAAAAGCTAACTGAGTTATTAGAAAATGGTGGTTTGGATATGCCGATTTCTGAATTTTGTCAAAAAGCTAAAACTATTTTGGCGCAGTAAAGCTTAACCAGGGCTTGTAGCGGATGGTTTCAATACTCTAGTGATGACTCGAAAACTCCTACCACCGCTGAAACCCAATCCGTTGAGCAGCTTTTTGCTATTTGTAAAGGTACTTTTGGGCGTTGTGTGTTTAAGACTCCAATACTCAGCCGTGTAAAATAGATAGCAGAGTAATTCTAAGTCCCTGATGAATACTAAATGTCTCAAACAATTCTGAGCCAAATGCTTGATAAACTCCAGTTTCTCAATCTAGAAGAACTGCAACAGCTTCATCGCGCCGTTCAAAATCGTCTGATCGATAATGAAGCAGCAGCGAAACAAGCTGCATTCCATCAAGCATTGGTGAATTCTGGATTAGTACGACAAATTAAGCAAAGTTCTTACCAATTGAAAGAGCGGAAACTTATCCAAGTTAAGGGTGAACCAATTTCTAATACGATCGTTGAGGAACGCCGCTAGATGGCAGTTCATTTTCTAGATAGCAGTGCTTTGGTGAAACGATATATCAGTGAAATCGGTTCCGCATGGATTTTAGAGTTATTTAATCCTGTTTTCAACAATGAAGTTTTCGTTGCAGCCATTTCAGGAGTTGAAATTGTTGCTGCGGTTACACGACGGGCGCGTGGCGGAAGTATCAGTGCTACCGATGCAAAAGCAGTATGCAGTCAAGTGAAGAGCGATTTGCAGACAGAGTATCAAATCATTGAGATTGCAGACAGCATAATTGATGCTGGCATGAAATTTGCTGAAACACATGGTTTACGAGGCTACGATGCAATTCAGTTAGCAGCAGGTTGTGCAGTAAATGAGCTTTGTATTGCCAATAACTTGCCTTCTATAATTTTTGTATCGGCAGATAAAGAGTTAAACGTTGCAGCTTTAAGCGAGGGATTAGTTGTAGAGAATCCAAACGATCGTCCTTAGCGCAGCCTAACAAGTATTTGAATGCGAACGGAGAAATACGCTATCAATCTTAGCGCAAGCGAAAAAGCAGAAACTCGGGTTTTTGTTGGTCATTACTCATAACTATTAAACTTTTCGTGCCATCAGCTAAGCGACAACCAAAAGTCATCCCTAGTGGATTTCCTAATGCAACTCCCACCTCTTGCAAGTCTAAAACTAACTTTTTCTTAATTTCTCGTACTCCTTTAATTTTACCTTTTAGACTTTCAACTTTTGATGTATCGGTTGCGCCGCTAGTAACAATTTGATAAATCTTTCCAGTTTTTGTTTCCGGCTGTAGTTCTAAACTGAGAAAATGAACGCCTTCAACTGATAATAACTCTTCAAGTGCGGCATCAAGAGGATAAGCATATTCTGCTAGTAGCATTGGTGTCCCGTAGCCAATTAAATAATGTAGTAGCCGAGCTTTACCCTGTTTAGAATTAGGTCTAGAATTAGACACATCTCGGTCTTGTACTAGTGTTGACTCAGTAGCAGTAAATAAATTCACTGGTTCTCCACTTGTTGGAACAGTACCAGTCGCGTTAAAAGCTAAAGCTGCAAATGTTATATCGTCTTGAATAGTTTGAGTATTCTGATTTTGCCCTTTTTCCTGTACGATCTCAGGAATATATCGCTTGGGAAGAGTCAGGCTTTGCAGCATCTGTCCAGTTTTTAGAGCGAATTCTCGGATAAAAGGAAGCGATCGCTCTCCACTTATCTGAGAACCGGAAATATATACAGTCTGCTGTGGTGTTAGAGCAACTCCCTTAGCAAAAAAGGTATTTGAATCATACAGCTTGCCATCTTTATCGAGAAGTGAAGCTACAGATTCAAGCTCGATATTTTGAATTTTTATATCTTCAATATCGGGGTTAAAAGTTACCTTGAGAGTCAGTATTTCATTGCCAGAAATAGCATAAAAGCGATCGCGTCGTTTGTCATAAGTAATTGCTGAAAAACCTGCTAATGGTGCGTCAGAAATATTCGTGGTTGGCAGTTGATATTCTCCTAGATAATCCAGCGAGAGGTCGAGAAATAATCGATCTTTTGCCGCTAGTGCTGGAGTTGCGAACGATAGTAGACTCAAAAATGCGATCGCGCCAACTAAAACTACCTGCCTAAACAGGCGGTTAAAGTCACCATTACACAGACAAATCTTGCCTACACAGGTTTTCAAATATCTTATGAGTTTCAACCCAGCACTAATAGACTCAGCTTGTGTAAATATAAATTCCATGTCTCCAGATTTCCTACTTATCACTCCCTTGTCCCCAACTTACGACTTACGACTCCGGTACGGGCGGGTTTTGAGTCCAGATGGCGCGCTTCGACGGTGGGTCTGTTGCTAAACCCGCCCCTACAACGACTCCCTCTTTCTCAACGTCCCGTAGCGCTATATACTAATCGCGGCAGAAGATTGAGTTTTGAAATTGAGTTTTGAGCATGACCGCAGCAGCAGATCCAGTAAAAGCGATGAAACAGGAAGTCGGCAAAGCCGCCGCTGCCCTGGTAAAGTCTGGTACAATTGTCGGACTCGGCACGGGTTCTACTACAGCCTATGCAATTCAATATATCGGCGATCGCCTCAAATCTGGCGACCTCAAAGATATTGTTGGTATTCCTACTTCGTTTCAAGCCGAAGTCCTATCTAAACAATATGGCATTCCTCTCACTACTCTAGACGCTATAGACCATATTGACTTGGCAATTGATGGTGCGGATGAAGTCGATCCCCAGAAAAATTTAATTAAAGGTGGTGGTGCTGCCCATACCCGCGAAAAGGTTGTAGACTACCTAGCACAACAATTTATCGTTGTTGTCGATAGCGGTAAGCTGGTAGACCGATTGGGTTCTGTATTTGCAGTCCCAGTAGAAGTCATTCCAATGGCAATTTCACCCGTGATGCGGGCGATTGAAAAGCTAGGTGGCAAACCCGAACTACGCATGGGCGTAAAAAAAGCCGGACCCGTAATCACCGACCAAGGTAACATGGTGATTGATGTGAGGTTTGACGCGATCGATAACCCCGCTGAATTAGAAAGAACCCTCAACAACATCCCTGGCGTACTGGAAAACGGCATTTTTGTCAACTGTACCGATCTCGTCCTGATTGGCGAAGTTCAAGACGGTCAACCCGTGGTAAGACAAATGTAGTGCAGGGTTAAGGGTTAGAGGTTAGGAGTTGGGAAAAGTCAAAAGCTAAAAGTCAAAAGTCAAAATCAACTACTTCCTTGTCTTCCGCGTCTAAAAGCTTGATTGCAGTGGAATTAGTAGTCTTGCTTCCTTGTCCCCCTTGTCTCCCTTATCCTCCCCTTACCCCTCACTCCTCACTCCTCACTCCTAGTTATGCAATACCGACGATTTGGACGCACAGAAATACCCATGCCCGTATTTTCCTGTGGTGGTATGCGCTATCAGTTTAAATGGCAAGATGTCCCTGCTTGGACGATTCCGCAGCACAATCAGGGTAACTTAGAAGCTACAATTCGGAGGGCAATTGAACTAGGCATCAATCACATTGAGACAGCTAGGGGTTACGGCACTTCGGAAGTGCAACTAGGACGGATTCTACCAAAATGCGATCGCGATCGCCTCATCGTCCAAACTAAAGTTAATCCCAGCCAAAACCCTCAAGAGTTTCGCCAGAAATTTGAACAGTCTTTACGCAATCTTCGCCTAGATTACATCGATTTACTAGGCATTCACGGCATTAACAATGCTGAAACTCTACATCAAACTATTCGTCCTGGTGGATGTTTGGAATTAGCACGGCAGTGGCAAGCTCAAGGTAAGGTGAGATTTATCGGCTTTTCTACCCACGGTGCAACTGAAATTATTACACGGGCGATCGCCACAAACGAATTCGACTACGTTAATCTCCACTGGTACTATATCAACCAAGTCAACTGGGAGGCAGTTGCAGCTGCCAATCGCCACGATATGGGCGTATTTATCATTAGCCCCTCCGACAAGGGGGGAATGCTTTACAAGCCACCTCAAAAGTTAGTAGAACTCTGTTCTCCCCTCAGTCCGATGGTGTTCAACGACTTATTTTGTCTGAGTCATTCTCAGGTGCATACTCTCAGTTTAGGGGCTGCCAAAACGCAGGATTTTGACGAACACCTCAAAACTTTAGAATATCTCGATCGGGCAGATGAGATGTTACCACCGATTTTGGCGCGATTAGAGCAAGCAGCTTGCGACAGCTTAGGGGAAGATTGGGTAAAAACTTGGCAGATTGGTTTACCCAAATACGACGAAACCCCAGGTAACGTCAATATTCCGACGATTTTATGGTTGAGAAACTTGGCGATCGCCTACGACCTCACAGAATATGCCAAAATGCGGTACAATCTCCTCGGCAATGGTGGTCATTGGTTTCCTGGTAATCAAGCCAAGCAGATCGAGCGATTAGATTTGCGATCGTGCCTTGCCAACAGCCCCCACGCCGATAAAATTCCCGCTATCCTCGCCGAAGCACACAAACTATTAAGTGGTGCAGAAGTCAAGCGGCTATCGCAAGATTAGGAGTGAGGGGTGAGGGGTGAGGGAATTGTAGAGGCGGTTTCACCTAACAGACTTTCCGACAGACAGATAATTCAGCTACACCTGCCCGTACAAGGGTTAGCGAAATAAGATAGGCACAATGACCTTAAACCTGAGAATATGAAAACTGTTGCAGCAAAAATTAATTGTTGAGACCTGAAAAACAAGGTAATCCCAACCACCAACTACCAACTACCAATTCACAGAAAATTCCTGTAACAAATTTGATGAACTCAGTAAAGGTAAGTACTTATGTCTATCAAGCGTCGTAATTTATTGTTTTTACTAGGAGGAACTGCTGGTGCTTATGCTATAGAAACTTATACTTCGTCCAATTTAGCTTGGGCGCAAACTCCAAGTCCTAGTGGAGACTTTAAATTACCACCTTTGCCCTACGACTACAAAGCATTAGAACCGCATATTGACGCGCAGACGATGCGAATCCACCATGATAGGCATCACGCGACATATGTAAAAAATTTAAATGCAGCGATCGCCAAATACCCAAAACTCAAAGGTCAAACTGCCGAACAGCTGATTCAAAAACTCGACAGCTTACCACAAGATATTCGCATGACAATCCGTAACAATGGCGGTGGTCATGTCAATCATAGTATGTTTTGGGAAATTATGAGTCCCAAAGGTGGCGGAGAACCAACTGGAGAAATTGCCTCTGTTATCAAGAAAAACTTTGGTAGCTTTGCCAACTTTCAACAGCAATTTAATCAAGCGGGAGAAAAACGGTTTGGTAGCGGTTGGGCTTGGCTAGTGCGGACTCCTGACGGTAAATTTCAAGTTACCAGTACTGCTAACCAAGATAGCCCCCTAATGGAAGGTAACTATCCAATTATGGGAAATGATGTATGGGAACACGCTTACTATCTCAAGTATCGCAATCGCCGCGCTGAATACCTCAAGGCTTGGTGGAATGTCGTCAACTGGCAAGAAATTAACCAGCGCCTGAAGCGGAGTGAGAGGTGAGGAGCGAGGAGTGAGGGGCAGAGGAAGCTGAGGAAGCTGAGGGAGCTGAGGGAGCAACTCAAAATTCACGCATTCACGCATTCACGCATTCAAAATTTCCCTACACCCACACTCTTTCCCGACTCCCGTACGGGCGGGTTTAGCGCAGAGACTGACAACCACAGCTCGAAATTTTGGCTCAAAACCCGCCCCAACAATCCCCGACTCCCGTACGGGCGGGTTTAGCGCAGAGACTGACAACCACAGCTCAAAATTTTGGCTTAAAACCCGCCCCAACAATTCCCGACTCCCAACTCCCGATTCTGATGCGGAACCCTAAATATAGTTTTGCGTCATTGAGGGGTGGTAAGATGAACGCAGAAATTTGCTGCTGACGCAAATATGTAACTCGGTGCGATGTGGATATCTATCGTACTCGCGATCGCCAACTACTCATCTAAGATGTCTAGCTTAGGATTCGTACTAAAATGACATTGCTCGATAGCGATCTTCATCGTTCTCCATCTGCGATCGTGCTAATTCCAGTGTTTAATGATTGGGAGGCACTGGAAAGGTTGCTCTGGAGTTTGGATGAAACTTTTCTAGACCGAGATATTCGCGCAGATATCTTGATTGTAGACGATGCTTCGATCGCTCCAGCCCCCACGGAACTGAAATTTTTTAGTTTTAAAGCCATCGAGAGAGTCAAGATTTTAGAACTGAAAAGAAACTTAGGGCATCAACGAGCGATCGCTATTGGTTTAGCTTACATTGCAGCCAACTTAAACTGTAAAGTCGTTGTCGTTATGGATGGAGATGGTGAAGACAATCCGCAAGATGTTCCTAGACTAATTAATTGCTGCCAAGCAGAAAGCAATGCCAAAGTTATTTTCGCTAAAAGAACTAAGCGATCGGAAACATATCTTTTCAAAGCTTTTTATCTAGTTTATAAACTTGTCTACAAACTCTTAACCGGACATCACATTCAAGTAGGAAACTTCAGCGCAATTCCTTATCAACTTTTATCTAGAATTGTTGTCATTTCCGAGATTTGGAATCACTATGCCGCTGGAATTATGCGGGCGAGAATACCATACACTGAAATTGCTACCAAGCGCAGCAACCGTTTGTTCGGACGCTCTAAGATGAACTTTGTTTCCTTGGTAACTCACGGAATTAGTTCGATTTCTGTCTATGCAGATATAGTAGGTACGAGACTAATTATTTCTGTATCGATCGTTGTTTTATTAATTCTAATATCTCTAGGTGGAATTGTATCTATTAAACTCTTCACCAGTTTAGCAATTCCTGGTTGGACATCGATCGCAGTGGGAATTCTTTGCTCGATTCTCATGCAAGCAGTCATGTTATCGATTGTTTTTGCCTTAATGATTTTAAATACTAGGAATAGTTATGGATTTATGCTCGGTCAAGACTATTATTACTTTGTTTCTAAGTTGAAAGAAGTATTTTCTAGAGAAGTTTTGTCTAAATAAGTCGATGCAAGATTACTCCTATATTGGCTCGGAATTAGAATTATTTTCTCAAGCTTATAACTGGAAAAACTACTATGGAAATCTAATTCAAAAATACTTACAAGGTAGAGTCTTGGAAGTAGGTGCAGGGATAGGCGCAACCACTGAATTTCTCTGTAAAGGTCATCAAAAAGAGTGGCTTTGCTTAGAACCAGACCCAATTCTCACAGAAAAGATCGATCTAAAAATTTCTGTTGGTAGAGTGCCAGCGTGTTGTAAATCGAGAGTTGGAACCTCAGCAGATTTAGTTTCAAGCGATCGGTTTGATACGATTATCTACATGGATGTTTTGGAGCATATAAAAGACGATCTCACAGAAGTGAAGACCGTGACGCAGCATCTATCAGCTGGCGGTTATTTAATCGTACTAGCTCCCGCGCATCAGTGGCTATTCACACCATTCGATCGAGCTATAGGACACTATCGACGCTATAACAAGCAAAGTTTAGCATCCACAATCCCCAGAAGCCTCAATTGTATTCAGCTGATTTACCTCGACTCAATCGGATTACTTGCCTCATTAGGAAATCGTTTCGTGTTGAAAAGTAAAACGCCGACAAAACAGCAGATCCAACTTTGGGATAAAGTCATGGTACCTTTATCTAGAAGCATCGATCCAATTTTGCAATATTCTTTAGGTAAATCTGTTTTAGGAATATGGCAAAAACAGATCTAAGAGACTATAAGTCTGATGATACATCTACTAAGTCTGTCTCAGCCAACTGTTCCAGCTTGCGAAGGCAGGCTTTGTCTGTGTAGCTGCTACTTCTAATTGCTGAAATAATGAATAGCTTCTTAAAAGTAAAAAATAAAACAATGCCGAAAGCAGTTCGCTTCGGAACTATCGCAATTCCAATTGTAATTCTTATTTGCCTTTGTCTGGCATTTAGCGTTCTAGTTATTAAAGATTTTTACCATCCCTTAACAGGATTTACTGGACCAGGACTTCCAGGTTATCCAGATTCAACCGTCAATAAAGAATATGTAGACCTGTGGGAATATACAGGTTTTTATTTTGCCAAAAATTTTGATTTTTTTCCCCTACCTCACCTAAATTTAACTAACAATCAAGCTTTCTATCCCTACGGAACCAATAGCGTGTTTCAGCCGTGGGGAATTGAGAAAGATCTGTTTTATGCTGCACTTTATTCTCTATTTCAAACTGGTCCGTGGTTGCAGTTTTATTACTTGCTGTCAATCGCAGTCACGGTAGTTTTTACTTTTTTTCTGCTCCGAAAAGACTACGGCTTATATCGCGCCGCTGGCGCTGGTTTTATTGCTACTTTTTTTAACTTTTACGCGATCGCCAAATATCCTCAACACGTTGGTTACGCAATCTTACACTGGACAATTCTCAGTTTTTTTGCTGACTTTCTCATCGTCAAACGAGTGGTAATGAGGCAACACGTATCTCTAAGACTGATTCTACTTAGAGTGTGTTTGCTCGTCTTATCTCTCGGTCAAGATTTGGGATATGTTGCTGGTTATGCATTAACATCTTTTACAGTTTCTATTCTTTATATTATTGCCCTAAATATTCATAGATATTTAATTAAAAAAGAAGTCAAAATCAAAAAAATCCTGCGGCTGCAACTTTTAAGTTACAAAAGAGACTTCTTTACTCATCCCAAAACTAGTTTAATCTTATTAGCTATAACTGCGATCGCCAGTTATATATATCTACCTTTGGTTCTCCAAATTGGCAAAGCGGCTAAAAGTTTAAGCGATACGGGAGATTTTTATGGTGCTTGGTGGACGAATCCAGCGCGCCTAATCATACCATTTTTTCCTTTTCTCAACCCAGGACAGAATTATGCGAACTTCTTTTTAGACTCAACAGAAGCTTTTTTTGATGGTAGTCCTGGTTGGTTTTTATTAATAATAGGAACTGTAGGATTGTGGCAAGCTAGGAAACACATTGGCATATTTGTCCCCCTACTAATTATTCTCTTACTTTGCCTGCTCTACCATCCCACTTTTCTACCAACTTTAAAAATCTTTCCTTGGTTTAGCTTCAATCGCGTTAGCGGACGTAGCACGCTAGTTTATGCCGTAATTTTTTGTATTTTTGCACTAGGAATTAATTTAGAACATTGGCGTTCCTTCGGCAAAAAGTTTTTAGCTGTTGCATTAGTTCTACTAGCTTGTACCGAACTTTACACTGCCTATTCATATAAAGCCTACTACCAACCCGCTGCACTAAACGAGAATTTTTACGCCTACATGAACTATATTAAAGAGCAGCCAGGGGAAGCAGTGTTAGATTTTCCCTTCTGCGTTCATGGTGGTAACGGAATTGGTCCTTGCCCTTATTATGTCTATAACAGCGGCATTTTTACCTTAAGACGATTCCATGAGAAAAAAGTCATGGGACAGTATTTCGGACGCTTACATCCCTCTCAAGCAGAACCTTACATTGCAGCAGGCTGGGATAAACTACTCGCACCAGACACGCAAAAGAAAACGTCAATTCCACAAGTCAAATGTTTCCGTTCTGATGAATGGTCATTTTTTACAGATTTTTATAAACTGAACGATTTTGCTGGAATTAATTTATATACAGATTTACTCACAAAAGACTGTACTCAAGAATTTTACGGTCGTTTTGGCGTGCCAACAATGGTGACAGAAGCACCTACGGGGGGAAGAATAGAATTTATTCCTAAATCTGCTAATTGGCGGCTTCAAGTTAATTCAGACTTAGGTGCTAACTTAAAATTTCAACCTTTATTAGATAGTTCTGAAACAAATTTACTCCAAAATAGTGCGCCTTATAGTTTAAATTTAACTGGATTGGAGGGAATTACTAAAGATGAACAACAGAATAAGTTTCGCTGGGGATTAGGAGAAAAAACAGAACTAACTTTCTATTTATCTGTGCCCCAAGATTTAGTGTTGACATATAGTTTTGACAATCCGATTAGCCCTCAAGATGTAATTGTAGAGATTGATGGCATCCAGATAGAAAGAATTGCTCCAATTAAAGTTGGCGATCGCATTCAACGTCAACTCAAGTTTCAAGGAATTGCCGGACAGAATACTATTACATTCAAGTATCAAAATCGTAGTTCCTTTTTTGATGTCTTGCAATATGCCATGAAGCATGAGAATTTAGAAATTAAACCGCTGCCACTTGAAGCACAATATGGTAACTGGAAATCGCGGCGATCGATCCGATTTCGGCAGCTTTCAATTCAAACAGTAAAAGAAGATAGAAGTTAGAAACCATAAAAATTTGAATGAGGTATATGTATTTGTAGGGGCGCACAGCTGTGCGCCCCTACAGATGTATTGCATCTAGATGGGAAACACTATATTTGCGTGTTTCTATAGTTTCTAACGATTATGAATTAATTTTGCGCAAATAAATGCAATGGCGCATACCGTGACTTAAAGGAGTGGTAAACTTTTCAATATTTTCAATTTTTCCACCCAACTTTTTTACTGTGGCTTCTAAAGTTTTTTCTTCGTCTTGTGACCAATTACCTCGATATAAAATAGCTAAACCCTCCGATCTAAGAAAAGGTAAAGCGTAATTTGCACAAATATCAGCCGCCGCTACAGCTCTAACTAAAGCTATATCATAATTGTTAGACTGTTGGAATTGCTTGTTGATACTTTCAGCCCTACCAACTAAAGTTCGAGCATTTTGCAGGCTCATTTCAGTAATTAAGGAATTGAGAAAAGCAACTTTTTTCTGCGTAGAATCGAGTAAAGTTACCTCAGCATCAGGTAAAGCGATCGCGACAGGAATTCCAGGAAAACCCGCCCCCGTACCAATGTCAAGAATTCGGAATTCGGAATTCGGAATTCGGAATTCAGAGGTCGAAAGTAATAATTCTTCTTTGTCTTCTCGATCTTCCTTGTCTCCTTCACTTACCCCCCCTAGAAAAGGCGCGATTCCCCGTAAAGAGTCCCACAGATGCTTTTCCCAAAACTCTTCTGGTGCAGTAATGCGAGTCAAATTTAATTTTTGATTACCTGCAACGATCGCCTCATAAAGCCGCTGAAATTGCGCTTGTTGTGCGATACTAGGCTGCCAATTTAAAGTTTGCTGCCAAATCTCACACATTTCCGGCAGTATAGAATGAGACTCTTCCATAAAAGATCTAAATTATTTCTGCTGATTCCGACTTCTGTACGGGCGGGTTTAGCAAATGAATTGACTACCTTATCTGTAAATCTTCGGTCAAAACCCGCCCCTACCTAGACTTACGCTTATACTACTTGATGCGGTTCGATCGCCAACGGTGCTGTAGGATAAATCTTGCCATGTTGAATTGACCAACAGCGATCGGCGATCGCTAATAAGTCTCCTGCATCGTGAGTTACAACTAACAGCGTCCGTTGTTGCTTAAGTTGGGATAATAAATGAACTAGCTGCCTGCGCATTGACCAATCTAAACCAGCCGTAGGCTCGTCTAATAAAAGCAGTGCGGGTTTGCGAATCAACTGAACCGACATAGCCAAGCGGCGTTGCTGTCCACCGCTGAGAACTTGCGGTGGTGTGTGTAGAGGCAAATTCTCCAAACCGACATCTGATAAAGCTTGTTTGACTCGTTCCGAACCTAATTCGGGATGTCCCAAGCGTAATTCTTCTAAAATTGTACCACCGCAGAAATGACGCTCTGGAAACTGAAATACCAATCCTGCCAACTCTTGTAAATTTTCTGGTAGTAATTCTTGCGTCCCCCAACTTACGTTACCCGCAGTTGGCGATACCAACCCCGATAAGATTTCTAATAACGTACTCTTGCCAGAACCACTAGGACCAATAATCAATCCCAACTGCTGGGGTGCTAACTCTAGGTCAATCGATTTTAAAATAGCTGTTGAACTTGCTGGGGGGTGATAAGTCAGATTTTTCAGATAAAGCATCAGCTAAACATACCAACAAACGTTAACGGACATTCGGCAGCGCTAAATATACAGTGCTAAATATACCAAGTATAATTCTGTCTGTATTCTGACAAACAGATGTCGATACCGCTCGGAAGCTGCAACTTCCCAACCGAAGATTCGTCTAATTCAGTTATCAGTTATCAGTTATCAGTAGAGAGCGACTTGTGACTTCTCCCCCCTCTCCCTTGTCTCCCCCCTCTCCCTTGTCCTCCTTGTCTCAACCCCTAACTCCTATGATCAGGCAAATGTTTGGTGCGATCGCGCTTTCCACTACACTGATTGTTTACCTCATTTCTCCGACTCTGGCTCAAGATCCCTTTCGCGCTACGAATCAAAGACCGATTGGCGAAAAAACTGAAGCCGCTTTTAAAGCCATGTTCGAGCAGGGAGATTACATTTCAGCAGATCGCTATCTCAAGGCAATTTCAGGTAACGAGCAGCAAGAGCCTTTAGCTTATGCCATGAGAGCTTCCCTTGCTTACGTCCTCAACGAGGACTACAATTCTTTAGGCAACTATGGCAAAAAGACATTAGACACGGCTCGCCAACTCACATCAACCGACCCGTTGCGCGGTAACTTATACTCAGCAGTCGGTCATTTTTTATTGGGTGCATCTGCTTTGTTTCGAGAAGGAACAGTGAAGGGAACGCCGCAAGCTTTAGCAGAGTTACGGCAAGTCTACGAGTACATGGACAAAGCTGAAGCGATCTCCTCTACAGACCCCGAATTAAACTTGCTGCGGGGATACATGGACTTAATGGTATCGGTCAATCTGCCCTTTTCCAACCCAGAACAAGCAATTGGGCGCTTGCAAAGGTTTGCAGGACCTAAGTATTTATCGGAAAGGGGTGTAGCGGTTGGCTATCGAGATTTGAAAAAATTTCCCCAAGCCATAGAAGCTGTGGATAGAGCGATGAAAGCGAGTAATGGTAACCCAGAGTTGTATTATCTTAAAGGACAAATTCTCTCGACCTACGGCAATCAGCAAAAGAGCGCAGCCATGTTACAGGAATCGGTGAAGAATTTCGATTTAGCGATCGCCAAAAAAGCCCAACTCCCACCCGACTTAGTTAAGCAAATCGAGCGAGAGAGACGCAAGGCAGCTCAACGGCTAAGTGTAGTAGCGCAGCAAAAATAGATAATGGTAATTGGTAGTTGGTAGTTGGTGGTTGTTAGTGTTAGAAATCAGTTCTTATTCCTAACCGCTTTTCTAGCTCTTTGCCTCATTACCCATTACCCATTAACCATTACCCATTACCCAATCAAAATGCAAGTTCAATTTCGCGAATTTAATCCCTTTGATGTCTGGTTTTGGATCGAGTTTAGCAACGTACCTGCCCCAATGGAAAAGCAGTATGTTGAGGAGGTATTTCAGTCCTGGTTTTATCTAGGAAAATTAGGTGGGTTCAATGCCGAAAATTTGCAAGTTCAAGAAGAAGGATTAGATCTTAGCTACATGGAGTATGACACGCACCAGGCTGATGATAGCATGATGGCGCTGATGCACAACATGGGTGAATTTGAGTATCAGGGAACTTGGGCGCGCTGCTGGTTCGATCTAGGTACGAGCGACGCGATCGCGATCGATATTCTGATTAATTCTCTCCGGCAATTGAGTCAGGAATATGTCAGGATCGAACGGCTGTATATTGGTGGCGAAAATGACGATTGGACTGTAGAAGACAATGACGAAGATCGTTCTAGATTTATTTACGATGGTAATTAGCAATTAATCTGTTTCACGTTTAGTTTACATAATGCCCCAAATTAAAACATCCTAGTAAGCGTGAAGCTTACAATTTTGATTTTTAGCTTTTAACTTTTGACTTACTTAATATGCATAAACCAGGAGAAATCCGAGTTTTAGCTTTGGGAATTGTCCGTCAGGGCGATCGCGTTTTTATTTCTGAAGGTTACGATCCGGTAAAACAACAAACTTTTTATCGCGCCTTGGGTGGTGGCGTAGAGTTTGGAGAGACAAGTCTTGAAGCTTTACAACGAGAATTTCAAGAGGAACTTCAAGCAGAAATTAAAAATATAAAATACCTCGATTGTCAAGAAAACTTATTTACTTTTAACGGACAACCAGGTCATGAAATTTTATTTGTTTATGAATGCGATTTCGTCGATCCAAAGTTTTATCAAATAGACGAAATAACCTTTATGGAGAAAAAACGCAAAAAACGCGCGCTTTGGGTAGAATGCGATCGGTTTAAATCGGGAGAATTAAGACTTGTGCCAGAGCAATTTTTCAAGTATCTGTCATAAACTTTCAAGTTTAATTCTCTTCCTGTTTTCGTTTTGCTTGTTCGATTCTTTGTTTAATTGCTTCTTCAGCAGTCCGAATATTTTCTTCTATTGGTAAACCGCCTTGGTCTACAAGAGGAGGCATACTTTGCCATTTAAGACTAGGATGATGAAATAAAGCACGAATTGCCTCTATATCATCTTTATGTTGTAATACATACGCCCTTAGTTCCGGCACGCTCATCTGCTCAAAGTTCGGTTTCATCCACAAACCTCCAAGGTTCGTTAGGGAGTACGATAATTTGAAGATTTTCACCAGCTAGAATATAAATATCTCCAGTTTTATCATCAAAACGGAGTAGATGAATATCTTTGTATAAGTTAGACAACATCTGGCAGACACGCAGACAGGCTTGGGCTTGTTCGTTAGTTGGAGAAATTGCTTTATCCTCAATTGTGACACAAATAATAAAATACTAGAATTTTGCTCTGAAAATCTTTTCGAGTGCTACCGATTATATAGCCCTCCTTTTTAAGGGGGGTTGAGGGTATCTTCTGCGGCGTAATTTTAACGAAATGATACTGCTTGGGAAATAATTTTTTGTATTTTGCCAATATCTCATTAGGGCGGGTTTATGAAGATCTTGGTTGAGGAGTTAGGTTTTTTAGTAAACCCACCCCTACACATCGTTAATCCTGGCGTAACGGATATACAAATACAAAAAAATAAAACCCGCACTGGCAGGTTTTATCTATAAAAATGTGCTTGCAAATAACGCCGAAATGAGGACTTAATTAGCAATTAGCGAAACATACTACTCACAGAACTATCTTCGTGAATCCGCCAGATAGTTTCTCCTAACAAATTAGCTACGCAAAGCACAGTTAATTGTTGAAAACGCGCTTCTTGAGGAATGGGAATCGTATTCGTGACGATCACCTCTTCAAACAATCCGCTAGACAACCGTTCAACCGCCGGAGGTGAAAACACTGCATGGGTAGCACAAGCATACACCTGACGCGCCCCTTCTTGGCGCAGTAACCGCGCTCCTTCCGAGATCGTCCCGCCAGTATCGATCATGTCATCGACTAGCACGGCTGTTTTACCAGCGACATCACCAATCACATTCAATACCTCAGCGACATTATGAGCCTGACGGCGTTTGTCAATAATCGCCAGCGGTGCGTCGTCGAGTTTTTTGGCAAATGCCCGCGCCCTTGCCACACCCCCAACATCTGGGGAAACAACCACGATATCAGTTAGTTGCTTGCTTGCTAAATAATCAATAATTACGGGAGAGCCATAAACGTGATCGAAAGGAATATCAAAATATCCTTGGATCTGTGCTGAATGTAAATCCATTGCCAGAACTCGGCTGGCTCCCGCTTCGGTGATTAAGTTAGCTACTAACTTCGCCGTAATTGATTCCCGCCCTGCCGTTTTGCGGTCTGCCCTGGCATAGCCATAATAAGGCAGTACCGCTGTAATTTGCCTTGCCGATGCTCGCCGACAGGCATCAATCATGATTGCTAATTCCATGAAGTGATCGTTGACGGGATTGCAAGTTGGTTGCAATAAATAAACATCGCAACCGCGAATCGATTCTTGAATTTGGATATACAATTCGCCGTCAGCAAATCGCTTGCGAATCATCGGACCCAAATCCATGCCCAGGTAACGAGCAACTTCCTGGGCTAAAGGTACGTTGGCAGAGCCAGAAAATAATCTCAGTCGGTTGTTATCTGCAACTGCGATCGGAGCAGGTTGCAATTTCAAAGTTGCCGATCGTAGCACGGTAATCCTCGAAGCGCGATCGCTTCCATCTTATCATTTGAGAATCGGGTGTTTCCTAGAAAAGTTTCTGGAAATTTAATTATTAAGCATATATGAAATTAGTTAAAAATTTAACAATTTTTCGATCGAATTTAGTGAAATCTTGAGAAGACTGCGATCGCTGTTATTGCGATCGGATAAACTTACCGCTAAACCTTGAGTAGAACTACTTAGATTCTCCGCACATAGCTCTGCCCAGCCGAGAAACCTATTTATATGTGCTATGCGTCAATATGTTATGTGTCAAAAATGAGATGGTAGTAGCTATAACAGGAGAGAAGTCGGCAATCCTTCCATGTAGAAGCAGCAGATATAGTTAATCAAATGGCAAAATCGATGCAGAAAACCTTCGCTTGCTAACCCAAAATCAAATTCCTGCCTTTAGACATCCTGCTTGAGACTATGAATCAACCTCCCCTACAACCTCCGCTTCAGCTTGGTACTGTTCTGCAAAATCGCTATCGTGTCGATCGGGTTCTAGGTCAGGGGGGGTTTGGACGAACCTATTTGGCAGAAGATCTCGGGCGATTTAACGAGTTGTGCGCTTTAAAAGAATTAATTCCAGCGCAGGCGGACAATTATGCCTTAGAAAAGTCCCAGCAACTCTTTCAGCGTGAAGCAGCAATTCTCTATCAAATTCAACATCCGCAAGTCCCACAGTTTCGCGCCACTTTTGAAGAAGATCGGCGTTTATTTTTGGTGCAGGATTATGTGGCTGGGAAAACCTACAGAACGCTATTGGATGAATATCAGGCAAAGGGGCAAACTTTTTCCGAAGCAGAGGTTTTCCATCTACTCAAACAACTACTACCCGTTCTCGCCCACATTCACGCGCGTGGTATTATCCATCGCGATATTTCTCCAGATAATATTATTTTGCGGGAAAGTGATGCTAAACCCGTTTTAATTGATTTTGGTGTCGTTAAAGAGCTAGCGACCCGCTTTCAGTCCTCCAGTAGTACTCCAGCTCAAGCAACCACAGTAGGAAAACTAGGTTATGCTCCCAGCGAACAAATTCAAACTGGCAGAGCTTATCCCAGCAGCGATCTTTATGCCTTAGCCGTAACCGTAGTCGTATTGCTGACAGGTCGAGAGCCACAGGAATTGTTTGACGATCTCACGTTAGTCTGGCACTGGCAGCGATGGGCAACAGTCACGCCTGGATTTGCTCAGATCTTAAACCGAATGTTAAGTTACAAACCAAACGATCGCTACCAAAATGTAGCCGAAGTCGCCAAAGCACTGCAAGCGATCGAACCCCAAATTGCTCAGTCACCTGCCGCACCGATTTCAACAGTACAAACTTTGGCTGTTGCTAGCAATCCCGACCTGGTTGCATCCTTCACCAAACCCGATCCAGTGATTACCACCTCTAAAAACCGCTGGAGTCAAACTTGGTTAATCGTTCCAGTCTTAATGCTCGTCGCTGTCTTAGCAGGAATTGGCGGTTGGGCGATTATGTCTGCTATGCTCGGTCGCAATACTGAGCGATCGCAACCCCCCACACCGCAGAATTTTCCTTCGCCAGTCGTTCCCAGCGCCCAACCGACACCCACACCCGATTCTCCTACTCCCTTTGCTACGCCAACACCCACACTCGACCAATCGCCAGTTGTATACAGTCAGGCACTCAATTTAGTTCCTGGTAGCAGCAGCGACGTTACAGGTAGCCTGAGAGCTAACGTTACGGTTAACTACACGTTTGTTGCCGAACGAGGGCAACAACTGAGTGCTACATTGGCACAGGAAGGGGCGTTACTTACAGTATTAGGTCCAGATAAACAAGCGATCGCCGATGCCAGCCAGGTGACAAGCTATCAAGGTACGCTACCATCAACCGGGATCTACACGGTTCAACTGACTCCCGCGCCTGGTGTTGATGAAAGTCAATACCAACTGAATTTAAGTCTGGAAAGCTTAAACAAACCTGCACCCACACCATCACTACCTACCTCATCTCCGGCTAGTCCTGCGGTAGAAGTTCCTACGGCTGAAACAGAAACAATTAACTTTGCCGAGGGACAGAGTAGAACGCAGGTGTCAGGTCGTACCAGCAGGCGGCAAATTCAGCGCTATCTGGTCGATCTGGAAGAAGGACAGCAGTTATCGGTGATTGTGACGCGAGGAGCGGTAACTTTAGATGTGCGCGATCCCAATGGCAATGTATTGAAGGGAAAAAATGAATTTCACTGGCAAGGACGAGTCAAGCGTAGCGGACAATATCAGATAGATGTCGTGCCACTGGCTAATAATGAGGTTGAGTTTGGGGTGAATGTGGGGGTGTATAAGTAGTCAGTTATCAGTTGTCAGTTATCAGTGTAGAGACGTTACATGTAATGTCTGTACAAAGTTGTCAGTTGTCAGTGTAGAGAAGCAAGATATTGCGCTTAGATAAAGCGACTTGTTACCTGTCAATTATCCAAAGTGCTGAGCCTGGTAACGTAGGAATGTAGAGATGTTACACAGAATGTCTCTAAAATCTAAAATCTAAAATCTAAAATTTACGATGATAATTCTGATCGCGGGAACTGATACGGAAGTTGGCAAAACAGTTCTGACTACGGCTTTGACTGCTTATGGGCAGAAATATCAACCTCAGCGTGCTGTGGGTGTGATGAAGTTGATGCAAGCAGGAGTGGGCGATCGCGAGTTGTATACTAATCTATTCTCCCTCGACCAATCACCCCAAGAAATTGCCCCGCTCTATTTTGACGCACCCCTCGCCCCGCCTGTAGCCGCCGCGAAAGAGGGAAGACAAATCGACTTGGGGATTGTTTGGCAAGCCTTACAAAGCCTGCAAGCAAGAAAGGATTGGGTGATTGTCGAAGCTTTAGGCGGTTTAGGTACGCCTGTAACCCAGGAGTTAACCGTTGCTGATTTAGCTGCTTCCTGGCGCTTGCCAACGGTATTAGTGGTTCCGGTAAAATTGGGGGCGATCGCTCAATCTGTGGCAAATGTTGCCCTAGCAAAATTATCTCGGATCGATTTGCGCGGCATTGTGCTTAATTGTACCCAGCCTCGTTCTGAGATAGAAATTGCTGAATTGGCACCAACTGATTTAATTCAATCTCTGACAAATATTCCTATATTGGGTTGTTTACCTTATTTAGAAGATCCGAAAGATTTAAATAAATTAGCTCAAATAGCCTCGGATTTGGATTTGGAAAGGTTGATGTCTTTAGTAATTAGTAATAGGTAATTGGTAGTTGGCAATTTGAGTTTTATTGCTCAAATCTAGGTAAAAAATATGAGTGAAACAATGAATCAAAAGATTCAGAAAGACTTTGACCGAATTGCGTTGCTTGAGCAGCCGATGTGGAATCACAATAGCCACTATCACCGATTTTTGTTAAAACAATTAACATTGCATTGTGACAATATTCTTGAAATTGGCTGCGGTACCGGTAAATTATCTCGTCTTTTAGCTCAACGTGCTGATAGAGTTACTGCTATCGATCTATCTCCTAAAATGATAGAAATTGCAAAACAACAATCTCAAGATTATGCAAATATAAATTTTCAGGTAGCCGATATTTTGAAATGGAGATTTCCAGTCAGTCAGTTTGATGCAATTGTTTCCATAGCAACTTTTCACCATCTACCACTAGAAAGATTACTGCCAAATCTGGAGATAGCTTTAAAACCTGGTGGAAAGTTAATTGTTTTAGATTTGTTAGAGAATGAAGGTATACAAGGTATTGTAAATAATGCGATCGCCATTCCCCTTAACTGGCTATTTCAGATATGCAGAAACAGAGGCTTTAGACCGACAAGAGAAACTGTAGAAGCTTGGAGAGAGCATCTTCGTACAGATAAATATTTGACGCAATCGCAAGTACAATATATTTATAAAAATTTGCTAACGGGAGCAAATGTTAAAATCCACTTATTCTGGCGTTATTCAATAGTTTGGAAAAAATTATAGCAGTAGGGAAACACTAAACAGATGACAGCAAAACAGTTTAAAATCGTCATTGAAAAACATTCTGACGGGTATGTTGCCTATCCTATCGGGATTGTAGGTGCAATTGTTGGACAAGGAGAGACTTATGAAGAAGCTTTAGCAGATGTGAAGTCAGCTATTACTTGTTATATTGAAATTTTTGGCGAGACAATGCTAGACGATGCTCCTGTAGAAATTTTTGTTACTGAGGCAGAGGTTGCTGTTTAATGGCAAAATTCCCAGTAGATGCTCCTAAAAGACGAGTAATTAGAGCTTTTGAATTACTGGGTTTTCGTATAGTTCGCGAACGAGAACATATTGTCATGACAAGAAATAATTCAGATGGAACTCAAACGCCGCTTGTGATGCCAAACCAACCACAAATTAAAAGCGGTACTTTGAGAGCTATCTGTACTCAAATAGGTATTTCCCGCGAAGATTTTTTGAGGACATACAATCAAAGCTAGGATAGTATTTGTTCTATTTTGCTCAAGGTAATTAACAAAGCGATCGCGTTCAAAATGCTGCAACAGAAACTGATAACTGTCAACTGTCAACTGTCAACTGATAACTGATAACTGTCAAATGTGGCTCAACCCCTATATGCACGAACGCGCCTAGTCCCAAGCTAACCAAAGAAGCGATCGCAATTAACCAAAAACTCTGACGACTGCTCCAGCGAGTGGCTTGAACGTCTAATCTAACTAGTGTACTCGCAGACAAGACGACAAGGATATGCACGAAAATATGCAGCCAGGTAATAATGACGACGCTAAAAAAAGCAATAACGACAGCAACTAAAAAAGCCTTACCGTCAGACCTAAAACAACTCGCAAAGCCGTCTCTGACTTTCGACCACGGAGAAGACACGGCAACAGCTAGTAGCACAGTTGCTACAGCAGCGAGTATCCATAATATCCAGTGACTTTCGAGCGCAGATAGCTGCCAACCGATAATACCATAAGTGGCTAGCAGCAAAGCTAGAGAAATCCAGGGAAACTTTTTAATTGCGATCGCATTACGTCTCATTTTAGGGAAAATCTACTCAGATATATTCTCTCACCTAGTTTCCTGCTATGGGCGATCGATTTTTACTGGTATTGTGATGCAAGCGAGCAAATTTTTGGTATGATTTACAAAAATTAATAAAATTTGATTGACAAATAGCAAAGATTACAGTGCAAGAACAAAATCCGTTGTTTCTACATCATCACCTGGCAGTGGCAAAACCACTCGCGCCTATAGAGAAGCCTAGTCCAGAAGTTTAGCCCAAAAGTACAGTTAGAGCTATGGGCAACAGTACCTAGATTGCTCCCGATTATGACTGACCAAATTGTGACTTGCCAAATTGTGACTTGCCGAACTATGTCAGTAACACCTCTCCCAGCGTCCCGTTGAATTAAGGAATTCTCATGAACCAACTTGTTAGAGCTGAACGCATCTGCTTAATTGGTCATATTGCATCAAAAGCCTTTGGACTAGCAGGACTATTGCTAGTCGTTCCTCATGCTGAGGCAATTTTAAGCGCGATCGCCGCTTCAGGACAAAACGTTTTCCAGTGGAGCGTAGAGCGATCGATGGCAGGGGGTGGAGTGATTGATATCCTGTTTGGATTAATTGCCGTCTCCATTTATGCCTATCGAACGCTAGGAATAAAACTTTGGTTAACGTTTATGCTGCCAGCAGTGTGTATTTCTTTAAGCAGTGAATTACTGGGAACGGGTACGGGCTTTCCCTTTGGAGACTACAGCTACTTGAGTGGCTTGGGTTATAAAATTGCTGGGTTAGTGCCATTTACCATTCCCTTATCCTGGTTCTATATGGGGCTTTCGGCATACCTGATCGCGCGGGTAGCCCTACAAACAGTAAAACCGATGTGGCTGCGTCATGTGGGAGCTGTGCTGTTAGGCGCGATGCTATTTACCTCATGGGATTTTGCCCTCGAACCAGCTATGAGTCAGACGAGCTTCCCTTTCTGGTATTGGCATCAACCAGGAGCTTTCTTTGGCACGCCGTATCAAAATTATGCTGGTTGGTTCGGTACGAGCGCCCTATTTATGGCAGTCGCCGCTTTTTTGTGGGGTAAAGTATCGCTGCAACTCAAGCGATCGCAACTGAACATTCCTTTGGTGGTATACCTTAGTAATGTTGCCTTCGCAGCAGGGATTAGCTTAGCGGCGGGATACTGGCTACCTGTGTCCTTAAGCGTCGTTTTTGGAGTCATACCCGCCCTACTACTGTGGTGGATGGCGCAACCAAATGTGACAAAACCTGCAATCGAAGAGACCCACGGTATGAGTGTCGCTCCTGTAGAAGTGGCGCTGAAGTAGAAACAATTGGCTAATAGCTAAACGTCGATCGTGAGTCGCTATTGGCTGGACAATCTGGAGAGCAATTTATCCTGTGGCTGACTGGTCGAACTTAATCAACGGAATATTTCTAGGTTTGTTGCTGCTGCAAGTACCAGCAGCGGCAATTTTACTATCACGCCTGCTGAAAGGTCCCAGTCGTCATCCTCCCTTGATACCCCGCACTCCTACCCCAGATATGCTTGGTAGCGTCAGTGTAGTCGTGCCAACGCTGAATGAAGCGGAACGGATTAGTCCCTGTTTGGCAGGATTAAGTCGGCAAAGTTACGAAGTCCGAGAAATTGCGATCGTCGATAGTAACTCTCAGGATGGGACGCGGGAATTAGTCAAAGCTGCCCAACAGCAAGACCCTCGGTTTCAACTCCTGACGGACGATCCCCTTCCGCCTAGCTGGGTGGGTAGACCTTGGGCTTTGCACAACGGCTTTTTGCAGACTTCAGAACGAAGCAAGTGGTTTTTGGGCGTAGATGCCGATACTCAACCCCAACCTGGTCTAGTTGCGAGTTTAGTCCAAACGGCTGAAACTGAGGGTTACGATCTGGTGTCACTCTCGCCTCAGTTCATTCTTAAATATCCTGGAGAAAGTTGGCTGCAACCAGCATTGTTAATGACGCTGTTATATCGCTTCGATTCTGCTGGTGTGGATGCTCAGGTAGCAGAACGAGTGATGGCGAACGGGCAATGTTTTTTATGCCGTCGTTCGGTATTGGCAGCTGTAGGCGGCTATACGAGTGCGAGAAATTCTTTTTGCGACGATGTCACCTTAGCCAGAAATATTGCTGCTAGCGGCTTCAAGGTAGGGTTTCTCGATGGAGCTAAGGTATTCAAAGTCCGCATGTATGAGGGAGCCAGGGAGACTTGGCAAGAGTGGGGGCGATCGCTCGATCTTAAAGATGCTTCCCCCGCCGCTCAACTCTGGTGCGATCTGTGGCTGCTGTTTTCGGTGCAAGCCCTGCCCTTATTAATTCTCTTTGCTTGTCTCTTATTTCCAAATCCTGTACGGGCAGGTTTAACGGAATTGTTTGTTCGTCCAGAGGGATCTCTGGTAAACCTGCCCCTACAAATCTCGGTTCCCGTGTTGGCAAATTTGGGATTAAATGCTTTCCTACTGGCGATCCGCTTCGCCCTCTTATTTGCGATCGCCCCTTCCTACGATCGCAGCCAAGCTAAGGGAGGTTGGTTATTTTGGCTGTCTCCCTTAGCCGATCCGCTAGCGGTGTTGAGAATTTTCCTCTCGGCGTTTCGCACTCCTACTCAGTGGCGTGGTCGGAGTTATCATCAGGATTAATTGCATCGGCGCGTTCTAATTCCCAAAGAATTTGGTTGCCTTCTCGTCTTACGCGAGAGACAATCCAATTGCGCCAACGCCATTCTTCACCTCGGCTGGTGACAGCGCTAGCGTGGACATCCATCAAATCTGCTAGTTCGGAACTGGTAATCAGATAGCCCTTAGTGGCAATTTCATCGGCGCTCCGCAGCGTTTCTAATAGGTTGCGGAGTTGAGCCACCCTGACTTCGCGGGGTAATTCTTCGTTGCTGATAGAGGAAGGAGTAGACGAATCGATCATAGAAGTGTTTGAGGCAAGGTGGCTATTTGTATTTGACTTGTCAATTATCAGATCGTTACTGGAAAAATCAGCTATTTCTGATACAGGGGTGAGAAAATTTGGAGCGTCAGTAGGTTTAGAGTTGGAGGCGGATTGCTGCTGCAAGTGAGGTGGTTTACCACTAGCGAAAGCACGGGCGATCGCGTCACAGCGCTCGTTGCCAATAATACCAGCATGACCGCGAACGTGTCGCCACTCTATAGATGGATGATTGAGTCGATCTAGCGTTTCCCACAGATCTTGGTTGAGGACGGGTTTGCCTTGGGCAGTTTTCCAGCCTTTCTTTTTCCATCCTTTGACCCATTTGGTGACACCATTGATTAAGTATTCGCTGTCTGTATGGATGGTAACGGCAGATGGATGGCTGAATTCTGCAATAAGTTGGAGGGCTGCGATCGCAGCTTGCATTTCCATCCGGTTGTTAGTTGTTTGAGCAGCACTACCACCGATTTCGTGTAGCGAACCATCAGTAAAATAGACAACAGCAGCCCAGCCACCGGGACCAGGATTGCCCGTACAGGCTCCATCTGTATAAACGCTTTGGATGTTAGCAGATATCGGCATGGATGAGAAAGCGAACCATGAAAATGCAAAGGAAAGCGACTTATTACGTTAGCACAATAAAATTACTTGTGTAGTAACGCTGGGCGAGTCAAACTAGGCAAGGGTGGGGTAGTTACGATTATTCTATGAGCGTAAGGCAATAGATTTTCTTAATTTCTGTGTGAGAGCGATCGCATTTTTTGGAGTTGTTAAATGGGAGAAAAGTTCTCATAAGAGAGAATAAAAAATAACGATTTTTATCCTAAATCAACCGTGTCTTCCCTCATTATTAGAACATTTTTAACTTTATTTGTCGTGATCGACCCCATCGGCTTAGCGCCTATTTTCGTCACTTTAGCCGGAAATCGTTCTTCTCAAGAGCAAATCAAGATCGCCCAAAAAGCAGTTTTAGTCGCTGGCGGAATTGTATTAGCTTTTGCTTTAGTAGGTTCTCTATTACTGAGTTACTTACACATCAGTATTGAAGCTTTTCAGGTTGCAGCTGGGGTATTACTATTTAAAATTGCGGTAGACATGGTGTTTGCTCAACGGGAACGCGAGACAGAAGCAGAAGAAAAAGAGGCACAGCTCAGACAAGATATTAGCGTTTTTCCCCTAGCGATTCCGTTGATTGCTGGTCCTGGTACATTGGCTAGCGTACTGATTTTGGTGAATGAGGCTAGCACCTATACTCTCGGTTTAATTGTTGTATTAGCGATCGCCGCAGTTGTACTGTTAACTGCCTACATTTTTCTCTGTCTGTCGCCCCGTTTAGCAAGAATTTTGGGACAAACGGGAGTGAATGTCGTCACGCGGGTTTTGGGAGTCTTACTAGCTGCTTTAGCCGTACAGTATATTGCTAACGGGATTACTGTTTTACTTAAAAGTGCTTTGAAGGTTTAGGGTGTGGGGTGAAAGAAGTTTTTTCCCAACTATGGAATTAGTAAGCCGAATCTATCTTATGGGCGATGATTTATTAGAGACGATCGCTATCATGTAGACGGAGCAAAATAATGTTACGTTTTGCGATCGGCGATCGCGAGTTTGTGTTTTACGCCACCAATTTCAAGTTAGAAATGCGGAGCAGAAGCTATTTATGATACTCGAACAAGAAATAAAATTAGAAGAGCTGATTTCTAGCTCAGAATTACCAGTTTTAGCTGTATTTTCTGCTCCTGGCTGCGGTCCCTCTCGATTGCTAGATGCTGTTTTAGCAGATGCAATCTCTCATTTACCGCAAAAGCCGCAAATTGTTAGAATTGACAGCGAACAAAATTCAGCTTTGTCCGATCGATATCAAGTTCATGCATTGCCTACGTTATTAATTTTTAAAAACGGGCAGTTAATAGGCAGAATTGAAGAAGAGAGGATAGAAGATTTACTGCCAGCAGCGCACCTACTGCAACGTTTACAGGCAATATTATGAGTAGAGGCACGAAAACATGCCTCTACTCATTACGGCAAACTCTTAGAAACACTATGCTCCAGTCCAAGTCACTGGAGGTAAAGGCAATTGTTCATCCATCTGAGCTGACTGAGAAACTTGTTGCATACTTGCCGAGAGCCAAACAAACAACTCTTTAAAGTTTAGCCCTTTGAGTTTGAGGGGATCGCGCACGGAAATTTGACTGAGGCGACTCATATCAGCCGCTTCTACACCAACAGCAAAGAAGGCTACGTGCTTGTTTGCTTCATCATCTCGAATCCTTTGGGTAGCTTGCTCGATCAATTCCTCGGCTTCTCCTTGAGGTTCACCATCGGTGATCAAAAATAGCCACGGACGGTAGTAGGAAACTCCATGTTCGCGGTACAACGCTTTACGAATCTGAAGCATATCCAATCCCCGCAAAATTGCTTCGCCCATGTGCGTTAAGCCTTTCGCTTTTAGCACTGGTGGTTGAAAATCGTCAGCCGTGACAAAATCTTGGACAATTTCAACATCGCTATTAAACGTGACGATCGCTACTTCGACTCGCTTTTTTGCTAAGCTATCGCGATCGAGTTCTTGTTGAAAAGTTCGTAAGCCTTCATTCAAAGCATCCAGTGGTTCCCCTTTCATAGAACCAGAAGTATCGAGCAGCAAAATGCAAGGACAACGGGGTTCGGGATTTTCAGCAAACTCAACTGCATCTTCTAAAATCGATGGTGTCGTACCATTACCAGCGGATTTGGACAATAGCGATCGCGGATTCCAAACTTTCATGAAGCACCTCCAACTTTTTGCCTGCAAAACTACGTTCGGAAGATAAACTGTGTATTTTGTGTATTATTTCGTGCTACGGTGACACGAACTGAAAAGCGATCGCTTCATACAATTCATACAACAAAAGTATTTGCTAATGCATCCTGAAACAACGACCGCCCAATATTGAGTATATTTTATGACTCAATTAAGCTTAATAAATTGCTATTGAAGACTTCAAGCCAAGGAGTAGCGATTTCGGAAACAAAGCTAAATTGATTTTGTTGCTGAATTATGGGTAAGAAGTAAGAGGTATGTTTTCACCATAGTTTCAGCAGAGTCTGTCTTAACTGCTACAAAAGTCTAAAGCCTGCAAACAAAATACTGTGCTTGCAGGCTTGAACCGAGTGAATTCGGGGATTTTTAAGGCTAATGTAGTTAAAGATAACTCAATTGCCTTAGATCTAAATGCGTTAGCAAAGCCGATCGAAGTTATCGCGCTATTTCTCTAGTTCACCCAAAAACCCTTGCCATTTTTGCGCTAATTCTTGCCGCGTGGAAGGTTTGAGCAAGTAGCGGCTGACAAACCAAGCTGAGTAGCCAATCCCAATCAGCTGAAAAGTCGGCTCCAACAGAGGAACGTCATTCAACGCATCCATGACTGCCAGTACAACGCGCAGAGAGACAATTGCACCCACAATGATCAGAATGCTGATAATTGCCTGTCTGTATCTATTAAAGAAATCTTTTAAGATCCCAAACATGTTGGATAAAAATGTCAAGACTTGGGATACAATCCACTCGCCTTTCTTAATAGATTGGGTAGTAGGTGAAAACTGAGATTCTGATGACACAGTGCTTAATGCAGTTGATTCCTCTGGGGAAGTGGGATTTGAATTTTCGATTTGCTGCATTTGGGCTTCCATAGTTAAATTTTGTGAATGTAGCTTGAAAAAATTGCGGCTTTCAGTCGTCAGACACCTTCAATATTATCCCATTCAGTCTAGCAGTCATCTATCGATTGAGTTACGACCAAATACTAACTCCAAAGCAATACTAGGTCGACTACAAAATCATTTTGAATTTAAGCGTTACATCTCATCAAAATTTAAGATTCCATTTTCAGTTGTCAGTGGCTAGTGACTAGTGGCTGGTGGCTAGAGATTAAGAATCTTGTCACGCACCACGCACCACGACGCAGCTAAAAGGCGCGAAGAACGCGGCTCCAATGCGCGGGGAACCCGCGCTTCCGCCCGCTTCGCTTCGCCGCTCGCTGCTTCACCCCACGCACCACGCACCACTAAAAAAATAACTACCAAATGTAACGGAATGCAAAGTATAATGAGACCGAGTAAATGCTGAAACTTAAGGGCAATAACAGTTGATGCGAGTAGCGATCGCTGGGGCAGGACTCGCAGGGCTTTCCTGCGCTAAATATCTGACTGATGTGGGTTATACCCCCATCGTCCTAGAAAGCAGAGATGTACTAGGTGGATTAGTCGCAGCATGGCAAGACGCAGATGGCGACTGGTATGAAACGGGGCTGCACGTCTTTTTTGGGGCATATCCCAACATGTTGCAGCTGTTAAAAGAATTAGGGATTGAAGATCGCTTGCAGTGGAAAAAACACACGATGATCTTCAATCAACCGGAAAAGCCAGGGACTTACAGTCGCTTTGATTTTCCTAACTTGCCAGCTCCCTTCAATGGAATCGCCGCAATTCTGCGGAATAACGACATGCTAACCTGGGGGGAAAAAATTCAACTGGCGAAGGGACTAGTCCCAGCGATGCTGCGGGGACAAAAGTATGTCGAGCAAACCGACAAGTATACCTTTTCTGAATGGTTGAAGCTTCAAGGTGTGAGCGAAGACGTGCAGCAAGACATCTTTATTGCCGCTTCTAAGTCACTCAATTTCATCAATCCTGATGAAATCTCAGCTACCGTGCTTCTGACGGCGCTCAGCCGCTTTTTACAGCAAAAAGATGGCTCGAAAATGGCATTTTTAGACGGTTCTCCGCCAGAGCGCCTGTGTCAGCCGATGGTAGATTACATTACTAAACGCGGCGGTGAAGTGCGGTTGAATGCGCCTCTCAAGGAAATATTACTGAACCCTGATGGTACGGTAAAGGGATTTGCCATCAGAGGCTTGAACGGTGCAGCAGACTACGTAGAAACAGCAGATTTATACGTCAGTGCCACATCTGTAGACGTGCTGAAAAAATTACTTCCAACTCCTTGGAAACAAACAGAGTATTTCCAGCAGTTAAATGGGTTAGAAGGCGTACCCGTGATTAACATTCAGTTGTGGTTCGATCGCAAATTGACAGACATAGACCAGCTATTATTTTCGCGATCGCCACTGTTAAGCGTATATGCCGACATGAGCAATACTTGTCGCGAATATGCCGATCCCGACCGCTCGATGCTGGAATTAGTCTTGGCTCCGGCTCAAGATTGGATTAACAAATCCGACGAAGAGATTTTACAGGTAACTCTAACAGAGCTAGAAAAACTGTTTCCGCAACACTTTGGCGGCGATAATCCCGCTGGGTTGCGAAAATATCATGTCGTAAAAACACCTCGCTCCGTGTACACAGCAACACCAGGACGACAACAATATCGTCCCAGTCAGGCATCGCCAATTAGCAATTTTTACTTATCTGGTAGTTACACCATGCAACCTTATCTAGGTAGTATGGAAGGTGCTGTACTTTCTGGTAAGCTGACAGCGCAGGCAATTGCTAGAGCTGCTAGCGAAGTGAATTCCCAAACCAGTACGCCCACGCTCAATACTCAGCCTGCAACAAATGCTGCAACTGCCTGATTCCCCCTCGTGCATGAAAAAGCTCGCCTCTGTGGAGGATTCCTACGAACTGTGTCGCCAAATCACGGCAAAGTATGCCAAGACATTCTATCCTGGCACGCTACTGATGAAAGAGGCAAAGCGCCGACGAGCTATGTGGGCAATTTATGCCTGGTGTCGCCGCACTGATGAATTAGTTGATGGTCCGGCTGCTGCCATTACCACTCTAGAAACTTTAGATCGGTGGGAGCAGCATCTAGAATCGGTGTTTGCGGGTCATCCACTGGAAGACTACGACGTAGCGTTGGTTGATGCTTTGCGGAACTTCCCACTAGAGATTCAGCCGTTTCGAGATATGATTGCCGGACAGCGCATGGATCTGTGCTGGAGCCGCTATAAAACTTTTGAAGAGTTGCATCTGTACTGTTATCGCGTTGCTGGAACGGTGGGTTTGATGTCTACAGCAGTCATGGGTGTAGATACGACAAGAGACACGGCAGCTTGGAATCAGGACAAAGAACCGTATATTCCTACAGATGAAGCGATCGCCTTAGGAATTGCGAGTCAACTGACTAATATTCTCAGAGATGTCGGGGAAGATGCACGACGTGGCAGAATTTACATCCCCTTAGAAGATTTAGCCAAATTTAACTACACCGAGCAAGATCTCTTCAATGGAGTGGTTGACGATCGCTGGCGAGAACTCGTGCGCTTTCAAATCCGTAGGACACGCGAGATTTATGCTAGAGCAGAAAAGGGAATCAGCTATCTAGCTCCTAGCGCCCGTTTGCCTGTATGGTCAGCCTCGATCCTTTACAGTCAAATTTTGGATCGAATCGAACGCAACCAATACGATGTGTTTCGGCAAAGGGCGTATGTTCCTAATTTGCAAAAGCTCTGTTCCCTACCAACAGCGTTGCTACGGGCGCAAGTACTTTAACTAGGGAGTAGGGAGTAGGGAGTAGGGAGTAGAGGACAAAGAAGCAATTCTTCTAGTCACTAGTCACTAGCCACCAACCACTAGTCACTGATAACTGTAAATCTTAACCAGAGATAGGGATAAAACCTCGCTATGGCGTGGTAGATTTTTGGCTGTTGCCTGCTGTTACCACTCGATAATCTATGCCGACTTTTCCCAGAGCCGCTGGAATTTTGCTGCATCCGACTTCCCTGCCTGGTCGCTTTGGTATTGGCGATCTCGGTTTAGCTGCTTACCGTTTGATCGATTTTTTAAGCAATAGTTACCAGCAACTCTGGCAGGTCTTACCTTTGGGACCTACGGGCTACGGTAATTCTCCTTATATGTGCTATTCGGCAATGGCGGGAAATCCGTTGTTAATTAGCCCAGAACAATTGCAAGAAAATGGATTGCTCAGCGAAGCAGATTTTGCCAATTTACCTGAGTTCGAGGGCGATCGCGTAGAATACGATCGCGCGATTGAAATTAAAATTCCTTTATTACGTAAAGCCTGCGAGAATTTTCGCAATAACGCCTCAGAGTTACAGCAGCAAGAATTTGCTGGTTTTTGTAGAGCCAAAGCCTACTGGCTAGATGACTACGCCCTGTTTATGGCGCTCAAAGATGCCTTAGAGGGTAAGAGTTGGTACGATTGGGAACCAGAAATCGCCCGTCGTCAACCGGAAGCAATGGAAAAATGGCGACAGCAGTTAGATGGCGAAATTTTTTATCAAAAATTCATTCAGTTTGAATTCTTCCAACAGTGGTCAAAACTGAAACGCTATGCCAACATGCATGGCATTCAAATCATTGGCGATATTCCCATCTACGTAGCGCATGACAGTGCTGATGTCTGGGCAAATCCCGAAATCTTCTGTCTGGATGAGGAGACAGGCGCGGCGGCGCTGATGGCGGGAGTTCCCCCCGATTATTTCAGTGTCACGGGGCAGTTATGGGGCAATCCCGTATACAACTGGGAGGCATTGCAGCAACAACACTTCAAATGGTGGGTGCAACGATTTGAGGCAATGTTGGATTACGTCGATATCATCCGCATCGACCACTTTAGAGGTTTTGAGTCGTACTGGGCAGTTAAAGAAGGCGAAACTACCGCAATTAACGGTGAGTGGATTGAAGCGCCAGGGGTAGAATTATTTGAAGCGATCGCCCAGCAGTTAGGTAAGTTACCCGTCTTAGCTGAAGATTTAGGAATTATTACTCCAGAGGTGGAAGCATTACGCGATCGGTTTGAATTTCCAGGCATGAAAATTTTACAATTTGCCTATGGTTCCGATGCTGCAAATCCTTACTTGCCTTTCAATTACCCCCGCAACTGCGTAGTCTACACCGGAACTCACGATAACGATACGAGTGTAGGATGGTTTAACACCGCATCCGACTACGAAAAACAGAGACTTTTACTTTACATGGGATGTATTAGTCCTGACGGCATTCATTGGGATTTGATTCGCTTAGCGTTTAGTACTACGGCAAATCAAGCCATCATTCCCTTACAGGATATTTTAGGCTTGGGGAGCGAAGCGAGAATGAACGTCCCCAGTCAAGCTGAAGGTAACTGGGCTTGGCGCTATCAACCCGAGGTGTTAACGCAAGAATTAAGCGATCGCCTGAAGCTTTATACCGAACTGTACGGACGCGCCCCGCAGGTGACGCATGGGGGATAGAGACAGTTATCAGTTATCAGTTATCAGTTATCAGTGACCAGTTCTCAGTGACCAGTTAATTCTTACTTCCGATTACCGATTAACCCTGTGTGCGGTTTCATTAAATAGCCCCCGATTTGGCGGGAGTTGGGGGATCGGAAGACTACGCCACTGACCGAAAGATCCCCCCTAGCCCCCCTTAAAAAGGGGGAACATTATAGAAAGTTGCACATCGCGGATTACCAATTACCGATTACCAATTACCAATTACCACTCTTCACTGACAACTGTTAACTGTTAACTGATAACTGAAATGTTTCCTTTGTTTCTGCCATCTCAAGTGCAGTTGTTGCAGCAGCCTGAATCAATTGCTTTAGCTAAGAGAATCGAACGAAGCGCGATCGCAACTCCATTACATTCTGGAGCGATCGCGACGAGTTTTGTCCGTCAAGGTGAGGGGAATACACCCCTCCTATTGCTGCATGGTTTTGATAGTTCGGTGTTGGAGTTTCGCCGTCTCATCCCACTTTTAGCAGTACAAAACGAAACTTGGGCTGTCGATCTGTTAGGTTTTGGTTTTAGCGATCGTTCACGTGAAATCAACTACAATCCAGAAACGATTAAAACTCATCTTTATTACTTTTGGAAAACACTGATTGACAAACCAGTTATCTTAGTAGGTGCTTCGATGGGTGGGGCGACGGCGATCGATTTTGCCCTGACTTATCCTCAAGCTGTAAAACACTTGGTATTAATTAATAGTGTAGGTTTTAGCGGCGATTTTCCCTTGGGTCAGTTTTTATTTTTTCCGCTCGATTATTTTGCTGTAGAATTTTGGCGACAGCGGAAATTACAAGCATTGAATTTGGGTGTTAGTTTGGGAAATTTGACTCCATTTGAAATCGATGCAATTCGCTGTGCTTTATTACATACGGAAATGCCTAGTTGGTCGGAAGCAATGGTAAGTTTTACGAAAAGCGGCGGTTATGGAGAAATTGCAAATAAAATTGCCAAAGTCGATAAGCCAACTACAATTTTGTGGGGAGATAGAGACGAAACGTTAGGAGTGGCTGATGCGATGAAATTTCAACAGGCGATCGCGCATTCGCAATTAATTTGGTTGAAAAATTGCGGTCACGTTCCTCAAGTAGAACAACCGGAAATTATTGCTAATTATATTGGATGTATTTGATGGCTCGTAACATTTGTAAGGGCGGGTTTTCCAAATATCTCTACACTTAGCACAGATAATCTGGATAAACCCGCCCCTACAATACTTGGCATGGATAATCTCGATAAACCCGCCCCTACAATCTGACACCGATAACAACCGTCAGGGCGGGTTTTTCAAAAATCTCTGCATTTAGGATAAATCATCTCGATAAACCCGCCCCTACAATCTAACATCGCTAAAATAGGTTTATGACTCCAGCTGCATCCGATTCTACCCCTCCTAACAGTACCGCACCACAGCACCCTACATTTATCCTAGTAGATGGGCATTCTTTAGCTTTCCGTTCTTATTTTGCCTTTGCTAAGGGACGAGATGGTGGACTGCGGACGAAAACGGGTATTCCAACGAGTGTTTGTTTTGGCTTCTTGAAATCATTGCTAGAAGTGATGGCTACTCAGAAGCCAGAAGCAATGGCGATCGCCTTCGATCTGGGTTTACCGACATTTCGCCACGAAGCCGATGACACCTACAAAGCAGATCGTCCAGGGACACCAGAAGATTTCGTCCCCGATCTGAAGAATTTGCATGAATTACTCGCAGGACTTGCGGTCGAGGTCTTGACCGCGCCTGGGTTTGAAGCGGATGATATATTAGGGACTCTGGCTTTACGGGCGAGTGAAGCCGGGTATCAGGTAAAGATTTTGACAGGCGATCGCGATTTATTTCAACTTGTCGATCCCGAAAAAGCAATTAGCGTCTTGTATCTCAGTACGGCTTTTATTCAGCGCAATAACACTGGTACGGCTGAATTTAGTGTAGAACAAGTACGAGAGAAAATGGGTGTTTTACCATCACAAGTTGTTGATTTTAAAGCTTTGTGCGGGGATACATCTGATAACATTCCCGGTGTGAGGGGAATCGGGGAAAAAACTGCGGTACAACTCCTCAGTACTTATAACAATTTAGATAATATTTACGCTTCGATCGATCAAATTAAAGGTGCTACTAAAAAGAAGTTAGAAGAAGGTAAAGAAGCAGCTTATCACTCCCGTCACTTAGCGCAAATTGTCTTAGATGTCCCGCTAGAAGTTGAGTTGGAAAACTGCAAACTCAAAGGATTCGATCGCACCATCCTCGAACCCATTTTAGAAAAGTTAGAATTTAGAACTTTCTTGGGAAAAGTCAACCAACTTCAGCAGCAATTTGGCGGCGAAGTGGAAGAAAAGTCAAAAGTTAAAAGTCAAAAGTCAAAAGTCGAAACAGACGATTCTCCCGACTCCCGCATCCAAGAACCAGAATACGAAAGCGAAGAACTTTGGTTTTTCAGTGCAGAAGATACGGAGGTGGCGCAGCAACAATCGCAGTCGCCAATTCAACCACAAATTATCGATACTCCTGCTAAATTGACAGAATTAGTTAAGAGGTTGCAAAAATATACTG
Organism: Scytonema millei VB511283; assembly: GCF_000817735.3. NCBI lineage: Bacteria > Bacillati > Cyanobacteriota > Cyanophyceae > Nostocales > Scytonemataceae > Scytonema > Scytonema millei. The sequence continues at coordinate 564,076 of NZ_JTJC03000001.1, read as the reverse complement.
ATGCAACTAATCCTGTGGCTTGGGATACAGAAACGACAGATCTAGAACCACGGGATGCAGAATTAGTTGGAATTGGCTGCTGTTGGGGAAATGCATTAGATGACATGGCATATATCCCAGTCAGTCATCGAGATGGTAAGAATTTAGATAAGGCAACAGTTTTAGAACAACTACGTCCAATTTTAGAGAGCGATCGCTATCCGAAAGCTTTACAAAATGCTAAATTCGATCGCTTAGTTCTGCGTTGTCAAGGAATTCAACTAGCTGGAGTTGTTTTCGATCCGTTGTTAGCAAGTTATGTCTTGAATCCAGATTCAGATGTGACACGCAATTTAGGCGTACTTGCCGATCGCTATTTAAAATTAGATACTGTCAGTTATTCAGAATTAGTTCCTAAAGGTCAGACTATTGCTGATATTGATATTTCTAGTGTCGCCGATTACTGTGGCATGGACGTTTATGTCACGTATCAATTAGTGGCGAAATTACGAGCAGAACTCAATAAAATTCCGATGATGCACAAGCTGTTACTGGAGGTAGAACAACCTTTAGAACCAGTGTTGGCAGAAATGGAATACACGGGAATTAGAATTGATAGTAATTATCTGCATGAATTTTCTAAACAACTCGAAGTAGATTTAGCTCGATTAGAAGAAAAAGTCTATGCTGTAGCTGGTGAGAAATTTAATTTAGGTTCTCCTAAAAAACTCAGCGAACTCTTATTCGACAAGTTGCAATTAGATCGGAGAAAGTCACGTAAAATTCAAACTGGTTATTCAACTGACGCAGCAACGCTAGAAAAATTACAAGGAGATCATCCAGTTGTAGACGCAATTTTAGAATATCGCACTTTGGCAAAGCTAAAATCTACTTATGTCGATGCTTTGCCAGCTTTGGTACGTCCAGATACTCACCGAGTCCATACAGATTTCAATCAAACTGCTACATCGACAGGGCGATTGTCTTCTTCTAATCCCAACTTACAAAATATCCCAATTCGGACGGCGTTCAGTCGGCAAATTCGCAAAGCTTTTCTACCTGAATCAGGTTGGTTAATGGTAGCAGCAGATTATTCTCAAATTGAATTGAGAATTTTAGCGCATTTGACACAGGAACCTGTGTTAGTTTCGGCTTACCAAAATAACGAAGACATTCATACAGTCACGGCGAAATTGTTGTTTGAACAAGAGACTGTCACCTCAGAACAGCGCCGTTTAGGTAAAATTATTAATTTCGGTGTGATTTACGGTATGGGTGCGCAGAGATTTGCGCGAGAAACAGGCATGAAAGCCACAGAGGGTAAGATATTTATTGAGAAATTTAACCAAACATATCCGAAAGTATTCGCCTACTTACAAGGGATTCAAAAAGATGCAATTTCCAAAGAGTATGTAGAGACAATTTTAGGACGCAGGCGCTACTTTAATTTTACCAGCGATCGCCTGCGAAAATTATTAAATGCAAAACCAGAAGAAATCGATTTAGATAGTATTAAAGGACTATCCGCTTACGATGCTGGATTGTTACGGGCGGCTGCTAATGCCCCAATTCAGGGTTCTAGTGCAGATATCATTAAAATTGCGATGGTAAGGTTGCATGAATTATTACACAACTATCAGGCACGTTTATTACTACAAGTACACGACGAATTAGTATTTGAAATTCCTCCTAATGAATGGGAAGAACTGCAACCGCAAATTAAAACCACAATGGAAACAGCCTTAGAACGTACAGATGTTGATTTTAGCGTTCCTTTAGTTGTTGATGTCCGCGCCGGACAAAATTGGATGGAAACGAAATAATCAGTTGTCAGTTGTCAGTTATCAGTTATCAGCAAGTCAGGAGTTAGAAGAATATAAGTACAATCTCTTCTACGCACCATGCCGCAGCTTTATTGACTTACCACCAAACGTGCTAGAAAGATGTGTTCATCTGTGTTCAAAAAAAAATCATTGACTACTAACACTAGATTGTCATAAACTCAAATATATGCAATAACCGGAGGAGTTATGAATCTTTCGGAAAAGAATGAGTTTTTAAATCGATTAGACAAGTTCGACTATTTGAGCGAACTAGAAGAGACAGATCTAAATGCGATCGTTGGTGGTGTAGGAAGTGCTACACCAGAGTTAACATACGTATCGCCTGCTTATGCAGATGAATTGACACGGCTAGCAGCAGCGTTAGATGTAGATATCAAAACGCTACTATTGCAGTAAAACTATTGTCGATACATCGCGTTTTTCGGATAGATAAATTGCTTAACGAAGATCTCCCCTAGCCCCCCAGAAGGCGGGAACAATGCCCCTTTTTAAGGAGTGAAGGATCGGATTACCTGAGAGAACAATGCCCCCTTTTTAAGGGGGTTGGGGGATCGTACGATCTGAATCGCATGAAATATATACTGCACGATCGCAAAAGTTTTGACTTTTAACTTTTAACTTTTGACTTTAATATATACAAACGCTTTCCAAAGCTCTCAAAACTGCGGTTGCTGATTGAAATCTATTGCTGGGATAATAACGCACCATTTTATTTAAAATAGCCGCTAGCGTGTCATTAATTGCGGGGACGTGGTTTCGCCAGATCACTTCATGGGTTGTGGGATCTTCTTCTAATTCTGTTGGAGGAATTCCTGTGACAGCCTGAATGCCAATTGTACCGAGGGCGTAAATGTCACTGCTAAAGACAGGTTTACCAAAAAACTGTTCTGGTGCAGCATATCCCATCGTACCGATCGCCACAGTGTATTTTTCCTGCGCCATCGTGATTTGAGTTTGCAATTGTTTGACTGAGCCGAAATCAACTAAAACTAAGCTGTTATCCGATCGTCTTCTAATAATGTTACTGGGTTTAATATCTCGATGAATGACGCTGCGGTGATGAATAAAATCGAGGACGAGTAGAATATCTTTTAAGAGGGCTACAACTTCAGTTTCAGATAAGCGTTTACCTGGAACCAATTCTTCACTCAAAGGATGTCCTTGGATGAATTCTTCTACTAAATAGAATTGTCGATCTTGCTCGAAGTAAGCTAGCAATTGAGGAATGCGATCGAAGCTTCCCAATGTTTCTAAAGCTTCTGCTTCAGATTGAAACAAGCGCCGCGCCAATTGCATATATCTCTCATCCGTGGATGGAATCAACTGCTTAACGACGCAATAGGGTTTACCTGGACGTTGAGTATCTTCGGCAAGAAAAGTATGACCGAACCCACCCGCACCAATATTGCGCACGATTTGATATCGTTCCTTTAATATGGTTCGAGTTGCTTGAGTGCCTGCGGCTGTGGTGAGTGATGAGAAAGAGCCTTCTGGCGCAGAATTATTATTTTTTGCTCCACTTGGACGCGCTTTGAAGTAGGCTTGATAAGCCACGATCGCCCCACTTGTTCCCACTAAACCAAGTGCTGGAGGAACGAGGGGAATCCAGCCTTTTTGGAGAAACAAGACGAAACAAATACTACCCAATCCTAATAAAGCACTTGCCCCAATGACTCCCAGCAGCCAGGAGGGACGCACGTACCAAGCGATCGCCCCACCTAATAAAGACCACACCCAGATCCAGAGAATTTCTGTCGTTTCCGACCAATACCAAAATAGCGATCGCCCATCTAATACCGTACTCAGCAGTTGGCTTAAAATCTGCGCGTGGACGAGTACGCCCGCCATTTTTCCTTTCGTTTCCGGCTGCTGGCTGAGGTCGTAAGGTGTATAAAAATAATCTTTGATCTCCGTGGCAGTCACGCCAACTAGAACGATTTTATCTTCCACCCAGGAGGAGTTAATGGAATCGGAAAGAACGTCACTGAGCGAGACCTGTCGAGCAACGGCAGTAGGAGAGCGATAATTGATTAAAACTTGATATCCTCTCGCATCAACATTTTGATAACCACTGCTGTTATTGGCGATCGCGGGAAAAGTTGCTGTACCGATCTTTAAATTCTTATCTGGAGTTAGTTGCGCTCGAACACCCTGTCGGCTGAGGTATTTCAGCGCTAGTTGCAAGCTAAAGGAGGTCGTAGCAGGACACTTAGAGGTTTTTTCTGGGGTCATGAACAGCAAACCCCGCCGTACTACCCCATCTCGGTCTAAGACTAAATCGCTAAATCCCAAACGAGTTTTAGGAACTACTGTCGGTGGTGCGACTCCCAAACCCTTATCGTCTCCTACTTTACACACCGCAATAATGTTATCGTTTACCTGCAAGCGCGTGGTCAGTTCGACATTCCCTGGTTCTACGGGTAAATCGCGATAAATATCTAAGCCGACGATCCGAGGGCGATATTGTTTGAGTTTTTGTAAAAGCTGGTCTATAGTGCGATCGGACGCGGGCCAGCGATCCAGTGCTTGAATATCGTCTTGCGTGACGGCAACCACCAGCAAGCGCGGATCGGCACCTTCATCAGGTTGCAGTTGAACGAAGCGATCGAAATAGTTTAGCTCCAGTCCTTCTAGTCGTCCTAAGTGACGCACGCCAATAACTAAGCCACAGACGGCTGCGCTAGCAACTAATATGGGTGGGATCGCCTCTGTAATTTTACGTAGACGACTCAATTGAGAAGCTTTGGATAATAAGCGCATATTTATATTGATTTATCATATCTTGCATTATGACTGTTGTTGGTCATTGGTCATTGGTAGTTGGTAGTTGGTAGTTGGTAGTTGGTCATTAGTCACTACTCCCTCAACTCTCTTCCCCCTGTTCCCCGTTCCCTGCTCCCTGCTCCCTGCTCCCTGCTCCCTGATAACTGACCATTAGCAAGAATTCCCTAAGCACGTCCATAATTATCGTAATCATGGGGTGCTTTAGGGACAAGGGGCATAATTGCTTTGTTCGATCGAGTGAGTTGAACGAATCTTAATTCAGCAATACAATTGGAGCCTGAGCCACTGCACCCAATCCCACAGATTTGAGTAAATCCGACCATTCTCGCGATACGGTTGAATTATTGGGTGTCGATTGACGGCTTGCCACCATTGCCGCTACTGTATCGTACCAAATGCCATTTGCCGCATATAAAGAGACGCGATCGCTCGGTTTGGCTTTTTGAATTTCGCTTTGCAGAATCGGATCGGCTTCAACTCGTTGAATCCAGCCGTCTACAACTACGTCTGCCGAACGGTCTTTTGGATCGCAAATCATGGAGAAATACCATTGATAGTTTTTCCCCGTCTCTAGAGATGGCGCACCTGACATTTTCGCCATGTTGATGCTGACAATCCCTGGTGTTTTTGGCGAAGCAACAATAGATTTGTGCAGGATCTTTTGTTTATCGTTGAGTACGACTAATTCTAGTTGTTCGGCTTTATTTGCAGGCACGTAGAACGATAAGGTAGGTTGGGCGGCGATCGTCGTTCCCGTATTAGTATTTGGAACTAAAGCTGTGAGTGCTTGTTTGCCACTAAAACAGCCCCGCGTTGCACCACCAACTCGGTTTCCTGGTGCGCCCCACTCCGGGGGTACGAAGGAAATTGTAGCTTCGCCGCGCTGCGAAAGATAGCTACTGATGTTGTTAATTGCTCTGGTAGCGTAGGGGTTTCCTTGCCGGAGGTTGAGAGCCTTGCGAAAATTGACTAGAGCTGTTTCATAGTCTCGTTGAGCAGTGGCAAGATAGCCTTGTCGCATGAAGTTATCGTAATCGGACTGGGCATTTTGGACTGCTTTAGCGGGTGCAGCCTGCGTCGTTGTAGGGACTACAGGGGCAAAACAACCAATTGCCAAGATCGGGATTACGTACTTCAGCCACGGTTTAATCTTCATTGCAGTTCTCCGTAGACAGATATTTTTTATACCGATTAGCTTTTCTGGATAGAAATTCAACTAAGCCAGAGAGTAGCAAACGACGCGATCGCACTTCAATTAGGGAAAAATTAAGTTAAGTATTTTTATAATACGGCTTTCCCTCTATCGAAAGTTCGGTTCGTTCATTTATTGTAAATACTACAAATTAGTCTGGATTTTTTCCTGAAGATGGTGTAAATAAAGGGCAAATGTGATGAATCGCACATTTTTGTCCTGGTTGTATGGGGAAGTAGCGCGATCGCAATTTCTCCAGATTTTAGGGCTTTATTTTATTACGGTGAATATTTTATAGTTATTGGTGGTTTGGCATCTGTCATCGGTATTAACTTAAATATTTATATAGCAGAGATGTATTTGCAAATATCTTCAGTTGCTGGGCGCTGGTGCGCGCGGCTAGGGTTGTTTGGTGCGATAACTTCGTTAAGCTTCGCTAACGTATTTGGAAGTGCTGTTGTATTTGGGAGTCCTGCGCTGGCTCAAGTTGTTCCAGACAATACTGTTGGTTCTGCTGTCAGTGGTATCAGTGGCGGTGAGCAGACAATTACTGGTGGAACTAGGCAGGGTGGTAATTTATTCCACAGTTTCGATCGGTTTTCGGTTCCGACCAACGGAGCAGCTATTTTTAGCAATGATTTAGATATTCAAAATATTCTTAGTAGGGTTACAGGTGGCTCTGTATCTGATATTGATGGTTTGATTAGAGCCAACGGAGCAGCTAATTTATTTTTGCTCAATCCCAACGGGATTATTTTCGGTCCGAATGCCAGATTGGATGTTGGTGGTTCGTTTATTGCGACGACAGCAAGCAGTATCAACTTTGCTGATGGAACGCAGTTTAGTGCTACACCAGGTACAGGTGCGCCGTTACTCACCGTCAGCGTTCCCTTGGGTTTACAGTTTGGTGCTGGTGCAGGGGAGATTGTCAATCGTTCTCGATCTGCTGACAGCAACGATTTTGTTGTAGGTTTGCAGGTACAACCAGGAAAAACCCTGGGGTTGATTGGCGGAAGCATAAATCTGGAAGGCGGTTGGTTAACTGCTAGAGGCGGACGAATCGAATTAGGCGCAGTAGCCGCCCCAGGAGTGGTAGGAATTAACCCCGATCCCAGTGGTTTTCGCTTCAGCTTTCCTACAGACCTCACTTTAGGAGACATATCGCTGACCAATGACTCAATAGTTAATGTCAGTGCTGGAGGTGGTGGTCATATTTCAGTTAATACCCGTAACTTAAATTTATTTGGAGGTAGCGAACTAGTTGCTGGCATTGGCGAAAATCAAGAAGTGGTTGGGGCTGTAGCAGGAGATATAGACGTTAATGCTCAAGGCACAATCGCAATTGGCGGACGAAGCCAGCGAGGGTTTTCTAGTGGGGTCTTCAACAATGTAGACGAGGGTGGCACAGGCAAAGGTGGCAATATTGACATTAATACTGGTTCTTTATCCTTAACTGATAGTGGTGTGATTTCTGCCAGCGTCTTTGGCACTGGTAATGCAGGCAATGTTAATATAACTGCTGCGGATAGCGTCTCCTTAGATAGCAGTACAATTTTCAGCCGTGTTAGGGAAAACGCTACTGGTAACGGTGGTAATGTCGCTATTAAGGCGCGATCGGTAGAATTAACTAATGGAGCGAGACTTACAACTTCCACCCTTGGACAAGGTAATGCAGGTAGCATAGACGTGCGGGCGCAAGATACTGTCTCCTTAAATAACAGCTTTCTCCTCAGTAATGTAGGCAGCTCCCAGGGAAATCCAGCGAAGGGAAATGTTGGCACTATCCGCATCAAAGCTAAAACTGTGCTCTTAAACGAGGGAACGCAGATAGCAGCTGGTTTTTTTGCCAACGGACAAGGAAACTCAGGAATTGTCTCTATCGAAGCGGATGACTCGATTTCTTTTTCGGCAAGTGAAATTTTGACGAATACAGATTTTAATGCGGTAGGTAATAGTAGCGACATCCTCATTTCAGCACCAACAGTTTCTTTCACCAATGGCTCTCTGCTAAAAACTAGTAATGCCGGACAGGGAAACGCAGGTAACATAACTATTACAGCACAATCACTTTCTTTATCAGACAGCGAGCTTGTGAGCAATATAGGAAGTCTGGAGAGACAACCAGCGAAGGGAGATGTTGGCAATATCCGCATCAAAGCTAAAACCGTGTCCTTAAACGAGGGAACGCAGATAGAAGCTGGTTTTTTTGCCAACGGACAAGGAAACTCAGGAATTGTCTCTATCGAAGCAGATGACTCGATTTCTTTTTCGGCAAGTGCGATTTTGACGAATACAGATTTTAATGCAGTAGGTAATAGTAGCGACATCCAAATCTCCGCACCAACAGTTTCTTTCACCAATGGCTCTCTGCTAAAAACCAGTAATGCCGGACAGGGAAATGCGGGCAACATAACTATTACAGCACAATCACTTTCTTTATCAGACAGCGAGCTTGTGAGCAATATAGGAAGTCTGGAGAGACAACCAGCAAAGGGAGATGTTGGCAATATCCGCATCAAAGCTAAAACCGTGTCCTTAAACGAGGGAACGCAGATAGAAGCTGGTTTTTTTGCCAATGGACAAGGCAACTCAGGAGTTGTTTCTATCGAAGCGGATGACTCGATTTCTTTTTCGGCAAGTGCGATTTTGACGAATACAGATTTTAATGCAGTAGGTAATAGTAGCGACATCCAAATCTCAGCACCAACAGTTTCTTTCACCAATGGCTCGCTACTGGAGACTAGTAATGCCGGACGGGGAAATGCAGGTAACGTAACTATTACTGCTAGCGATCGTATTACTTTTGACGGAAGTAGTGTATTTAGTAGCTTGGAAGTAGGAGGCACAGGTCGAGGTGGAGACATCACGCTCAAAGCGCGCTCGATCTCATTAGAGAATAATACTTCATTGACTGCTGGCACTTTTGGAGAAGGAGATGCTGGAAACGTCTTCTTGCAAGCAGATAATTTTATTTTGCTCTCAAGTAGTTATATTTTTAGCTCTGTGTCGCCTGAAGCAGAAGGCAATGGCGGTACGATTGACATCAAAGCAGGATCGCTCTCTCTCACTGATGGTGCTCAAATTATTGCTGCTATCGAGGGACATGAGAATAAACTGTCAGGTGGACGTGGCAATGGTGGCAAGGTAATTATTGACGTGCGCGATGCTTTCAGTGCTAGTGGTAGCAGCGGAGTTTTCACTACAGTTCAAACTGGGGCAGTGGGTAACGGCGGTACAATTGACATTAAAGCCCGATCTTTCTCTCTTAGCAATAATAGTCGATTGAATGCCAGTAACTTTGGAACAGGAGATGCAGGGAACATCATTGTAAACGTTCGCACCCTTAATCTCGATAACGGTGGTATCCTCGCCAGCTCTGAATCAGGTGACGGTGGGGATATCCGATTGCAAGCAAGTAAAAGTGTGAGGTTACGCAAAGGTAGTTATATCACAACCGAAGCAGGAAGCGAGGGACAAGGTGGAAATGGTGGCAACATTACAATTGACTCTCCCTTGGTTATTGCTGGTCAAGGAGAGCAAGAGGGTAATAACGATATTTTTGCTAATGCTTTTAATGGCAAAGGCGGTACGATCGAAATTAATGCTCAAAGCATTTTTGGACTAAACCGAATTGACGGTGAAACACTTCAATCTCGGTTAGGCACTGATACACCCACAGCAGAGGACTTTCTCAACTTCTTAAATAACTCATCTAGTAATGATGTAGCAGCAATTTCCCTCACAAATCCTTCCTTCAGTGGTACTGTCAGCTTTAATACTGCCGATATCGACCCCAGCCGCGATATTGTGGAACTACCAACAGGATTGGTCGATGCCTCCTCTTTAGTCGCAGCAGGATGCCCATCTGGAGCCGAAAACCGCTTCACCGTCGCCGGACGCGGCGGCTTACCCCCTGCACCAGCAGATAAACTCAGTCCTGATGCCCTCCTCACCGATTGGGCAACTCTGCAAACACCAGAAACTCAAAACCGTGCCGCAGTAGAAACAACTACCCCAGTAGCAACTAATACTACACCTACTCCACCCGTAGAAACCATAACTGAAGCCACATCCTGGCAATACGATCGCAACGGCGCGATAATTCTTACTAGCGGCGATACCACATCATCAAGTCATTTAAAGACAACACCGACTTCCTGCCCTAGTTCATAGCTCAAAGCTGAAGATGTAGATTGATGGGTTAAGAGTAAATCTCACCACGTTTCATCGGCAAGACCATCAGCAACAGTCACTTCCCAATCAAAATCAATCTCTTGGTTTGCTTTGCGGTAAGCTGCTTCTAACTCCTGCTGCAACAACTGCAAGGCTGTTTCAATTACCTGAGAGTGGGATTTATGCTGATGTGTATTCTTGTAAGTCTCAATAAATCTCACCAAAGATGAGGAGAGAGAGACGGAAATTTTTTCTGTAGCCACTTGGGATCGCTAATGAATACTTTTCTATCCTACAGACTGTAGGGGCGCACAGCTGTGCGCCCCTACCAGTGTCATATATGCGATCGCGAATTGCTTTAGATAGAAATAATGCGATCGCTTCGTTCAACTTCGCTACACCCTTGCAAGCATTCTTAATCACAGATAGATGACTTTTCTGGCAATATCTCTTTAGGCAGTGTAGCCTTGGACACTAAGTTAGTTGTCTAAAAAGATACAAGCGGAACGAGCAGGAAGAGGAGAAATGACGCGAATATTTTGGTGTGAGGCACTCAGGCTAGGATTAGTTGGTGTAGTGGTAGGAAGCGCGATCGCTAGTGGGAGTCTTACGCTAGCTCAAGTTCCACCGGATAGCCCAATTAGACCTGATAATACTCTAGGCGTAGATAATTCTATAGTCAACTCCAGCCCAGATGGTATAGATACAATTTCTGGTGGAGCCACGCGGGGAAGTAATTTATTTCATAGCTTCGAGCAATTTTCCATCCCCAATGGACGGGCAGCTTTATTTGACAACGGAGCAAATATTCAAAATATCCTCACCAGAGTTACGGGTAGCTCCAGATCTGAGATTGACGGCATTTTAGCAGCAAGAGGTACGGCGAATTTATTCCTACTCAATCCCAACGGGATTATTTTCGGTCAAAACGCCAGACTCATAGTCGGTGGTTCCTTCATTGCCACGACAGCTAACAGTATCGACTTTGCTGATGGAACGCAGTTTAGCGCTACCCCAGATACAGGTGCGCCGCTACTCACCGTCAGCGTTCCCTTGGGTTTGCAATTTGGCACGAATCCAGGGAATATCGTCAATCGTGCTAGTACTTTCGGTTTACAGGTACAGCCTGGGAGAACGATAGGGCTAATTGGTGGGAATATCAGCTTAGAAGGCGGAGACATAACTGCTGCGGGTGGACGTGTAGAATTAGGTGCAGTCGCCGCTCCAGGTGTGGTAGGAATTAATCCCGATCCCAGTGGTTTCCGCTTCAGCTTTCCTACAGATTTAACCCTATCAGACATATCGCTCACAAACGCAGCCAATGTGAGAACGGTTGCCAGCAATGGTGGTAGCATTAGCGTCAATGCTCGAAACTTCAGTATTTCAGATAGAAGTAGCTTGGTGGTTGGAATATTTCAAGGGACAGTTGACTCTCAAGCAGGAAATATAGAAATTAATGCTAGAGATACAGTCACCGTGGACGGCACGAGTTCCTCAACTTCTAGTAGCGGTATCCAAAACTCAACATTCGGTTCGGGAAATGCTGGTAATATTTCGATCGCCACAGGTTCTTTAAATATTATCGGTAATGCCCAAGTTGGTTCGCTCACTAACGGACAAGGTAACGCTGGTAGGGTTGATATCCAAGCCCGAGATCGAGTATCCATTACCGGAGTTAGTGGTGGATTATTGAGTGTTGTAGCACCATCGGGGATTGGCAACGGTGCAGACATTCGCCTCCGTGCAGGCTCGCTGTCCCTCTCTAACGGTTCGCTAATCGCCACTTCCACTCTTGGTAGAGGTAATGCAGGTAATATTCAAATTGACACCACAGGAAGTATTTCTGTGAGTGGCGGCTCAGTGTTGCAGGCTGCTTCCTACAGTCAGGGAAATGCTGGTAACGTCACAATTACGGCTGGCGATCGCATTTCTTTTGATGGAGGTGCAGTAGCGAGCATTTTAGCTCTACCATCAGACATACCGAGCAATTCTACTTTTTTAGGCGAGATTCCACAGATACAAAGCGATCGCTTGGGTGGAAATATTCGCCTCAATGGGCGATCGCTGTCGTTAACAAATGGAACGCAAATAGCGACTTCAACCAGGGAAAAAGGTAATGCTGGCAATATAGAAGTCAATACCACCGAGGGAATTTCTGCCAGCGGCGGTTCGATATTGCAAGCCATTTCTACTAGTGGGGGTAGTGCAGGTGATATTACAATTACGGCTGGCGATCGCGTTTCATTTGACGGAGTAGGCTCTAATGGTTTGCCTAGCTCAGTCTTAAGCGTGTTGGATCGAACATCCGAACCGGAAAGCGGACGTAGAGGTGGCGATATTAAGCTCAAAGCGCGATCGCTCTCTTTGACTAATGGCGCTCAATTCACGACTAGTACCTCGGGGCAGGGCAATGCAGGTAATGTAGAGATCGATGTGAGCGATGCTGTCGATTTGGTTGGCATTAGTGAGATCGATCGCAACTTCAGAAGTGGCATTTTTAGCACCGTAGAAGCGACTGGCAAAGGCAAGGGGGGTGACATTAACTTGAGTGCTGGATCGCTATCCATAAATGATGGCGCTCAAGTCAATGCTAATTCTGGGGGTGAAGGAGACGCTGGTAACATTACAGTCAATGTAGCAAATAACACTAATCTCGATGGTACAGGTCCACTGGTTGGCGGCGGGATCTTCAGCAATTTGGAAGGAGGCGTAGGCAAAGGTGGCAATGTCAGCCTCACGACAGGCTCTTTATCGTTAAAAGACGGAGCCAATATCTCTGCTAGCACCTTTAGCCAAGGAGATGCTGGCAGCGTCACGCTCGATGTCCGCGATCTCCTCTCCATTGATGGAACGAGTAATAGAGGATTTAGTAGCGGGGTTTTCAGCGCCGTTCAACCGCAAGCTGTAGGCAATGGTGGTAACGTCAATGTAGCAGCTGGCTCCATATCTTTGACTAATGGTGGGATAATCTCTGCTAGCTCCCTCGGTCAAGGCAACGCTGGCAACGTCACGATTGATGCCCGCGATGCTATTGTTTTGGATGGTGTAGGAACCAATAACCTTCCCAGTAGCGTTTTCAGTAGTATTTCAGGAACTTCAGAGTTAAGAGGCGATCGCCAAGGTGGAGATATTCGCCTTCGGGGGCGATCGCTCTCTTTAACTAATGGCGCTCAATTGAATAGCAGCAGCCTCGTCGGACAGGGTAGTGCAGGCAATATCGATGTAGATGTGCGATCGCTCAACCTCGATCGAGGTAACATCTTTGCCATCACCACTTCAGGCGATGGCGGTAACATTCAACTACGAGCTAACAAAGGAATACGACTGCGTAATAACAGTCAAATATCAACCACAGCAGGGACGAACCGACAACCTGGTAATGGGGGTAATATCACAATTAATACTCCCCTCATCATTGCCAACTCTGATGGCAATAACGATATCACTGCAAATGCATTCAGTGGCAATGGTGGTAGGGTCGATATTACAGCCGATAGTATCGTTGGCTTCACGCCACTCTCGCGTCAAGAACTCCAGGCTTTGTTGGGAACTGACGATCCGACACAGTTAGATCCTAGCCGCCTACCCAGTAACGACATTACCGCAATCTCTCAAACTAATCCTTCTCTGAGCGGTACTGTCACCTTTAACGCTGCTGATATCGATCCCAGTCGAGACATTGTGGAACTACCTACGGGATTGGTCGATGCCTCCACGTTAGTCGCAGCCGGGTGTCCTTCGGGAGTAGAGAATCGCTTCACCGTCGCCGGACGTGGCGGGTTACCCCCCGCACCAGGGGATAAACTCAGTCCTGATGCTCTCCTCACCGATTGGGCAACTCTGCAAACGCCGGAAACTCAAAACCGTGCCGCAGTAGAGTCAAGTATCCCAGAGGTAACGCAGACTGCAACAACTCCTGTAGAACCCATTCAGGAAGCCACATCTTGGCAATTCGATCTCGATGGCAAGGTGATCCTGACGACTGCACCCTCAGCTACCACTCGCGGATACAGTTCACCTACCTCATGCCAAGGTTCGTGAAATTCACAATCTAAAATTTGTCATTGAAAATTTACGGCTAAATATTCATGACTAGTTAATGCTGGTTTTGAGCCGTAAATGGTACGATTCCCCCTAGTCCTCCAGTTGTACATAGAAATCGTCCGTGAGGATCGGTAGGAAAAGGATGCAAAACATATCTGTAGGGGCGCACAATTTTTAGGGGCGTACAGCTGTGCGCCCCTACAGATCGTCGTTATCGCGTTTAAAAATCAATGGTATGAAAAACTCGCATAGAAAAAAATCTGTTTCTTCCCATTTTCGATCGCAACTAGAGCCTATCTATTTCAACAGAAAACGAATTATATATAGCTTATTTGCCCTGGTAGCATTGCTGTGTACGACACAAGTACCCGCGATCGCCAAAATTCCCGCTCCATCTGCAACGATTCCCAGTCAGTCAATCCCAATTGCACAGACGGGCGATCGCTTGCAACAAGGTAAAACATTTTACGATACGGGTCAGTATGCAGAGGCAGTCAATGTCTTGCAACAAGCACTGCAAGACTACCGTGCTAAAAACGATACTCTCAAGCAAGCCCTAGCTTTGAGTAATCTCTCGCTAACATATCAACAACTCGGCGCTTGGACAGAAGCAAAACAGGCGATCGATGAGAGTCTCAAGTTGCTCGGATACGCAGCAGAGAAAACCCCCGAATCCCGACTCCCCTGTACGGGCGCACAGCAGTGCGCCCCTACCGACTCCCGCACCCAAGAAGTTCTCGCCCAAGCTTTAGACATCCAAGCCAGATTGCAACTACTAACAGGGGAAGCAGAAACAGCGATCGAGACTTGGGGGCGATCGGCAGCGCTCTATACTCAAGTTGGTAATAAAGCAGGAGAGATCCGCAGTCAGATTAATTCCGTCCAAGCGTTACGGGCGATGGGGCTTTATAGCCGTGCCTTGACAAAATCGACCGAACTCAACCAATCTCTGCGTAACACTCCCGCTTCTCTCACTAAAGCAGTCAGTTTGCGCAGCCTGGGAGAAGTCCTACAACAAGTTGGCGATCTGGAACAGTCTCGCAAAACCCTACAAGAAAGTTTGCAAATTGCCCAAAGCCTACCTTCTGCGCCAGAAACCGCAGCAACGCTCTTGAGTTTAGGTAACACGGTCAGCGCTCAAGGAGACACCGACGCAGCCTTAGACTACTATCAACAAGCAGAAAAGTCTGCTCCTACTGCCAATACTAAGCTTCAAGCTCAACTCAATCAACTGCAAGTATTAAGTCAAACTCAACGAGATTCAGCCGCCCGAGAATTAATTCCTCAAATCGAAACTCAACTAGCCCAACTACCTCCCAGCCGAGCTACGGTTTACGCGCATATTAACTTTGCGGATAGTTTGATGAAGTTAGGGAGCAGGGAGCAGGGAGCAGGGAGTAGGGGGAAGAAAGCTGAGGGAGCAGAGACGCAGGGAAGCAGAGGCGCAGAGGAGCAACAACCGTCAACCGTTAACCGTCAACCGTCAACCCAAGAAATTGCCAAAGTCTTAGCGACTGCGGTGCAACAGGCACGGAGTTTGAAAGATCCGCGAGCTGAAGCTTATGCTTTGGGTAGCTTGGGTGGATTGTACGAACAGGTGGGACAGTTGGCAGAGGCAAAAAAACTGACTCAGCAAGCACTATCGATTACTCAGTCAATCGATGCTCCAGATATTGCTTATAGCTGGCAATGGCAGTTAGGAAGGCTGCTGAAAGCGGAGCAAGATAATAAAGGTGCGATCGCGGCTTATGCCGATGCGGTGAAAACTCTCCAATCTCTGCGTAACGATCTTGTTAGCATCAACCCCAGCGTGCAGTTTTCTTTCCGCGAGAGCGTAGAACCCGTGTATCGGCAGTTTGTCGGGTTGCTGCTGCAAGATGATGGCACTCAACCGAGCCAAGACAATCTCAACCAAGCGCGTAGCGTCTTTGAATCTCTCAAAGCTGCCGAACTCGTCGATTTCTTTCGAGCAGCTTGTTTGGATACCCAGCCCACTCAAATCGATCGCGTCGATCCTCAAGCGGCTGTGATTTATCCGGTAATTTTAGAAGACCGTTTGGAAGTTATTCTCAGCTTGCCCAAGCAACCTTTACGCCATTATGCCACGGCTTTACCTCGCACTCAAGTCGAAAGCGCGATCGACCAGTTACGGCAAAATTTAGTGATCCGTTATTCTCAAGACTTTTTGACTCTCTCCCAACAAGTTTATGACTGGTTAATCCGACCCGCCGCCGCTGACATCGATAAGAGTGGTGTAAAAACTTTGGTATTCGTGCTGGATATTTCCTTGCAGAAACTACCAATGGCGGCTCTGCACGATGGCAAACAGTTTCTCGTTCAAAAATATAGCGTCGCTCTCACACCCAGTCTAGAATTACTCCAGCCCCAACCTTTAAGCCGAGAGCGTTTGAGAGCCTTGACTGCTGGATTGACCGAACCGCGAGGAGATTATCCAGCGCTGACGAATGTAGCCTTAGAGCTGAATCAAATTCGCTCGGAAGTGCCAGGAAGAGAGCTACTCAATCAAAATTTCACTAGCACATCGCTCAGAAACCAAATTAAATCTCTGCCTTTTTCCATCGTCCATATCGCCAGTCACGCTCAGTTTGGCTCGCAAGCCGATCAAACATATATTCTCGCTTGGGATGGACCGATCAATGTTAAGCAGTTAGACGAACTTCTGCGGGTACGCGAACCTAGCTCGGACTTAGAACGACCAAACGCGATCGAACTTCTGGTGTTAAGCGGCTGTCGTACCGTCGCTGGAGATAGACGAGCTGCGCTTGGTATGGCTGGAGTAGCAGTACGAGCCGGAGCGCGTAGCACCTTGGCGACTCTCTGGTATGTCAGCGATGCCGCTACCGTACCATTAATGAGTCAGTTTTACCAGGAGCTATCTACGGCTGAAATGACAAAAGCCGAGGCACTCCGCCGCGCTCAACTCGCTCTACTACAAAATCCCCGCTATCGCCATCCAGTTTACTGGGCACCCTACGTTTTGGTAGGGAATTGGCTGTGATCGGTTGACGGTTAACAGTTGACAGCTAACGGTTAACTGTCAACTGTCAACTGTTAACTCTTTACCCGGAAGTCTTAACCATTTCTCGCACTTTTTGCAGCAAGTCTGGGTTTTGTCTCAGAGTGAGAAAGATTTGATTGAATCGCTGAATATCTAAACCTTCGCCCTTGACAGCTTGCTCCATTTGCCCTTGGGTGGACTGCTCGATTTTTTCGATTTTCGCGTTGGCTTGGTCGAACTTCTTATTTTCGTCAGGGGTAATTTTAGCTGTGGGCTGCGCTTGAGGGTTTCGGCGCGATTGGTAAATTTCACCAAATCGTTTTTCGCTCAAATTTTCCTGCTGAATTGCTTGAACGATCTGATTTTGGGCGTTCTCTTGAATTGGTTGTAGTTTTTTGACTGCGTTAGCAAATTGTTGCAGTTCTTTCTGACTAACCTGTGATTGGGCTGGTTTTTGAGTCGGTGGCTGAGACTGGGAGGGTTGAGTTGGTTGAGTCGGACTTTGGGACGGGCTATCTGCCTGTGAAAGCTGGATTTCTTTCGGTACAGAACTTGATTGCGCCCAAGCAGCACCACCACTCAATGCCACTGCGATCGCCATACCTATGAATGATAGATATCTAGCTTTCATGCAAGTTACACCTCAAACAAACTTTTTCCATGAAATCATCGCACATAATTTCCCAAATCCTCCTAAGGAAAGATGTGCTTAGAGAACAAAATCTCTGTGGTATGTTTACCTATCTTGAAAAAAATTTGGCAGGCGATCGCTCCAGATACTCAACACAGCAACGATTACCCGTCTTCTGTAAATAGTCGTAGTTATCGCTTGCGATCGAGGACAATAATTATTTATATAACTTTTTCAAAACTTAAAACTTAAAAACATAAGTTAATGTAAGCATAACGAGCTAACCGCACACAGGAGGATTTTCCAATGAATCAACCTTTAAAAAGCCCATTGCATTATTGGTATGAATTTTTCAATCGTAGTGCGATCGTGCGTAGCCTAGAAACAATTCAGGATTTAATTGTCATTTCTCTGTGCGTCGGTTTGTTCTGTGTGATGGCAATTCAACTGAGGGGAATCTTCTTTATGCTGTTACCTCCCCTCAACTTTCATCAAATCACTGCTGATATTCTCTTTTTATTAATTCTGGTTGAGTTGTTTCGACTGCTAATTATTTACCTGCAAGAACAGCGAGTGTCGATTGGTGTCGCTGTAGAAGTCTCGATCGTATCTGTATTAAGAGAAGTGATCGTGCGGGGAGTTTTGGAAGTACCCTGGAATCAAATTTTGGCTGCATGTGCTTTTTTGCTGGTATTAGCAGCTCTACTCGTTGTCCGCGTTTGGATACCCCCCACATTCAAAGGTATCGATCCTGAAAAACGGTACGCCAAAACCCACCACAACGGATCTGTACCAGAAGATCGTATAGAGACGTTACATGTATCGTCTCTACATGAGATGTAACGTTTCTACGCTATTCATCAAAAGAAAACTCATCTTCAATATCGTCCTCAATAGATCGTGCAGGCGTATCACCCATACCCCATAGAGGCTGCATCAAAGCTGTTGCGACGACTCCTACACCAGCACTAACAGCCAAAACAAAACCAACGGGTAATTGAATTGTTTGATAGCGTAAAAACTTCAGCCGAATTGGATCGGCATTTTGCATAGATAGTAGCGAGATTGCCACAATCCAAACAGCGACAACCGAAGAAGTGAGAAAACTAGCGAGGGATTTCATAGATTAGGGAGTAGGGAGTGGGGAGTAGAGAGTCGGGAGTAGTGAGAGTTTGTGTTTATATTTCTCCTATCTTTTGACTCCTGATTCCTCAGTTTTGACTTTTAACTTTTAACTTTTGACTTACCAACTACCAACTACCAACTACCAATTTGCCGAATCAACCGTTGCATTTCGATCGCAATTCGATCTTGCTTGTCGAGAGAGTTGGTTTCCATGTAGACGCGCATGAGGGGTTCTGTACCCGAAGGGCGTAAGAGTATCCAACTACCCTCTGCTAAATACAGTTTAACTCCGTCTTTGCGCCCCACTTCTTTAACGGCAATTCCGGCGATCGCGCTGGGAGGATTGTGAGTAAAACTGTCAATAATGGCGGCTTTGTGGGCATCGCTGAGGTGCAAATCGATGCGGTGGTTGTACAGGGGACCATCAGCATCGGCAATTGCTTCTGCAACTAGTTGACTCAATGGCTTACCCGTATAGGCGATCGCCTCAGCGACTAGCATATTTGCTAATATCCCATCTTTTTCGGGAATATGTCCGATGATGCTTAAACCGCCCGATTCTTCGCCGCCAATCAAAACGGTGGTTTCGCGCATTTTTTCCCCGATGTACTTGAATCCTACAGGAGTTTCGTACAAGGGTAATCCGTATTTAGCGGCAAAATTATCGAGTAAACGTGTGGTGGCGACGGTACGGACGATCGCCCCAGTTTTGTTTTTGTTCTCAATTAAGTGACGGGCAAGCACTAACAAGACAGCATTCGGCGTTAAGATACTGCCCAATTCGTCTACAATACCAAAGCGATCGCTATCTCCATCCGTTGCTAAGCCTAAGTCGGCGGCATCTGCTTGTACGGCTGCAACTAGCTGAGTTAACTGTTCGCCTTTTGGTTCCGGCATTCCACCACCAAACAAGACATCTCGATAGGCGTGGAATGTTTCTAACTCACAACCACAGTGTCTCAATACCGTATCTAAGTAGCCGCGAGAAGTTGAGTAGAGGGCATCGTATTTGACTCTCAGCCTCGCATGACGAATTTTTTCGATATCGATCAGAGAGTAGAGAAATTTTAGATATTCTGGTTGGGGATTAAAAGTAGAAATTCTGTCATTGCGGATAAATTTTGGTGAAGTATCCTCCACACCAAAAATATTTGCCACAATTGTATCAGTAATCTCTGGAGTCGCAGGACCAGCATAGTCGGGAATATATTTAATCCCGCAATATGGTGCAGGGTTATGGCTAGCAGTGAACATTAATGCCCCTGCTGAGTTTAAGTAACGGGCATTATAAGCAATTACCGGAGTCGGACAGTCGCGATCGGTAATTTTCACACTCCATCCCAATTCTGCTAAAACTTCAGCAGCGGTGCGGGCGAATTTTTCTGCCAGAAAACGGGTGTCGTAAGCCACCAAAACTGGTCTACTTTTAGTGTATGCAGTTTCTAGGTAACTTGCGATCGCCCTTGTCACTCGCCGGACGTTGGCGAAGGTAAAATCGTCAGCGATGATTCCTCGCCATCCGTCAGTACCAAATTTAATTTTGCCGATCTGACTGGCATTCACAGTTTGCCACCCTCTATTCATCATCAATAGTACAAGAAGTTTCTTACTTCATGCCTTTGTCAAACAGTCCGTATTTTTGTTGTTTCTTCTGAGAACGATGCCAATTCTTGGGCAACCCTTTGTTAGTTATCACTTGTGGTCGTTAGTTGTCCCAGCCGCAGGACAAGAACGCTGGCATTGCCAAATGAAGCGGGGTTTTATTAAGGCGAGGCAAAAAGAACCGATCGTTCAATCCTTGCTTACTCAAGCTAGCATTCCGCAGCGGATCGGGTTGTTGGCGCAAAAAGGCGTTTACGAGTTCCACCGTCACCGTCAATTTCTGACTCAACCAGATGGTGTGGAAAGAGTCTCGCAGTTACTTAAACTTGGTAAATTAACCGCACAAGTTCAGCAGCGAGTAACGCAGATTCTCAAAAATTATCACGCTCATCCATTATTAGCAGGAAAACATATCATCGAATTAACCAGTGGTGAGGAAGGATTTCCTAAACCAATTTGGATCGAACAACAAAATTACCGATTTCGACTTTATGCTACGATGGACTGTATTTTAACAGAATCAGATAAAACATTACATATTATCGATTTTAAAACAGGTAAATCTATTTTCGACCAAAGACAAGCATTTGTCTATCTCGTTGCTGCCCGTTATTTATATCCTCAATATACAGCAGTTGCCTCATTTTATAATTTAGAACAATGTAAGAAATCTGCTCTAATCCGCGTCACACCAAGCCAACTTGACGCAATTGAAAATCAGCTAGCTGCGATCGCAACTCGTCACCAACAAGATATTAATAACTACGAACAAGAGCCGTATAAGTTTAGTAAAATATTTCCTCCTAATCCAGGTTATCACTGTCGGCATTGTTCCTTCAGTGCAATTTGCGAATTCTCCAACTTCAAACCCTCAAAGTAGTTCTAGCAAAATATCTTCGCGCCCTTCTTTGCGCCTACTCTTCGAGAACGCTCCGCGTATGCGTCTTTGCGCGACATAAAAACAGATCTTTGACAAATACCCCGAGAAGGGCAGGTTTACAAATATCTTTACATAAATGCAGAGATTGCTGGTGAACCTGCCCCTACGGTATATGTCATTATATATAAAATTATTCCAACAGCTAACTTTGGGTTGATGATTTCTCTCAGTAGCTTCTTTATAACAAAGGTAAAATACGCCTGCGAGAAACATCCATGTCTGAATTAATCAAAGACACTTTACCCACACCAACCAAACAAAGATTCGCTGCTGCTTTTCGCATTGTTAGTCGGTTTAGCTTTTGGATACAATTAGCATTAGCTAGTACCTCTGGAATTGCCTTAATATTTGCCATCCTTAGCCGCAATGTTGGCGAAGTCCCTAATAGTGTAGGTCTTAGTTTTAGTATATTTTTAGCAATTGTTGGGGTATTACTAGCTGTTTTTAGTATAGTTTGGGCTTTTAGAGATCGAAGCTTAGCCAGACGCTTGCAATCGAGCGATCGCACGATTCATCCTCGTAAAGAAGAAGTCATTCAAGCTTTAAAAATTGGTCTAATTGTCAGTTTTATCGGCATGTTAATAGCTTTTGTTGCATCTGAAGTCAGCGCGATCGCAGTCTTATCAAAATCCTTATCCGTGCCTCAAGGAGTTGCAATCTACAATCGCCAAAACTTAATTCGTTCTTTAGACATTTTGGTGATTTTATCGAATGTTAACTTAATTGGGACTCATTTAATCGGTAGTATTACTTCTTTAGGATTACTCGAATGGATCGATTAGAAAGTGGAGGCGATCGCCATAACTTGTGTTACTAAAGATTTTCTAATAGCCATTTCTGCCGTTCGGCTATTCGCTCATCACTGTTTAGTTGTAGCAACTTCACTGTTGTTCGTCCTTCTGACGATAATCCGGCGATCGTAAAATTTTCAATAATGAAATGTTCTAGCCAACTTTGTTGGCGCGGATTGAATAAAAAACTGAAACTTCCTAATTGTGGATCGAAAGAACCAAGATCGCTACCTTTATGACGGTTGCAACGCCAACAGGTATAAGCTAAATTATCAGCTTCCGTTATACCACCATGCTTTTCTGCAATTACGTGGTCAACTTCATGAGGAAAAAAAGCTAAACCCGCAGGAAGCAGACAATACTCGCAGCTATGGTTTGCTCGTTCTTCAACTAAGCGACGCAACGCGACTGGAATATAAGTTACGCTCACGACCTAGATTTTAGATAAGGTAAATTACCAGCTTTAATAGTGACAATTAAATGCTCGATGCGCTCGTATTCATCTAGTTCTTGACGCTCCATATCTGTAATTTCACCTGCTTTGTGGCGTTGTAGCAAAGTACATAACCGTGCCACCATTTCAGGTGTAGGGCTAAAAGCAGCTATTTGTTCGGGTGTAGGATTGCTAGTTAAAAAGCTAAGAATGTAATGATAAATGTAAGCTGGTAAGGGCGGCTGGTGAAGACTAAGAGCAAGTAGTTCGGGGAGGCGATCGCCAACACTAGCTAGTTGCTCAGAGAGTTCTTCTGGGATTTCAACAGTAATTTTTGGCATATTGCCCCTGTTAGCAGTCTTGTTCTCATAATTGTATCTGTATGTTTTACGGTTGACTGGCGATCGCACTTCATCCTTCACAAAAAGTGTATAAGATAAACGTCACGTCGCTTTTTCGGTAGACGGCAATGCGTGGGCTTGTAACAATATCCCATATGGAATCGAGTTGCGTACCCGTTCAAATGACTCTAGAACTCTTGCCATCACGCACTGAAATGGAACAAGCCGCCTGTAGCAAAGATGCTAGCTATGACGGCGTGTTTTTTGTCGCTGTTCGCACGACAGGGATTTTCTGTCGCCCTTCTTGTCCTGCCCGTGCAAAACTGGAAAACGTTGAATTCTTTCCCACAATTCGGGATGCCGTGCTTGCAGGTTATCGTCCCTGTAAACGATGTCATCCACTCTTGGTATACGGAGCATTACCAGATTGGGTAACGACATTAATGCAGCGCGTGGAAACCGCACCAGATCTAAAAATTACAACCGCAGAACTGCGGGAGCTGGGAACAACTCCCGAACGAGTTAGACGCTGGTTTCAAGAGCATTACGGCATGACATTTGTAGAATGGTGTCGCGGCAGACGATTGGCGAATGCTTTCACTCAAATCCGAGCGGGAGCCACGTTAGATGATGTTATCTTTGCCAATCAATATGAATCTCATAGTGGGTTTAGAGAAGCCTTCAGCAAAGCCTTTGGTGTCCCCCCAGGACAAAGCCAAACCAGCGACTTTGTAGCCACGCAAATTTTAGAAACACCTTTAGGAGCCTTACTTGTTGGTGCGGTTAGTCAAGGAATATGCGCGATCGCCTATACAGATAAGCAAATGCTCGAACATCACTATGCCACAATTCGCAAGCATTTTGGTTATCCAATTCTGCCTGTGACGAATCATCATATCGAGCATTTAAAAGATGAACTGGCGCGTTATTTCGCAGGTAAGCTGACCGAATTTACAATTCCTTTAGTTCTACAAGGGACTGCATTTCAAGAAAAAGTTTGGTCGGAGTTACAACGCATTCCTTATGGGACGACAATCTCTTATGACGAACTGGCTCGACGCATCGGTCAACCTACAGCAATTCGTGCCGTAGCTAGAGCGAATGGAATGAATCGGATCGATATCCTGATTCCCTGTCATCGTGTTATCGGCAAAGATGGACAGTTAACTGGATACAACGGCGGCATTTGGCGAAAACGGTTGCTGCTAGAACTAGAACGCACTGGAAAATTTAAATGAAACTAATCGATCTGGCGCGTTTATTTTTACTTGCCGCGCTCTGGGGTGGTTCGTATTTATTTATCCGTATTGCAGCTCCTGTTTTAGGAGTTTTCTTTACTATCAGCTTACGGATTATTTTAGCAGCGGTTGTATTGGGTTTATCTGGCGCGATCGCCTCACCATTTAAGCTCAAAAGCCGTTGGCAGTCTTATCTTCTTTTAGGTTTATTCAACAATGTTATTCCTTTTTTATTAATTGCGATCGCTGTTGTTAACATTAATGCCTCAATTGCAGCAATTTTAAATGCAACAGCTCCTCTATTTACAGCGATCGTTTCAGCTATTTGGTTGAAAGAATCATTAAACAAACGCAAAGTTATCGGACTAGTGTTAGGGATTGTTGGAGTTGCTATTTTAGTTGGGTGGAGTCCATTACCGCTAACATCCCCAGTTATTCTAGGAGGAATATCGGCTTTAATTGCAGCTCTCTCCTATGGTATTGCTGCTGTGTATGCTCGTCGCAGATTTATACACGATCGAGTAGCTGAAACTGCCTTCGGACAATTAACTAGTTCGAGTATTTTGCTGCTTCCGGTTGCTGTTGCAACTTTTCCTCAAACAATTCCCTCGCTCGAAGCGATTTTTGCAGTCGTCGTACTGGCGATCGCGTGTACTGCTATTGCCTATCCACTCTACTTTCAACTAATTTCTAACATCGGTGCCACTGGAGCAATAACCGTTGCTTTTCTAATTCCTGTTTTCAGTCTGTTATTTGGCAATATTTTCCTCGGCGAACCCGTGAATTCTGGCTTAATTTTTGGATTGATAACAATTTTATTGAGCGTTTGGTTAGTCATTAATCCAAAAAATGAGAAATAAGTGCGATCGCGTCTCATAGAAATACATTTGTAGGGGCGCACAGCTGTGCAGCCCTACAGATTCGTATCAGTAATCGACTTTTAGCTTGGCTAATTTGTCAGAATCAATATGAGAGATATTTTACTTTGAGAGTGAATGCAGCGATCGCAACTTGTTACTAAAGATTTAGTCCTGATTGGCGGCGGTCACAGCCATGCTATTGTCCTGAGAATGCTGGGCATGAAACCGATACCAGGCATTCGAGTCACGTTGATTACAGAAGCGTCAGATACTCCCTATTCAGGAATGTTACCTGGACATGTAGCTGGATTCTACACGCATGAAGAATGTCATATCGATCTGCGGTGTTTAGCTCAATTTGCTCAGGTGCAATTCTATCGCGATCGCGTTATTGGATTAGATTTAGTCAATAAAAAAGTTATTTGTGCCAATCGTCCGCCTGTAGCCTACGATCTACTTTCCGTTGATATTGGCAGCACTCCGGCGCAAATTTCCGTACCTGGTGCAGCAGAGTACGCAATTCCCGCGAAACCAGTGTCGCAGTTTTTGCAACATTGGGATGAATTGTGTAGAGACGTTACCGTAGCAGATCCCCCTAACTCCCCTTGTAAAGGGGGGCTTCTACGCTTAGGAATTGTCGGTGGAGGTGCTGGGGGAGTCGAGTTAGCAATGGCAATGCAGGGTCATTTGCAGTCTATCAGATCCCCCCAACCCCGCTTAAAAAGGGGGGCTAAGTCTTCTCTCTTATTCAGGGAGGAAAGGAAAGATCGAGATTTAGAAATTCATTTATTTCAACGCGGTGATGAATTGATGCCAAATTACAATTCCTGGGTACGGCATCGCTGCCAAGAGATTTTAATTCAGAAAGGAATTCAAATACATCTAAGAGAAACCGTTTGTAAAATTAAAAAATCCTTCCCGACTCCCGACTCCCGTACGGGCGCACAGCCGTGCGTCCCTACATCCCATACCATCAACTGCGAATCTGGATTGCAGGTAGAATGCGATCGCATTTTTTGGGTGACGCAAGCCTCTGCACCCGATTGGCTGGAAGCCGCCGGAATCGCGACTGACGAACGCGGTTTTATTCTCGTCAACAATGCGCTACAGTCAATTTCCCATCCAGATGTATTTGCGGCGGGTGATATTGCTTCAATGGCAAATTATCCCCGTCCTAAAGCTGGAGTCTTTGCCGTCCGTCAGGGTAAACCTTTATTTAAAAACCTACGACGGGCAATATTAGGGCAATCTTTACAACCTTACAAACCACAGAAACAATATTTAAGTTTAATCGGTACGGGAGACGGCAAAGCGATCGCGGCATGGGGAAACTTTGGTTTTGGCGCTACTGGCTGGCTGTGGCGCTGGAAAGATGCAATCGATCGCAAATTTATGCAACGGTTTAGCAATTTACCGCAAATGGCAGAAAAAAGTCAAAAGTCAAAAGTCAAAAGTCAAAACTTAAAATCCACAATCCAAAATCCTCCGACTCCCACTCTCCCACTCCCGACTCCCTCAAAAATGCCTTGCGCTGGCTGCGGTTCTAAAGTTAGTAGCACAGTTTTAGAAAGGGTACTCAATCAAATCAAGCAGGATAGTACTAACTGGTGCGATCGCCAAGATATTATTATCGGGCTAGATGCTCCTGATGATGCGGCGGTGGTGGAAGTACCAGGAGGATTGTGGATGGTACACACCATAGATCATTTCCGCAGTCTCATCAACGATCCGTATATTTTTGGAAAAATTACTGCTAACCATTGTCTCAGCGATATTTTTGCAATGGGTGCGACACCTCAAAGTGCATTGGCGATCGCTACCATTCCTTACGCTTTAGAATCCAAAACAGAAGAAACTCTCTATCAGTTACTCTCCGGTGCAGTCAAGGTGCTATCTGACGCGCAGACACCTCTAGTTGGCGGACACACCACTGAAGGAGCTGAATTAGAATTTGGATTGTCTTGTAACGGTTTAGTCCATCCCGACAAACTTCTCCGCAAAGGTGGGATGCTGGCGGGGCAAGTCTTAATTTTAACTAAAGCCCTCGGTACGGGAACCCTTTTTGCAGCCGAGATGCAACGGGAAGCTAAGGGAGATTGGATCGATCGCGCTGTAACATCAATGTTGCAATCGAATCAAGTCGCAGCTGCTTGTTTAATGGCACATGGAGCCACTGCTTGTACTGATGTTACGGGTTTCGGACTTGCCGGACATTTATACGAAATGGTTCGAGCTTCCCAAGTGGCTGTAGATTTAAATTTAGCAGCAATTCCCGCTCTAGAAGGCGCGATCGCTACATTACAAAAAGGGATTGTCAGTTCGCTGCAAGCGGAAAATTTACGCATTGCTCATTTTATTACCGATCTAAACATCGCTCGTGCGGAATCAGTCAGCCAGTCTGCTCGGTACTCTCTCTTATTCGATCCACAGACATCGGGTGGTTTACTAGCATCAATTCCAGCAGAGCAAGCCAATCAATGTTTAAATAACCTACACGGTTTAGGTTATGCACAAAGTTGCACTATTGGCAAGGTAGTAGATTTAGAGGGCGATCGCCAACCAATCGCCTTGTCTATTTTGTAGGGGCGCACAGCTGTGCGCCCCTACCAAGGTTATGCACGCACGCAGACGATATTACATCATACCCATGCCACCCATACCGCCCATACCTCCCATGCCGCCCATGCCACCCATACCACCCATGTCAGGAGCAGCAGCGGCTTTCTTCTCGGGCTTTTCAACGACTAGGGCTTCGGTCGTTAACACCATACCAGCAATAGAACCAGCATTTTGTAATGCCGAACGCACGACCTTAGCAGGGTCGAGAATGCCAGCAGCAATCAGATCTTCAAATTCTCCAGTTGCCGCATTATAGCCGACGTTGAAATCGGTTTCCCGCACTCTCTCAACGACTACAGAGCCTTCAACTCCTGCATTGTCAGCCATTTGGCGTAAGGGAGCTTCTAGCGCTCGAGCGACGATCTCAGCTGCCACTTTTTCTTCGTCTTGCAAGCTGGCTTTGAATTCGTCCACCTTCTTCGCTAAGTGGATTAGGGTCGTACCACCACCAGGGACGATACCTTCTTCGACTGCGGCTTTCGTCGCGTTCAGTGCGTCTTCAATTCGCAGTTTGCGGTCTTTGAGTTCGGTTTCGGTAGCTGCACCAACTTTAATCACTGCAACACCACCAGCTAGCTTGGCAATTCGCTCTTGCAGTTTCTCTTTGTCGTAGTCCGAGTCAGATTCTGCTAGTTGTTTGCGAATTTGGCTGATGCGCTTTTCCACATCAGCTTTATTTTCGCCTTCAGCGACGATTGTGGTAGATTCTTTGTCGATGATGACTTTACGAGCAACACCCATCATCTCCAAAGAAGCGGTATCTAAGCTTAAGCCGATTTCTTCCGAAATCAACTGACCGCCAGTTAGTACGGCGATGTCGCGCAACATTTCTTTACGGCGATCGCCAAATCCTGGGGCTTTAATCGCGCAGACGCTCAACACGCCACGAGCTTTATTCACAACCAAAGTTGCTAAAGCTTCTCCATCGACATCTTCAGCAATAATAATCAAAGGTTGTCCGGCACGAGCGACTTTTTCTAAAATCGAAATCAAATCTTGAATCGTGCTGATTTTCTTGTCTGTAATCAACAGGCGAGGATTCTCAAACTCTGCTACCATCCGCTCGTTGTCGGTGATGAAGTAGGGAGAAATATAGCCTCGATCTAACTGCATCCCTTCTACCACTTCTAAATCGGTAGTTAGAGACTTGGATTCCTCAACGGTAATTACACCGTCTTTGGTGACTCGCTCCATTGCCTCAGCGATCATCGCGCCGACTTCTTCATCGTTTCCAGCCGAGACAGTCGCTACAGAGGCGATCGCATTTCCTTCAACTGGTTTAGCGACAGCAGCAATTTCTTCTACCAAATTGGCAACGGTCTTCTCAATTCCGTGACGCAGTGCCACTGGATTAGCTCCCGCTGCAACGTTCTTCAACCCCTCACGAATCATTGCTTGGGCAAGAACTGTCGCCGTCGTCGTACCATCTCCAGCTACATCTTTGGTTTTCGATGCAACTTCTTGAATCAGACGCGCCCCAGTATTTTCTAGGGGGTCTTCCAATTCAATTTCTTTAGCTACGGTAATCCCATCATTGACAATCTGAGGCGCACCGTATTTTTTCTCTAATAGGACGTTGCGACCTTTTGGACCCAGGGTAATTTTTACGGCATCGGCAAGGGCATTCACACCCCGTTCCAATGCCCGCCGCGATTCATCATCAAACGCAACGATTTTTGACATACGCTTCGTTTCCTCAAGCTTCCATTAGTCAATTTAGCACTCTCTTGAGTTGAGTGCTAATGAAACTACTGGCGTTTAGCAATTAGCTAACAGCTAATTGCTAAACGCTAATCGCTCTTAAGCCATAACCATGCCACCATCGACGTTGAAGACTTGACCTGTAATATATCCGGCAGCAGGATCGGCGGCGAGAAAGCGCACCATACCAGCAACTTCTTCGGGTTTGCCGTAACGACTCAAGGGAATATATTTCAGAATATCTTCAGAATCAATGTTGCTAGTCATATCAGTGGTGATAAAACCAGGGGCAACAGCATTGACGATAATGCCACGGGAGGCAAGTTCTTTCGCAACGGTTTTAGTAAATCCAATCGCCCCAGCTTTTGCTGCACTATAGTTTGCTTGACCGGGATTGCCCATCTGTCCGGCTACCGAGGCAATATTAACGATCCGCCCGCTGCGTTGTTTGAGCATGATTTTGCTGACAGCTTTGGTACACAGGAACACACCTGTCAGATTGAGGTCGATGACTGCTTGCCAGTCTTCCGGTTTCATTCGCAATAACAAAGTATCGCGGGTAATACCAGCATTGTTTACCAAAACATCAATTCGTTTCCATTTGTCTACAACAGCATTCACCAGAGTATCTACCTGAGCTGCATCCGAGACATCAGCAGGAATTGCGATCGCGCTACCCCCCGCCGCCTCAATTTCTGCTACAACTTCTTTAGCGGCGGAACTAGAACTTGCGTAGTTTACGACAACGTTCGCCCCTTCTGCGGCTAAACTCAAAGCGATCGCCCGTCCAATTCCGCGCGAAGCCCCGGTAACGATCGCGACTTGTTGGCGTAACCGTTGTAAATCCTCTGGCAATACTTCCATAAACAATGACTCTTACGTAGATACTCTCACTTAGCGATCGCACTTAAACCACCGCGCTAACCATCTTATCAATAGGGAGCAGGGAGTAGGGAGTAGGGAGTAGGGAGACAAGGAGGACAAGGGGGACAAGGAAGCTGAGGAAGTTGAGGGAGGAATTCCAGCTACCAGCCACTAGCCACTAGCTACCAGCCACTCACTACACCCTACACCCGTATCGATCGCACCACTCACCGCTACTTGAGATATAACAGTAAAAAAACTGAGTTAAATCTCATGGCTACTAAACAGCAGTTCAATAATTTTGCTGAAATGATCTCTGGTGCGGATGTGCCTGTACTGGTAGACTTTTACGCTGCATGGTGCGGTCCTTGCCAGATGATGGCTCCAATTTTAGAACAAGTCAACGAGCATCTCAAATCTAAAATCCGTATTGTGAAAATCGATACTGATAAATATCCACAACTCGCCAGTCAATATCAAATTCATGCCCTGCCCACATTAGTACTATTTAAGCAAGGTCAACCAGTCGATCGCATTGAGGGCGTAGTACCAGCACCTAATTTAATCGAACATTTGCAAGCTCTAATTTAGTCAAAATATTTCATTCAATAAAAAGCCCGCATTTGCGGGCTTTTACTATAGGAAAAAGCTATTTTATTCGCAATGATGACAATTATGATAACGGTAATGATATCAGCTATGACAGCAATGAATCGTCAGCGGTTGTTGCTGAAAAACTTTCAGGCGATCGCTCCGCCAACCAACTCATTTTTTCTTTGTCTTTCTTAACTTTAATTAACAATTCTAGATAAGCAATGGGTACGATAATTGGCCAAAAAAGAGTGACTATGACTAAAAATATTCTGAGTAGAAGTAATTGAGAGCGTTTGCCAAGGTCTCGCTGCATGATGTCTGCCCACTGAGTAAACAGACAAGCCGCGATTGTAATATAGAAAGTCGCCCCAGCAGTAATAATTGTTTGTAGCATCATCTTCTAAAAAGTCATTTTCTAAAAACAGGTTGAGTCTGAAAAGAATTCAGCAGCTACCCCAAACTAGCAGCGCGATAAACGAAGTTATCGTTAATACGCTCTTTTGAGCGCTATTTAGTCCGAACACCCTGTAATGACCTGACCCGAAAGCCATACCTAATCGACATTTATCCGTAACACCTTGTTAGTGGCTTCCAAGCCGCAAAAGACTCTGACAATGAAATACGCCAGCCCAAAAAGTTATTCCAGACTAGTGCTATGAATGCTCGTATACTCTCACACGCGCTCCCAGCAGTCCCCAACTTGCTTATGTATTATTTCACACTTTTAAGTTGCGGACAATACAGAGGCAAGCGCCAGAGGAAATGAAATTCAAACTGGATATATCTAATACTACGTTGGTACTGAAGATAGAAGACAGTTTATAAAGGTTTTCTTATACATCAAACGAAGGTTAAGTAATATGAATAGACTGACAGCAACTCTACTCGTTTCTTGTCCCGACCGACAAGGATTAGTTGCAAAAATTGCCAATTTTATCTATGCCAATGGTGGTAACATCATCCACGCCGATCAGCATACAGACTTTGCTGCTGGCTTGTTTTTAACGCGCATCGAATGGCAATTAGAAGGGTTTCATCTAGCGCGAGAGCTAATTGCACCTGCCTTTGGAGCGATCGCGCAGCCGCTAGAGGCTCGATGGCAACTACACTTTTCCGACACTATCCCACGCCTTGCTATTTGGGTGAGTCGGCAAGAACATTGCTTATTCGATTTAATTCTCCGACAACAGGCAAAAGAGTATGCCGCAGAAATTCCCCTAATTATTAGCAATCATCCCGATTTAGAATGGGTGGCAAAACAATTTGGTATAGATTATTACTATATTCCCGTTAGCAAAGATAACAAAGCGGCTCAAGAGGAAAAACAGTTAGAACTTTTGCACCAGTACGACATCGATCTCATCGTTCTGGCAAAATATATGCAAATTCTCAGTCCCGAATTTATTACCCGATTTCCTCAAGCAATTAACATTCACCATTCGTTCCTTCCTGCTTTTGTAGGCGCGAATCCATACCAGAAAGCTTACGAACGCGGAGTAAAAGTTATCGGTGCTACTGCTCATTACGTGACATCAGAACTCGATGCTGGACCCATTATCGAGCAAGATGTCATCCGCATCAGCCACCGCGATGAAGTGAGCGACTTGATCCGTAAAGGTAAAGATTTAGAACGAGTCGTTTTAGCTAGAGCCGTGCGATCGCATCTACAACACCGTGTCTTAATTTACGGGAATAAGACTGTGGTGTTTGAGTAGTGAAAGAGATTATGCGTAGACTACCATGAAAAGCTGCTCCGCCCGATAAAAATACAATTACAGTGTTTTTACAGAGGATGACCTCAATATACAAAAACTACAATCAATTCAGTTCTTAAGAATTTTCTAATATTTGTTCCATCTACAAAGGCAATTTCTATGTCAATTCTAGAGAAATTCTTCACCTTCGGCTTTGTCTCTACTTTCAGTGTAGCCCTCATAGCAACCTGGTGGCGCTATATTCCTAGCATAATTGCTACTTACCGCAAGATTATGAGTAAGTATGGACAAACAGAATTAACGATTAATAGTTGACAGTTGACAGTTAACCGTTAACCGTCAACTGTTAACAAATGTTTTCTAATTAACTAGGGTTCTTTTACATTAAATCTTGAGGTATTTGCTTCATTCTTATTTGTAATTGTAAGGCTAACTGACCTGCTTGCGCCGTCATTTCTTCAACTCTGAGTGCTATTCCTTCTAGATCGAAATAGGGTAACTCCATCCATTGTTTGACTTTTTCCATTAATGACAGCGCGATCGCAAAAGAGATTCCCTCCCCGCGATCGCATTGAAAATTCTCAACGATAACTGGTTGCTTCTGGGTACGGGGGCGAAATGTAGCTGTAAAACTAAGTGGCTGTGTTTCGCCTTTTTCATGCAACAATACTTTACCATCGAAGAGCATTTTATTATCTCCTGGTAACTGTAATTGCATTTGCTGCATTTCTAAAATTACAGTTTGCCCGTCTACATTCAATTTAAAATTACGTGCCTTTTTTAGCACGTAATCAGAATTCAAAGCGCGATTTAAATCTGGTTCTGTAATCACAATTTTGGCAATAGCATCTAACGGTCGCTCTAATTCAACCTTGCCAAAAATAGCGCTGAGTGGATTCACGTCAACTTTATCTGTCTGCACCTCAATTTCTTGCAGGCGGATGTCTTTTTGTATAACTACGCCTTGTCCAGTAAAATCTACTGAATCTGCTTGCCCTAAAATTAGCTTTAAGAGGTTTGTTTGAATATCAACATCAATTTTGTCAGCGTTATCTACTTGGCTAGATATTCCTAATTCTGCTACTGTATCAATTACCTTTTCGTCTAACCGTGGCTCGTTATCCATCTCGCGATCGCATCCTTTTGACTCTGCTTGATAGCGCTTTTCAATTGGGTAAAACACACGGTTTGTAGGGGCGCACAGCTGTGCGCCCCTACAAATGTCACGCACGCAATCGAGAATTGCTATGAGATCAATCTAGACACGCAGCATTAAGAAATGTATCTATAATTTGGCATATAGTAAGGTGGGAATTGCTCACCTTACTTATAACTAGCCACTAGCCACTAGCCACTAGCCACTGATAACTGCCATTTTCATCCCATTTTCAGAGGGAACGATTGTAATTCCTCGCCGAACTGGATAAACGGGACGAGAATTTGCTAATTCTAATTCATACTGCGATAACACTGTAGCGAGTACGAGTTTCATTTCATATAACGAAAAAGCTGCGCCAATACAACCGCGACTACCACCACCAAAAGGAAGATATTCAAAGGACGAAAATTTTTGTTGCAGGAATCTTTCTGGGTAAAATTTTTCTGGTTGAGGATAGATTTCTTCTCTTCTATGGGTGAGGTAAATACAAGGTACGATAATGGTTCCAGCGTTGAATTTATCTCCAGCAATTTGTACGGAGTCTCTTACCATTCGAGGAGTACAAATTAAAGCAATGGGGTGAACTCGGAGGGATTCTTGACAGACAGCAGTAAGATATGGAAGTTGGGAGATCGCATCTGGTTGAGTACGATCTGCATGATTCAATTCTTGTTGTAGGCGATCGCGGACTTGTGGATGAGAATGGATCAGGTAAAATGCCCATGCTAGCGCTGCTGCTGTGGTTTCATAGCCTAATAATAAAAGAGACATCAGTTGATCGCGTAACTCTTCATCATTCATCTGCTGTCCCTTTTCATCCCGCGCCGTCATTAGCATTGATAAAATATCGGTGCGTGTCGGATCGTTTTCTCGTCGCCGTTGCGATATTTCTGCATAGATTAATTTGTCAATTTGCTGTCTGCGTCTGACAAAATGTCCCCAAGGACTCCACGCACCCAAGTCTTTTTGTAATGGGGGAAAAAAGAATAAGCTGGAGTACCAGGGAGTTGTCACGTCTTCTAGCAGAGAACTTAACTTCACTTTTAATTGTTCGTACCTCTCCCCAGGGCTGATTCCAAATACAACTTGTAGAATAATTTGCAGAGTAATATCGGGAAGAAAATGATTAATAGAAATCTGTTTGCCAACTTGCCATTTTTGAGTTACAGCTTGAGTAATTTGACAAATAATTTGCCCGTAAGTTTTCATGCGATCGCCATGAAAAGGAGGTAGCATTAATTGGCGTTGGCGTTGATGGCTTTTCCCTTCTTGTAAAATTAAAGATTGCTCCCCCATCAAAGGTTGAAATACGTGAGTTGCTTTTTTATAATCAAAGTACTCTGAGGGAATGGCAAAAATTTCTTTAATTGCTTGTGGCTGGCTGAAAAATACGACTGGCGGAGAATTTAAACCTAAAACTCTCACAGCAAATGGGTCGCTGTATTTGTTGGCACAAGTGTTTAAAAACTCGATTGGATTGGCAATTAGCTGGAGCGTTTGCAGTAATGCTGGAGTTTTGTTTACCTCAGTTAACTTCATCTTAAATTGGTAGACAATGCTGCTACGGAGATTTATTTATATATTACCTAAAGATTATTTGAGAATAGAAATATATTCATATTTATTAGGGTCGAAGTAGAAACAATTTTGGATAAAGTCCACATAGTAAAAATACAGTTTAAAATTTTATCATATTATTTCGCTCGCCTTCAATGAATTTTCGATTGAAACTAATTTTTAGGCGCACTCATCTGCGTCAGAATTTTTGCTGCAAACAGGCGATTTATAGTTAGACAAATCCAACTGATATGTATAGACAGACCGTATACAACATAAAGCAGAGATTAAATGTAAAATAATTAAAATTATCTAAAAAGTACAAATACTCAAATTAGAGAGGGTATTCAGCATGACGGCATCGACCGAAGCGGCAAAGATAGCAACACCAGAATTTTGTCAAGGAATTCAGTATTTTGGCGAAGCTTTGCCAGGATTCGAGCAATATGGCAAACAAGCAGCGATCGCACCAAATAAAACTGCTATTACCGATCCTAGCGATCCGACGGCTGTATTTCAAACCCTCCTCTATGCCGATGCTTTACGTTATTTAACAGTCCAAGTTACGGGAAGTAAAGCTTCGGGACACCCTGGTGGCTTTGCCTCGCAAGTAGAAGCATATGCAGCCTTGGTGATGTTGGGCTACAAAAACATTATTACCGAAGTGGGACACCACGCCCCAGGATTTTACAGCGCCATGTTTTTAGATCGGTCGTTAGAAGACATGGGCATTACCACCGTACAACAACTGCGCGATCGCTTCCGCGAACATCACGGTTTACTCGGACACCTTTCTGGCTTTATTCCTGGTATTCTCGCCCCTGCGGGTCCATTGGGACAAGGGCAACATTTCGCCATGTCAGCCGCCCGTCTCCACCCCGATAAATTATTCCCCGTCACGATTGGCGATGGTGGATTGGGCGAACCCTACATCATGAGTAGCATGGCGCATTTCCACACAGCCTATCCCGGCGTGACAAATTTCTTGCCCGTCTTGGTGTGGAATGGCTACAGTCAGGAACATCACAGCATGGTGTCCACTCAATCCAACGAACGGATGATGGCATACTGGCACGGTAATGGTTTTGAAGAAGTCGTGTTAGTCGATGCCAAAGACTTTGACGACAAAAACCAACCAGGCGATTATGTCGATAGTACGGCTTTTTCCTTCGAGCAGCGCTTGGCTTTCACCAAAGCCGTGTTAGTTGCAACCGATGAAGCTACCCGTTCTGCTTTGAGTGGAAAACTGACGGTATTAATTATCAAACAATTAAAAGGGGCAGGAGTCCACGCGAGAGGGGCAAAATCTCAC
Source organism: Scytonema millei VB511283 (assembly GCF_000817735.3). Taxonomy (NCBI): domain Bacteria; kingdom Bacillati; phylum Cyanobacteriota; class Cyanophyceae; order Nostocales; family Scytonemataceae; genus Scytonema; species Scytonema millei. The sequence goes on along the minus strand of NZ_JTJC03000001.1, from coordinate 527,559 downwards.
AACCTCTATGCGATGCATACTCTCGATAACCCCGATATTGTCAACGCCTTGAAATCGCGTGCTTTATCCTCTGCTGCATGGGAAATTGTGCGGACGAACTGCGAACGCGCTGGTGGTGGTTCGGCGAGTCGGGTAGCTGTAACGGAATCTGTATTACCGCTAGCAGAACTTGGGCAATTGCCGTTAGAAGAATATGCTGTAGGGGGAGATCCGAAAGTATCGACAACGGCGATGGGTAAATTAGTGGCGAAAGTGGGAGAATGCGATCGCAACTACATTGTCACCAATGCTGACGGTAATGAAGCTTCGGGAATTGCCAACATTAACCAAGCACTAAAAATTATCCACCCCACAGAAGATCCTGTATATAACCAAACCCCAGGCGGACAAGTTTACGAACCGCTAAGTGAAGATGCTTGTGCGGGTTTAGCTGCTGGTTCGGCGTTGATGGGTAGTCGTACCTTGTGGTGTTCTTATGAGTCTTTTGCGATTAATGGTTTACCAATTTGGCAAACGGTAACGCAAGCAATGGCGGAATTACGTCGTCCTACACCTTCTACCGTAACTTTATTTACGGCTGGGGCGTTAGAACAAGGGCGTAACGGCTGGACGCACCAACGCCCTGAAATTGAAGCATATTTCGCCGCTATGATGCGGAATGGAAATGTATTTCCCCTATTTCCACCCGATGCAAATTCAATTCAAGTTTGTTACGATTGGGCGCTGACGACGAAGAATAAGGGTGTTGTCATTACTGCAAGTAAGTCACCTTTACCAATTCGCACGACATTTGAACAGAGTCGCAAAGCAATTCAAGATGGCGCGGTGGTACTGCAAGAAATTAAGGGTAGCAAGACAGTAGTATTTGCGGTGATTGGCGATATGGTGTTGATGCCAGTATTTGAAGCTGCAACTTATTTAGAAGCGCAAGAAATTGGCGTGAGAATTGTTTCTGTTGTGAATCCTCGTCGTTTGTATCGTCCTAGCGATGTTGCTTGGGATTCCTGTTCTGAACCGGATGGGGAATTTTTGAATGATGCTGGGTTTGAGGCGTTATTTGGTGGCGATGCTTTGGTTGGAGTAGCATCTGGTGCAAGTGGGATGTTGGAACCAATTATGTTGCGCAGTCATTGCAATCGCGATACTTTCGCTTGGAAGCGGGGAGAAACCACCGCAAGTCCCGCACAATTGATGGCGTTAAATGGGATGACGGCTGAGAATTTGGTGAAACGCGCTTTGGAGTTGGTGGGTTAGATTTCATTGTAATTCTTGGTTAGGTGCATGATATTGGTAGGGGCGCACAGCTGTGCGCCCCTACTATTTTTCACCGCAGATGCACGCAGATGCATTAGCATTTCCCTACGTATATTTCACTCTTCATTCCTACTTTAAATTATATAAGTTTAGATAAAAGAATAAACTGAACCGAATGAACTCTTTAAAAAGCAGTAGATAATTAATTATGCTAAAGCATATTGGAGTATTGATAGTAAATTGAGCATGAATGATTTCCTGAACAATGCTAGACGTTTTCTCGGCTTTGTTCCTTTTACAAAAGATGCAGTAGCCATGTATTTCTGTATGCTCGATCCTAAAACACCAGCTTATGCGAAAGCTGTAATTGCATCTGCACTTACCTATTTTTTATCACCAATGGATGCTATACCTGATGTAATGGCAGGTATAGGTTTTACAGATGATGCTAGTGTAATTGCAACAGCCCTTGCAACTGTAGGCATTCACATTACAGATGAGCATAGGAAAAAAGCTAATGATTTCTTTAATTCATAAAATACAGTTGGGCGAATAGAATTCGCGGCTACACAAACGAAGTCCGCCTTCGCAGACTAATATAGAAAGATTTTAAACCTGCGGATGCAGGTTTTATTTTATAGCTGCGACTTAAACCATACGATCGCAAAAGAATCAGTTGTAAAAGCTTCGCTTGTCAAAGTAACAGGCTCTACATGTCAAGCAAAAATTAAATAGTTTTACTGAAAGTTTTCGTTGTATAGTATATGATTATACTAAAAGCTTTTGCCGCGTAAATGACAGATCAATTACTGCTTTGGTTTCTGTTCAACGTTACCATTGCCTTATTACCTTTTGGATTTAGTGTTTTTAGAATTAAGATGGAGGGAAGAGAACCAACGCTTGAGGAACTATTCAGTAAAGGTGAGTTATTAATTGTCGCCGTGGCAATTGATGCAGATGCACTTGGTAGCATTATATCCAACGGACAAGAATTTCTTACCTGGAAAATTGTATCTGGTGCAATTTGTATGTTGTTTATGCTGTTTGCTTGTTATGGTTATGCTGAATTATCAGATACTAGCTTTCAGAGGACACCGCAAGTAAATCAATTTGCTAGTAAAGCATCTATTTTGCTATCCACTGGTTCGCTGTTAATCAGTGGTGTTTGTAAAATTTTGACAATAGGAGTATCGTCATGAGTGTTAGCTTACTAATTGCTTTGATAGCAATCTTAGGATTGGTAATTTCTACAATTTCTTTACTTTCTGGTTTAGTCTTTCTGCGAAAATTCAAGCAGGAGAAAAAACAAGCACTCAACAAGCCTCAAAAAATTTAAAATGTATGTTTAGAAAACAAAGGCGCGATCGCCCTTTTCAAAATTTATTTGACAACAAGCGATCGCACTAACTCAAAACTCGTACATGAGCAATTTCTTTTCTACCAATGGAACGAACCTGCTCATTCGACAGTGAAATCACTGCTACCGTTTCTCCATCTAAGGTCATAAATTCCACCTCATATCCTTGACGATCTCGATGTACTAAAACAACAGTACCAAGATCGCCTTGCTCTAAATTATGTTCTGGAATATTAGTTGTTAGAATGACGCGATCGAGTTCTTGAATCATTATTCACTCGGTAAAGAAGCAGTCAAAGTTTTTGTAAAATTTGATTATGTGTTAGACCATCAAACTGGAAGCCATATGATACTTTGGCACGAATCAAGACCCACTTTATCAGTCCCAAATCATCGAGAATTAGCACCAGGATTGCTGAGAAGTTTGATTCGACAAGCGGGAATGACGGTAGATGAGTTTCTGGCAAATAGATAAAAGTCAATATGCTCGACAAGCGCGATCGCAAATTGCATAACTCTCAAATGCGAACATCATACAGCGATCGCCTCAAACACTTGCCTATCTCTCGACACAACTTCCAGCTTAGAGTGCAGAGTTACAATCGCCTCAATTAAGAGTTGTTGCGGCGTTAACCCCCAATCCTGTAAAACTTGCAACAAGCGGGCAATTGTTTCATCATCGTGCAATAGAGGAAACTGAAATGCTCTCCCACCACTGGGTAGGTTGACGAGTCCTCGAACATCTCGTGTTGGTGTAGAGTCCTGTTGCTGCTTCTTCCTTTCTTCTGCCATCAATTCAGAAACCTGCTTTTCGTTTGTGGCTGGCAGTCCCCACAACCTGGATACTAACTGTTGATATCGCTTTTGAGTGAGGGCAAATAACGTAGTTAGAGAGATCCGCTCTATCTTCTCAATCGCAAAATCTCGGAATGTCTCAAATAGCCGGATGAACTTTTTCGCTTCAGCCAAAGTCTTGCCTTGCGACTCTAGCCAAGCTTTGAACGTGTCTTTGGGCATAGCTTTGGACATCTGCCAATAGTCGTAGCCTTGAGCTAAGGCATTCTCGACTATCAGGCGATCGCGCTGTCGGATTCTTTCATTTATATCGCGCGATTTTAAAGAATTTTTGTTGGAGGCGATCGCAGCAGGATTTGTTTGTGCTAACATACGGTTACACAAGTAAATTATATTTGCTTTTTGATTTAGGAAGTCCTCAGTTTGTCAGACCGGGGGACTTCCTAAGTATTTTTGTATTGTATCAGATATCTCTGCATAAGTCGATCGAGTAGGGATAAAAATTGGAAGCATTCTGTTGTTTTTCAGACGTAACTGTAGAACTAGCACCTGAAACAGACATAATCTGTTGCTGCATGGCTGAAATCGCGAAATACTCTCACCCACAAATCTGACAACTGATAACTGACAACTGATAACTGTCAAAGGCGTTACCCTGGAAAGAATAGAAGATAAACGTCAGCTATTTTTATCTATCGCGGGTTGACCCTTACCATGCTGCAATCCTATTTCGATACAGACAATAACGGTCATAAACATAAATCTTTTGAGCTTCCAGGGGCAAAACCCCACTATAATCCCGATCGCCCCGGACAAGTCGAGCATATTTTCCTCGATCTCAATTTAGATATATCCAACCAAAGCTATAACGGGACTTGCACGATTCAACTCAAACCCGTCCGTAATGGGATCGATCGCCTGACACTAGATGCTGTCAGTCTGAATATTCACTCAGTTCAAGTCGATGCTACCTCAACGACATACGATTATGACGGGCAACAGCTACAGGTACATCTAGCTGAACCCACACAAACCGGACAATCGATTAAAATTGCGATCGCCTACTCAGTCGCGAAACCCCAACGCGGAATTTACTTCATCGCCCCAGATAAACACTACCCCAAAAAACCAGTCCAAGTCTGGACGCAAGGAGAAGATGAAGACTCCCGTTTTTGGTTTCCCTGTTTCGACTACCCAGGACAACTCGCAACTTCAGAAATTCGGGTGCGCGTCCCCAAACCTTACATTGCCATTTCTAACGGTAGATTAATCCACACTGAAGAAAACGGCGACGACAAAATCTTTCACTGGCTGCAAGAGCAAGTCCACCCATCCTACTTAATGACTTTAGCAGTAGGCGACTTTGCCGAAATTCAGGATGAATGGAATGGCAAACCCGTCACATACTACGTAGAAAAAGGCAGAGAGGAAGATGCGCGGCGCAGCATGGGCAAAACTCCCCGTATGGTGGAATTCTTCAGCCAACAATACGGTTATCCTTATGCTTTTCCCAAATACGCTCAAGTCTGCGTAGATGATTTTATTTTTGGTGGGATGGAAAATACATCTACCACCCTGCTGACAGATAGATGTTTGTTAGACGAACGCGCAGCAATTGATAACCGCCTCACGGAAAGCCTAGTAGCGCACGAACTCGCCCATCAGTGGTTTGGTGATTTAGTTGTCATTAAACACTGGTCTCATGCTTGGATTAAAGAAGGCATGGCATCCTACTCTGAGGTGATGTGGACGGAACAGGAGTATGGAGTCGAAGATGCTGCTTACTACCGCTTGCTAGAAGCCCGCAACTATCTGGCTGAAGACAGCAGCCGCTATCGTCGCCCAATTGTAACGCACGTTTATCGAGAGGCGATCGAATTATACGATCGCCACTTGTATGAAAAGGGTTCCTGCGTCTACCACATGATCCGGGCAGAGTTGGGAGAAGAGTTATTTTGGCGAGCCATCCAAACTTTCGTGCAAGATAACGCTCACAATACTGTAGAAACTGTAGATCTACTACGGGCAATTGAGAAAGTTACAGGGCGAAATCTTTTATTTCTCTTCGATCAATACGTCTATCGCGGCGGTCATCCTGAATTCAAAGTTGCTTACACATGGGATGGCGATAGCAAATTAGCGAAGGTGACTGTTAACCAAACTCAAAACGATTTGTTCGATTTGAAAATTCCAATCGCTTTCGGTTATGCACAAGGCGATGTAGGGGCGCATAGCTATGCGCCCCTACAAAAAACATTTACCGTGCGCGTCAATGAAAAGGAACAGAGTTTCTACTTTCCTTTGGCAGAGAAACCCCAATTTATTAGCTTTGATGCTAGTAATAACTACTTGAAAACCGTGTCTTTAGAATATTCCATTCCAGAACTAAAGGCACAGTTGCAATTCGATCCCGATTCGATTTCTCGCATCTATGCAGCTGAAGCTTTGGGGAAAAAAGGTGGTCTAGAGGCGCTCAATGCCCTCGCTGAAGCATTGAAAAGCGATCGCTTTTGGGGTGTCAAAGTAGAAGTTGCAAAACAATTAGCTCAAATTAAGCTCGACCAAGCTTTTGAAGCTTTAGTTGTCGGATTAAACGATGAACATCCCTTAGTCCGACGTGCTGTAGTCGAGGCTTTGGGGAACATCAAAACTTATGCTAGCTACAAAGCCCTGAAGCCGATTGTAGAGGATGGCGATCGCAGTTATTACGTAGAAGCAGCCGCAGCCAGGGCAATTGGTAGCATCGCTGCCGCTAAATTGGAGGAAAAGCCCAAGGAAGAAAAAGTCTTAAAGCTGCTCAGATCGATTTTAGAAAACAAAGCAGGCTGGAACGAAGTCGTGCGCTCTGGGGCGATCGCGGGCTTGAGTCAAATGAAAACCTCAGCCGAGGCACTCGACCTGATTCTAGAATACACCCGTTTAGGAGTTCCTCAAGCCTTGCGTCTTGCAGCCATACGCGCCCTCGGAGCCATCTCCACGGGACAATCTGCTGCCAATTTAGACCGAATTCTAGAGCGATTGACCGAATTATCTCACGAAAGTTTCTTCCTCACCCAAGTCTCGGTCGTCACTGCCCTGGGACAAATGGAAACTCCCAAAGCGATCGCGATTTTACAAACTCTAGCAACGCAATCCTTGGATGGACGAGTCCAACGAATCGCCGAAGAAGCCGTCTCAAAAGTCCAAAGCTCAGCAGGTTCTGACCAAGCCGTCAAGCAACTACGCGACGAAATCGACCAGCTCAAAAAACAAAACCAAACCCTGATGAGTCGGCTGGAAAGTCTGGAGGCTAAGGCTGCTAACTAGGGAGTCGGGAGTCGGTAGGGGCGGGTTTTTTGAGGATACCCATGATAGAACCAAAAATTCTTCAGTTAAACCCGCCCGTACAGGAGTTGGGAAAGAGAGCAGGGGAGCAGGGGAGCTGAGGAGCAACAACCATCAACCGTCAACCAACAACTAATTACCCATCACCCCTCACCCCTTACCAATCCAAAATTTCCTCACTCCTCATCCCTCACCCCTCACCCCTCCTCTTAACTTTTCTTATCAATTGATTTGTACTTTTATATACTATGTTAAGAATAGATACAATTTAAATAACGTATTCTACGTATAAGAAGACATCGACAGGGCAGTTTTAAAAGGCTATAGTTGACTGTTTGGGAATCTAAGCCGATTGACTCGTAGTTAAAAGTAGTCACGAGATTACCCTGGTTAGTAAACGAGTGTAAATATCCGATTGTAAAGAGGCAAGTCAAGGCGTGGGTCAGTATCAACTCGCTCAGCTTAAACGCTACGATCCAGAAGCGATCGCGCAGTATTATCGCTTCCGTCCTTTGCTGGCTGTAGCGCGGACTTTCAAGGTCGTCTGGTTGTTTGCTGGGTTTATTTTTGGTTTAAAGTGGGACGATTGGCGCGATCGCGAAGAAGAAAATAAGCTCAAACGAGCCGTCCAACTGCGGCAGCTCCTCACCGATCTGGGTCCGACGTTTATCAAAGTCGGTCAAGCGCTCTCCACTCGCCCAGACTTAGTGAGAAAAGATTTTTTGGACGAACTGGTCAAGCTGCAAGACCAATTACCTGCCTTCGAGCAGGAAATCGCTTTCCGCACGATTGAAGCTGAACTGGGACGTTCGGTTGAAGAAGTTTACAGCCAGATTTCGCCGCACCCTGTAGCTGCTGCAAGTTTGGGACAAGTATATCGCGCTCGGCTCCATAGTGGCGAAGAAGTTGCCGTTAAGGTACAGCGTCCGAATTTACGCCCGACGATTACCCTCGACCTTTACTTAATGCGTTGGGCGGCGAGTTGGCTATCTCCTTGGTTGCCTCTCAATCTCGGTCACGATCTGACGATGATTGTAGACGAATTTGGGACGAAGCTATTTGAGGAAATCGATTACCTTAACGAAGGACGGAATGCCGAAAAGTTTGCGACCAACTTCCGCAACGATCCTCACGTCAAAGTTCCCTTAATTTACTGGCGTTACACGAATACTCGCGTCCTGACGCTGGAGTGGATTAACGGATTTAAGCTGAATGACACTGCTAGCATCCAAGCAGCGGGATTGAATACAGATGAATTGATCGAAATTGGTGTAACAGCTGGGCTGCAACAGCTATTAGAACATGGTTTCTTTCACGCTGACCCTCATCCAGGTAATTTGTTTGCCATGCCAGACGGACGGATGGCTTACATTGACTTCGGCATGATGGATCAGTTGGACGAGCGGACGAAAGAAACGCTAGTCGATGCGATCGTGCATCTGGTGAATAAAGACTACGACGAATTGGCAGAAGATTACGTCAAGCTAGGATTTCTCACGCCGGACACTGATATTCGCCCGATTATCCCAGCTTTAGAAGCAGTCTGGGGTAGCGCGATCGGTAAAAATGTGGGAGATTTTAACTTTAAAACCATCACCGACTCCTATTCGGAGTTGATGTATGATTATCCTTTCCGCGTACCTTCTAAATTTGCGTTAATTATCCGTTCGTTGATTACGCAAGAAGGAATTGCCCTCAGCCTCAATCCTGATTTCAAGATCATTGAAGTTGCTTATCCCTATGTGGCGCGGCGGTTACTGACGGGTGAAACCCCCGAACTGCGGCGCAGGTTACTCAATCTCTTGTTCAAAAATGGTAAGTTTCAGTGGCAGCGGTTGGAAGATTTGCTCGACATCGCCAGCTCTGACGACAGTTTTGATATTCTACCCACCGCTCAACTCGGCTTGCAGTATCTTCTATCTGAAGAAGGGAAATACCTACGGCAACAATTGGTGATGGCACTGACGGAAGACGATCGCCTGCATACAGCAGAAGTACAGCGGATCTGGAATTTAGTCAAGGATGAGATTCAGCCCGCACGTCTGTTTGATGCCGCGATTGGAGCGATCGCCAATCTATCTAGAGAAAGAGCGGCGGCGATTCTCCCGACAGCAGTATTTTCACTCATTGCTACCCCAGATCGAGAGCCGTAAGGGGATACATGATGGATGCAAAAGGGTAAGATGTTGAGAGTCACAAAAATTAAAATTAAAAATTGTAACTTGTGCGCTCGCTTGTCAGATCGAATCTGGTTAATTGACCGGAAGATCGCGGCAGGTTGCTCGGTCGATGTTATCGACTCTAAGGGCGGGTTTTGTTGAGAAATCTCTACTACTTATAGAAATAACTCGATAAACCCGCCCCTACGAGCGTCTCGCCCCGATCGCTCTTTTCGTCCATTAAAAAAGGTATCTTTCATGTTTTACCCGTCCACTCCGCCTTATTTCCTGCTCGTTGTAGGTTTGTTTGTCGCCTTGACTTCTGGAGCGGCGTTTTCTGGCACGCTCAAACAGCTGCTACAAAAATGGTCGAGCGATCGCGCCACCGATACCGATACAATGGCTAAAATCCGCACCGGACAATTAATTTTTCCTTTCTTGGGCATGGCTGTTGGTGTTTGCGTCTTTCTTGCTTCTGGGATTGAAATTTTTGGCTTCCCCATCATGATGTCTTATGCTTTTGCCGTTCCCCTGACGTTACTGACTGGTTTGTTAGTCTGGTATCAGTTGGGCAGCATGTTTGCTTTAGCAGAACGGGAAGGATTTCAAGCTTTTAATCTTGATTCTTGGGAATAATCTATCAGTCATTGGTCATTAGTCATTGGTCATTTGTAATGGTTCATAGGTAGGGTGAGCATTGCTCACCTTACTTTTTATACATCAGTGCTTTAGAGCGAAAAATTGTGTTGCTGCAAGACTTTCAACCTTTGTGCGCGATCGCGACGACTTCTATTGGTGCAAACAGATTGCGGTCTATTTGTCAACCTAATAATCCAGTCTGGGTTCCAGAGTCTCTGTCGAGTCTTGCCGGAGTGCAAGCCTACTCAGGTTCGCTCAAATCTCACGTAGCCGAATTGTGGCAATCTCACCGCGCCTTCGTTTTTTGTTTGGCAACTGGGGCAGTTGTGAGGATCGTTGCACCTTTATTGCAAAACAAAGCCACCGATCCGGCAGTTGTCGTAGTTGATGAGGCAGGAAAGTTTGTCATTAGTCTGTGCGGCGGACATCAAGGCGGGGCTGACAAGATCGCAAAAATAATTGCCCAGCTCATCGATGCAACTCCAATATTAACCAGCGCTTCTACAAGTTTAGGATTACCCGCCATAGATTTATTGGGCGTTCCCTTTGGATGGCATAAAGGGAGAGGAGATTGGACGGAAGTGAGTGCGGCAGTAGTGCGTGGCGAACCCGTACAAGTCATTCAAGAAGCTGGTTCTACCTTGTGGCGATCGACAGCCAGCGTCCGGCAGTCAAATTTGAGTTTTGAGCCATCTCCTGACGCAACAGCCAAAATTTGGATTACGCCACGCCCGATTGAGGGCGCACAGCCGTGCGCCCCTACTAGCAATTCCCTTCAGCCTCAAATTCAGTGGCATCCCCGTGTCTTGTGGGTGGGAATCGGTTGCGAACGGGGAACCTCAAGACAACTGATTGAAGCTGGCATTCAGCAAATCTGCCGAGAAAATCAACTTGCCACAGACGCGATCGCGGGGATTGCGACGATCGACCTGAAAGCTGATGAAGTTGGGTTAGTCGAATTGTGCCACGCCTACGATTTTCCCTTACGGACTTTCCCCGCCGAAATCTTGAGCGCGATTTCCGTCCCTAACCCCTCCCCAGTTGTAGAACGAGAAGTCGGGACTCCCAGCGTTGCTGAAGCTGCGGCTTTATGCGCTTGTTTAAATCCACCTCATACAAAGGCGCACCACACAGATTCCGATCGCAAGGTAACACCTACGCTATTGGTTCCCAAACAAATTTTCAAACCCAACACCCCGACTCCCGTACGGGCGGGTTTGGAAACCTGCCCGTACCGAATCCCGACTCCCGAGTTCACGGGTGCAGTCACGATCGCGATCGCCCAATCGGAAATCGAATATACGGGTCGTATTGGTAAACTGTTCCTCGTGGGAATAGGACCTGGTGCGATCGAGCAAATCACCCCAGCTGCCAAAAGCGCGATCGCCACAGCGGATGCAGTTATCGGTTACTCTCTTTACATAGAATTGATTGCGACATTGTTACAACCCCAGCAAATTATCGAAACTTTACCCATTACCCAAGAAAGACAGCGCGCTCAAAGAGCGATCGAACTGGCACAATGGGGTTTGACAGTGGCGGTGGTATCTTCGGGAGACTGCGGCATTTACGGTATGGCAGGGTTGGTGATGGAAGAATTGCAAGCAGGAGACTGGGACGGAAGCACGCCTCAAGTGCAAGTTTTTCCCGGAATTACAGCGTTGCAAGCCGCCGCCGCCCGCGTCGGCACGCCTCTAATGCACGACTTTTGCGCCATTAGCTTAAGCGATTTACTCACCCCTTGGCAAGTCATTGAAAAGCGCTTGATTGCCGCAGCAATGGCTGATTTTGTCACGGCAATTTACAATCCGCGATCGCAATCGCGCGTCCAACAGCTACAAATCGCCAGAGATATTTTCTTACAATACCGCGACCCAAACACTCCAGTGGCGATCGTCCGTGCGGCTTACCGTCAAGACGAACAAATTTTCCTAACAACTTTAGAAAAGTTTCTCGATTTGCCTGTCGATATGCTATCTACAGTATTAATTGGTAATTCTAGTACTCGCACCTATGCCGATTGGATAATCACCCCACGGGGTTATTTGGATTTTGTGCCAGAAATGAAAGCATAGCAGGCTGTTACCTTTCTACCATGTCTAAACAAAGCAGTAGTAATTCTAATTCGCCTAGTTTTCACGGCAGCAACATCTTTCAATCGCAAAATTGGGAGGAAACAGTCAAGCAAGTAGGATATCGGTTTAACCGACAGTATCAAGGTCAAGATTTGGCACTCCCGCCAGAAGTGCAGGCAATGCCAATATTTCATGAGTGGAAAACTGGTATCTTAGCTGGCAGACTGGCTTCTCCTTTTTGGGAGATGGCTCAACCACAGAAAAACCAAACTTGCCTAGATATTGGCTGCGGTGTTAGCTTTCTTATTTATCCTTGGACGGAATGGCAAGCATTTTTTTACGGTCAAGAAGTCAGTACAGTAGCACGGGATACCTTGAATGCTCGCAGTCCGCAGTTGAACTCAAAGTTATTTAAAGGTGTTGAATTAAGACCAGCCCACCAGTTAAACTACTCTCCAGCTCAATTTGACTTAGCGATCGCCACTGGATTTAGCTGCTATTTTCCCCGCGAGTACTGGAGTACTGTCATGGCAGAAGTCAAGCGAGTGCTGAAACCGAATGGTTTTTTTGTCTTCGACATCCTCAACCCCGAAACACCCCTAGCAGAAGATTGGGCAGTTTTAGAAACCTACCTGGGTGCAGAAGTGTTTCTGGAGCCTATATCTGAGTGGGAAAAAACGATAAAAGCTACTGGCGCTAAAATTGTGGCACGGCAAGCAGGAGAGTTATTTCAGTTGTATAAAGTCCGGTTTTAGTACGAGAAGTTAGAAGTCAAAAAATCTAAATCTACGAGCATTTAGCGCTGTGATTTGTTGGCAGTTTGTTTCTGCGATGCTGGACTAATGCAAAAATCGATCCAGAGCTTTTTTCAATTCATCGATCTCGTCTTCCAAATTTCCCACTTGAGCAGCTCTAGCAATACATTCAGTCAGATGCTCGTCTAAAATCATTCGAGCCACGCGATCGAGCGCTCCGCGCACGGCTGCAATCTGCGTCAAGACTTCAGGACAATCTCGGTTTTCTTGCACCATAGTTTTAATCCCGCGAATGTGCCCTTCAATGCGAGAAAGCCGATTGATCACGGCGCGTAGAGATTCTTCACTATGGACGTGAGCGTGAGCCGCTCCCTGCTCGTGAACGTGACCGTGGCTGAGGTCTAAGTCAGTAGATGGGGAGAGTATTTCAGTCTTAGCAATTGACGAGGAGCTTTTTGTCAGTTTATCTGTGCCGTTCATGCGCGATCGCACCCGCTAATAAAGTTAGTTCAAATTCTAGCCTAGAGCAATTGAGTCAGTTTCCGCTATCTGCTGCAAGCTTTGCCAAAATATTAGATATGACACCCTAAAAGGGTTGTTATTAGTTGTTGGTTGACAGTTGACAGTAAACGCGCTCCGCTACACGCCGTGAAGACGGTTGTTAGTTGCTGATAACTGATAACTGATAACTGATAACTGATAACTGTTCACTGAGTTCGATTGATTCTATGCGATTAGGAAAAATTATGCAGTATATGCGCCAACTCAGTTCTTATGTGTTGGCGATTGTTATAGGTGTATTTCTAAGCGGTTGTTTGCAGGTACTACCGTCACAAGCAGACCCAGTCCCTCAAGCAACGATTTCCCAAGTTCCCACACCACCAACCCCAACTCAAAAAGCTGCCATCCAGCCCAACAGCTTTGTGACTGCCGCAGTGAATCGCGTCGGACAAGCGGTGGTACGCATCGACACAGAACGCACGATTACGCGCCGCCTACCCGATCCTTTTTCAGACGACCCATTTTTCCGCCGTTTTTTTGGCGAAAACTTTCCCCAACAATTGCCACCCGAACGTTTACAAGGATTGGGTTCTGGGTTCATTGTCGATTCTAGCGGCGAGATTTTAACCAATGCCCACGTTGTCGCTCAAGCCGATAAGGTGACGGTAACTTTAAAAGATGGGCGTGTTTTGGAAGGTCAGGTGCAAGGTGTAGATGAAGTTACCGATTTGGCAGCAATTAAAGTCAACGGCAAAAATTTGCCCGTAGCACCCTTGGGAGACTCTTCTAGCGTCCAGGTTGGAGACTGGGCGATCGCCGTGGGAAATCCTTTGGGATTAGATAACACCGTCACCCTTGGTATTGTCAGCACTCTCAAGCGTTCTAGCGCTCAAGTTGGCATTCCCGACAAGCGGCTAGATTTCATTCAAACCGATGCGGCGATCAATCCTGGTAATTCTGGAGGTCCGCTATTGAACGATCGCGGCGAAGTGATTGGCATCAACACGGCGATTCGCGCTGACGGGATGGGAATTGGTTTTGCAATTCCCATTGACAAAGCTAAAGCGATTAAAGATCGGTTAATTCGAGGTGAGAAAGTTGCCCACCCATATATTGGGGTACAAATGGAAACCCTTACCCCCTCGTTGGCAAGACAAAATAACAGCGATCCTAATTCGACGATTCAAATTCCCGAAGTGAATGGCGTATTGGTAGTGCGAGTTTTACCCAACTCGCCTGCTGCTGCTGCTGGATTGCGTCGGGGAGATGTCATCGTCCAAGTAGACGGGCAGACGATTACGAAAGCCGAACAGCTACAAAGTTTAGTTGAGGATACTCAAGTCGGGCAGGCGATTCAAGTCAAAGTCCGGCGGGGCGATCGAACTCAACAACTTTCCGTCCGCACGGGCGAGTTGCAAAGCGCTTCGCTCAAATAAGAGATTTTGTTTATCGAGAGGCGAAATTTTGCCTCTTGGCAGAAAACAGAAAGGGTGGGCAATGCCCACCCTATTTTTTAGTTAGATATCGTCGTCGTCGAAGTCGTCATCGTCATCATCGTCATCATCGTCATCATCCATGTCGCCAGCCGAAGAGTCGTCGATCATCAGATCGTCATCTTCATCCAGGATGGCAGAGTTGCGATCGAAACCGAAGCTATCTCCCATGCCTTCTAGGTTGTAAGCGCGAGCCGTGCGATCGTCGAGGACGACATCCATGGCATCGTCACCATCATCAAAGACGCTAGTTGACATGGTGTCGAAATCGTCAGTACTGGTCGTACTGACTTCTTCGTAGGTGTTAAAACCAGTTCCTGCTGGAATCAAGCGTCCGATAATCACGTTTTCTTTCAGACCCCGCAACCAATCAGATTTACCTTCGATCGCTGCTTCAGTCAGTACCCGCGTCGTTTCTTGGAACGAAGCTGCTGAGATGAAGCTATCTGTATTCAGCGATGCCTTGGTAATACCCAAGAGCATCGGCGTATACTGTGCTTTCGCCCCACCAGTGATGCTCATCGCTTCGTTGACCTGCTCGACTTGCCGCAGTTCGATCAACTCCCCTGGCAACATGGTCGTGTCGCCACCATCGTCGATCCGCACCTTGGAAGTCATCTGACGCACGATCACTTCGATGTGCTTGTCAGAAATATCAATGCCTTGAGACTGGTAGACGGACTGAACTTCATTCACTAGAAATGTCTGGACTCGCTGTAAAGCTTCCAGCGCACTAGCATAGACACCCTCGGCAGCATTGCGATTGTAGAAAATCTCCAGAATTTCATGGGGATTTGCTGGACCGTCGGTCAGTGGTGTACCTAACTCTATGTGCGCTCCATCAGAGACAATGGCATTTTGCCCAGGTCCAATTGGATACTCGGTAAGATTGCCAGAATCTTCAATCACCTTAATGGCAACAGTTTCATCCTCAATCCGATTGTATTCCACCGTACCGCCAGCACGGGCAAGGATACACGCTTCTTTTGGTTTGCGTGCTTCCAGTAGTTCCTCAATTCTGGGTAAACCCTGAATGATGTCTCCGGTTTTTGCCCGTTCAAAGACCAGTAACACTAAGTTATCGCCCCGTTGAACCAGTTCGCCGTCTTCGACTTGCAATACCGCACCGTTACTGACGCGATAAGGGCGACCTGTGCGTACAACCACTTCATAAGCGTTGCTAACCAACGCTCCATCACCTGGTTGTTCCTGCTCTTTTTTATCTCCCGTTGCCTTCTTAATTTCCAGTACTTGCCCGGATTCAGCCACAACTGCTCCCGGAGCGATTTCCATACCTGCTACAACCAAGTCACCAATTTTGACTTGAGGACGTTCTTTGGTTGGAATGGATAGGCGATCGCTTTCTCGCAACACCAGTATGCGGCGAATGGCTTCTGCACCTTCGCGAATACCGCGAATTTCTCCGGCTTCTTTGCACTGAATTGCCGTCCGTGCCACGACTGCACCAGGAGGAATGTTCTGCCCGTCTTCTACGAGTAATGTGGTCGAAGTACTGCCTTGGGTAGCATCAGCGGCTACGTCGCGGCGGATTGTTAAAGACTCCAAAATTACCAACTGCAAGCGCTGGAGTTCGGGATCTTCTGCATCGGGAATCAATTCGATATCTGCCACCATTGGCGAACTACCGTGTTCTCCGCTCGTGTCTTGCTCGATTTCCAAGACCAATTGCGTCCGCAGCAGTTCTACTCCTTCAATCGACTTCACCCGCTCGGAATCTTTAAAAGCAATACGCTGCATCGATCTCAACTCAATCCGGCGACCCGATTGATTAACGGATTGCGTGCTGGGTACGGGTGGAACATCTGGTACGGCATATTCGATCGCGGGACGTAGCAGTAAGGCTGGACCTTCGGGCGATTCGACATACTCGATATAACGCAGTTCGGATAGGGTATGTCCTGGGACGATTTCTTCTCCAGGCTGACCTAAAGTTCCGTCTCTGCCGAGTGCTGCTTCTGGGTCGTCTAACATCAGCAATTCCCCTGGCTTCACCACCAGTTCGCGCAAAATGTCATTCTTCTGAGTCACGGTGACAACGCCGCTATTCTGGCAGAAGATATCCTTCACGACTTCCGTACCCGCTTCGACATACGTGCCGTCCTCGACGATCAGCAGGGAGATATCCTTATTGACTTCGTGAGATTCTTCAGGAATCCACAACAAGGTTCCACCCTTGACGACTTCGTAACCTTGCTTTGCCTTACCTTTTTTCCCGATTTCTACACCAGCAAATTTCACAATTCCACCAGTAGCAGTGCGGTAGCGATCGTCAATTAGCTCTGCAACAACTTGACCGTTTTGCACTTTTGTGCCTGGAGTCGCTAAGAGCGAAAATTGTTGACCGTTACTTGTTTCGATCGTGTAATGCTCGCGACCTTGGAAGCTTTCCGATCGCACGGTAGCCGTATCGAGAACCACAGAGGCAGTAATGATTTCAATTTCTCGCTGCCGCGCCCCATCAGCAGCTTGGGGTAAGCGGACGACACCCCCATGCACGCTGGTCAGTTTCATCTGCGCCAAGACGCTATTCGCTTCGACGCGATCGCCGTTGTTAACGCTTGGTTCTGCACCTGGGGGCAAGTTGTAAACTTCTCCCGACAAGATCCAGATCAAGCCGCCTCTAGATGCAGTCGTCGTCGTGTTACCTTGACGGTCGGTCTTTTCCTCGGCGACGACATCCGCAAATTTGACTTCTCCTGCCAAGTCCGAAGCTACATCTTTCGTAACTTTTTCCGTATTCACTCTGGTGGTACGGTTGCCAACGGGGACTTCAGCGATTAGTTGCCCGGTTGTCACTGTCTGACCGTCATTGACATAGACGATCGAACCTTGGTTGACGGGAATAGTCACTTTGCTACCATTGGCAAGCTCCAAAGTCAGCGCTCCGTTGTTTTCCGCCATCAGCGCGTCTTCCCCGTGGCGGGTTCTAAACGGACGATTGCGGAGATTGCGCGGCATCCGAATCGTGCCGTCTTGTTCTGCCCGTGCTTGTCGCGCCACTTCTCCGGTAAATACGCCGCCCGTGTGGAAGGTACGCATGGTTAGCTGCGTGCCTGGTTCGCCAATACTTTGAGCGGCAATGATCCCCACCGCTTCACCCAAATCTACCATCTTGGCGTGTGCCAAACTCCAGCCATAACAGTGCTGGCAGACCGATCGCGCTGCTTCGCAGGTGAGGGGCGATCGTACCATCACTTCTTCAACGCCTGCTTTGTCTACTGCCTGCGCCAATTCATCATAAATGGGCTGGTTTCTCTGCACCAAAACTTCTTTCGTTTTTGGGTGGATTACGTCAACTGCCGCGACTCGACCTAGCAAGCGATTGCCGATCGGAATCAAAGTGCGATCGCCATCCATCATCGGGCGCACGGGAATGGCGCGGGTCGTACCGCAGTCAAATTCCCGCACGATCACGTCTTGGGATACGTCTACCAAGCGTCGTGTTAAATAACCGGAGTCTGCCGTGCGCAGCGCCGTATCTACCAGACCTTTTCTTGCCCCGTAGGACGAGATAATGTATTCGGTAACGGTCAGCCCTTCGCGGAAATTCGTTTTAATTGGCAAGTCAATAATTTCCCCTTGAGGGTCTGCCATCAACCCACGCATTCCGACTAACTGCCGCACCTGGGCGATCGAACCCCGCGCCCCAGAAATAGACATCATGTGTACCGAGTTCAGCGGATTCGTCCGCTCGAAGTGACTCATCACTTCATCTTTGAGGGCTTCGCTAGTACTGTTCCAAGTGTCGATCACTTTTTGGAAACGCTCGACCTCAGTGATTTCTCCCCGTTGGTAACGCGCTTCCGTAGCTCTAATTTCGGCTTCGGCAGCTTCCAAGAGCGATCGCTTAGAAGGCGGAACCATCAAATCGTCAACGCTAATTGAGATCCCTGCTTTCGTCGCGTAGCGAAATCCTAAATCTTTCAGCTTATCTGCCATAACTGCCGTGCGAGCAGTGCCGTAAGTCGTGAACGACCAAGCAATTAGATTTCTCAGCTGGCTTTTACCAACTACGCGGTTGCGAAAAATAAATTCCTTACCGTCTGCCATGTTTTTAGTAAGTAATGAGTAGTGAGTAGTGCGTGGCGCGTGATGAGTGGGGAATCGTAGGGACGGGTTTTTTGAAGATACCTGTTCTGGAATAAATCCTTCTGCGGTTAAACCCGCCCTTACAGGGGGAGTGAGTTAATTGCGAATTTTGCATTTTTCCTAGTCCCCAGCCCCTAATCCCTAGCTGACAATCGAGTCTTGAATTGCTTTGTTGTAAATAATCCGACCAGGAGTTGTCAGGATGAACTGCGACAGCAAATTACCGCTACTATCCTCTCGGACTCGTCGTTCGCGAAAGTGTTTAGTTACAGTGCCATCGCCCTGCTGTTCTACTTTTAAGGGCTCGCTGTCTGGCTTCGCCGTCTCTACTTTGCCGTCGTAGCGTACCCAAACTTTAGCGTGTAGGTCTACTCGCTCTTGCTCGTAAGCTACGATCGCGTCATCGAGCGATGCAAAGTGACTGCCAGCACCACGATTGTTGTTGGGATTTTCGGCAGTTAAGTAATAACAGCCCAAAACCATATCTTGGCTGGGAGTAATAATCGGTCTACCTGTTGCTGGAGACAGAATATTGTTAGAAGCTAGCATCAACAATCTTGCTTCTGACTGCGATTCCAGGGACAGAGGCACGTGAACCGCCATCTGGTCGCCATCAAAGTCAGCGTTGAACGCCGGACAGACCAAAGGATGGAGCTGAATGGCACGACCTTCTACCAAAATTGGCTCGAAAGATTGAATCCCCAAGCGGTGGAGTGTTGGAGCGCGGTTGAGCAGGACTGGGTGTCCTTCAATCACCTCTTCTAGAACGTCCCACACGCTAGGGTCATTGCGCTGAATTAATTTTTTCGCAGCTTTAATATTGTTGACAATTCCACCGCGAATCAGACGGTGGATTACGAAGGGCTGGAACAGCTCGATCGCCATTTCCCGTGGCAAACCGCACTGGTGAATTTTGAGTTTCGGTCCGACAACAATCACCGAGCGTCCCGAATAGTCCACCCGTTTTCCGAGCAAGTTTTGCCGAAAGCGACCTTGTTTCCCTTCGATAATATCTGACAAGGATTTCAACGGACGGTTGTTTGCGCCTACCACCGTGCGTCCCCGCCGACCGTTATCGATCAGAGCATCGACAGCTTCTTGCAGCATCCGCTTTTCGTTACGGACGATGATTTCAGGAGCCAAAATCTCTTGCAAGCGCGCCAGACGGTTGTTCCGGTTGATCACGCGACGATACAGGTCGTTTAAGTCAGACGTAGCAAATCGTCCGCCATCAAGCTGCACCATCGGGCGTAGGTCGGGAGGAATTACCGGAATGTAACTCATCACCATCCACTCTGGTTTCGAGCCAGTGGCGATAAAGTTGTCAATCACCCGCAGCCGTTTGATTAGTTTTGCCCGTTTCTGTCCTTTTGCCGTACCAATTTCTTGCCGCAGCGTTTCTGCTTCTGGTTCCAGTTTGATATCCGAGAGCAAATTCGCTAATGCCTCAGCCCCAATCCCTACTTCTATACCTTCTAGGGTAGAGTCTTCGCTGTAAAGTTGGTCTTCAATCTCAATCCACTGGTCTTCGCTGAGCAGTTGTTTATAAGTTAGGGTCTCAGCATTACCTGGCTTGAGGACGACATAAGCGTTAAAGTAAACGATTTGCTCGACATCCCGTAAGGGCATATCTAGCAAAATTGAAATGTAACTGGGAATGCCCTTGAGATACCAAACGTGGGCAACTGGAGCCGCGAGTTTAATAAATCCCATCCGGTGGCGGCGAACGCGAGATTCGGTGACTTCTACACCGCAACGCTCGCAAACGATCCCCCGATGGCGGACGCGCTTGTACTTACCGCAGTGACACTCCCAATCTTTCGCCGGACCGAAGATCCGCTCGCAGAATAGCCCATCCATTTCTGGCTTGAGCGTTCTATAGTTAATTGTTTCTGGCTTTGTCACCTCACCCACCAACTGACCGTTAGGCAAGGTTCTTTCTCCCCAGACCCGAATTCGGTCGGGCGAGGCGATCGCAATTTTTACGTAGTCGAACTGATTTGATAATCCTGGTCTCATATTTGAGGGGTAAGGGAGTAGGGAGTAGGGAGTAGGGAGTAGGGAGTAAAGAGTAGGAACACCACTCATCACTCACCACTCACCACTAAATTTCTTCTTCTTCCAACGATTCGCGACTGAGGGATTCGTAGGTGGGACGGGAAGGAGTGCGACGACCAGCCGGGTCTGCCATCAGATCCACCTCGACATCAGAGGTACTACCGTCAGTTTGAGTTTCTACCTTATGCACGGCAATATCTAGCCCCAAAGACTGCAACTCTCGCATCAATACCTTGAAAGACTCGGGCGTGCCAGGTCGGGGGATAGCCTTGCCTTTGACGATCGCGTTTAAGGCTTCGTTCCGTCCTTGCATGTCGTCGGATTTCACCGTTAGTAGTTCTTGCAGGGTATAGGCAGCGCCGAAAGCTTCCAGCGCCCACACTTCCATTTCGCCAAATCGCTGACCGCCTTGCTGTGCTTTGCCACCCAAGGGTTGTTGCGTCACCAAGGAGTAAGGACCAGTAGAGCGGGCGTGAATCTTGTCGTCTACCAAATGCACCAGCTTCAGCATATAAGCCATGCCAATCGTGATCGGGCGATCGAAGGGTTCTCCAGTTCTGCCGTCGAAGACTTGGATTTTCCCAGGATTCTCTGGGTCGTACATCCAATCTTGAGCTGTATCTTCTCTGGCTTGCATCAATTTGCCGTGGACGATCGAGCGAGAAGCTTCTTCGCCAAACATTTCATCGAACGGAGTCAGCTTAAACCGCGAACCCAAGTTAGCCCCTGCCCATCCCAAGAGGCACTCAAACACTTGTCCCACGTTCATCCGGGAGGGTACGCCCAAGGGGTTCAATACGATATCTACAGGTCTGCCATCGGGCAAGTAGGGCATATCTTCTAGGGGCAAAATGCGGGAAATAATCCCCTTGTTGCCGTGTCGCCCTGCCATTTTGTCCCCAACTTGGATCTTGCGCTTTTGAGCGACATAAACGCGCACGACCATGTTAGCGCCAGGGGGTAATTCGTCGCCCTGTTCGCGGGTAAATACGCGCACATCTACCACGCGCCCTTTTTCGCCGTTGGGTACGCGCAGGGAGTTATCGCGCACGTCCCGTGCCTTTTCACCGAAAATTGCCCGGAGCAACTTTTCTTCTGGCGGCTGATCGGATTCGCCTTTGGGCGTGACCTTGCCAACTAAGATGTCGCCCGATTCTACCCACGCACCAATGCGAATAATTCCCTGTTCGTCCAACTGTCGCAGGGCATCTTCCCCGACGTTAGGAATTTCCCGGGTAATTTCTTCGGGTCCGAGTTTGGTTTGTCTTGCCTCAATTTCATACTTTTCGACGTGAATTGAAGTATACAAGTCTTCTTGTACCAATCGTTCCGAGATCAAAATTGCGTCTTCGTAGTTGTAGCCTTCCCAAGGCATGTAGGCAACGAGAATGTTTTGTCCCAGAGCAATTTCACCGCCTTCGGTCGAGGAGCCATCAGCAATCACCTGTCCGGCAGCAACGCGATCGCCTTTACGGACGAGCGGGCGCTGGTTGAGGCAAGTGTCCTGGTTGGAGCGCTGGTATTTGGACATCTGGTATTCAATTTCGCTGCCATTGGCAGCGCGGACGCGAATACGGGTGGCATCGATATAACTGACTTCACCATCGGTACGGCTGACGATTACCATCCCAGAATCTCGTGCTGCTTGTGCTTCTAGCCCCGTCCCCACTAAGGGTCGCTCCGGCTTGAGCAAGGGGACGGCTTGCCGTTGCATGTTGGAACCCATCAGGGCGCGGTTAGCATCGTCGTGTTCCAAGAACGGGATCAAGCTGGTGGCGACAGAGACGATCTGGACTGGTGTTACCTGCACGTAGTCCACTTGGTCGGGGGTGGTGGTGGTAAAGTCTTGGCGATAGCGCACGGGGACTTGAGCGCCCAGCAGATTGCCATGTTCGTCGATCGGTACATCTCCAGGTGCGACGCGGAAATCGTCTTCCTCGTCGGCTGTCATGTAAATGGGAGCGCCATCGTACAAGACTCGCCCGTTTTTCACTTCGCGGTAAGGCGTTTCTAAAAAGCCGTATTGGTTAACTCTGGCGTGAGTTGCCAAAGAACCAATCAGACCCGCATTGGGACCTTCTGGAGTCTCAATCGGGCAGATCCGCCCGTAGTGAGAGGGGTGAATGTCTCGGACGGCAAAACCTGCCCGTTCTCGCGTCAATCCGCCAGGACCCAGGGCTGAGAGGCGGCGCTTGTGGGTCAATTCTGCTAAGGGGTTGGTCTGATCCATAAACTGCGACAGTTGGCTGGAGCCAAAAAACTCTTTAATCGCAGCGACTAGGGGTTTGGGGTTGACTAATGAAGTCGGGCTGAGGTTATCTGTATCCGAGACGGTCATTCGTTCGCGGATAATCCGTTCTAAGCGGTTTAAGCCGACGCGGACTTGGTTTTGCAGCAACTCGCCGACGCTTCTGACTCGTCTGTTGCCCAAGTGATCGATATCGTCGGTGCTACCCATGTCGAACTCTAAGTTGATCAGGTAGTCGATCGCCGCCAAAATATCTGTTGGTGTCAGTACCCGCGTCGTATCGGGGATCGATAAGCGCAGCTTTTTATTCAGTTTGTACCGTCCGACGCGCCCTAAATCGTAACGTTTGGGATCGAAAAAGCGCGAGTCGAGCAGCTGTTGACCGCCCAATACCGTTGGTGGTTCGCCGGGACGCAGCTTTTTGTACAATTCCATCAGGGCTTCTTCTTCGGAAAACTGCCCTTCTTTTTCGATCGTTTTTTGGAAATATTCTGGGTGACGCAGGGCATCAAAAATTTCATTGTCTGTCAGAGCAAGTGCCTTCAACAGAATTTGCGCCGACAGTTTGCGAGTTTTGTCGATCCGTACCCAAACTAAATCGTTCCGATCGGTTTCAAATTTCAGCCACGCGCCTCGGTTAGGAATCAAACTGGCGCTGTAGGTACGACGACCGTTTTTATCGATTTCCGATTTGTAGTAAACTCCAGGCGATCGCACGATTTGATTGACGATCACCCGTTCTGCACCGTTAATAATAAACGTACCGCGATCGGTCATGAGGGGCAGGTCGCCGATAAAAACCTCTTGCTCCTTAATCTCGCCTGTCTCTTTATTGATCAGGCGTGTCGGTACGTACATCTGTACGGCATAGGTAGCATCGCGACGCTTGGCTTCGTCTACATCGTATTTCGGCTGTTTGAGTTTATAATTTTGACCTAGTAAGTGCAGTTCTAATTTGCCCGTGTAGTCGGTAATTGGCGAGAAGCTGTTGAGTTCTTCAATTAAGCCTTCTTCTAAAAACCACCGAAAACTAGCTTTTTGAATTTCGATTAAATCGGGCAGCAAGTAGGAGGTAGATTCTTTAGATATCTCTGTAGTCATGCGTCTTGAAGCTCGCTAGTGAAAGTGTTTGGCGGATCGTCTCGAATTCGGAATTGTGAATTCGGAATTCGGAATTGTTATCTCACCCACGCTGTTTCCTCGACTGGGTGTAATCCCAAGACTGGAATGGAGTTATGAATGCGGGGGAGGGATTGTCGATGCTATGCATCTTCTGGTTTTCCGTGAATGAATCTAGAGGCTTGTACCGTATACCATATAGTTCTAAATTCCGAATTCTTTATACTCAGCCGTATTTCTAAACTGTTCTCGATCCATCAAGTCAAGCAGACAACAGCTAAACGATCGCCGTTGACGGAATTTCCCGTTGAGGCGATCGCGTAAGCAAAAATCAAAATTGTTCTGAGTCAGGAAACCAAATACTTGACAGTTACAAGAAAAAAGCAGTCTATTCTGGCTCATTAGATCGTAGGGACGGCAGATTCCGGTTGCTACAGCGAAAGAATAATTCCTCTTATTTTCTCACCTATGTTTTGTCAAGGGGTAAGAGCAAAAATTTACGTTGAAGCGGCGTAATGATGTATCTTCCCAACTTTTGTGCGGTGGGCTAAAAAATTGTTTCATACATGCTCCTTAACCATTATGGCGTTTTTCATATACCTATGACAGCAGGTGTAGCGAATCCGAGCGTTGCTCTCATCGCTAATTCACGCCGACAAACCGAATAGTTGACAAGCATTAGCGGTTGTTTGAGCTGCAATCTCTTCTAGTTCAACCCCGCGCAGGTGAGCCAGAGACTCGGCGACATGCCGCACGAAAGCCGGTTCGTTGCGCCGCTCTTTTCGCTTGGGAACGGGAGCCAAAAACGGACAGTCAGTTTCAATCAACAGGCGATCGCTGCTTACCATCTGTGCTGCTGTTTGAACGGTACGAGCATTCTTAAACGTGACAATGCCGCTGAAACTTACATAAAACCCCAAATCTAGAAACCAGCCAGTTTCCTCTGGAGTTCCGCTCCAGCAATGCATCACCCCGCGAATTTTCTCCCCGTGACGCTGCTTCATCAACTGTAATATCTCTCTAACTTGTGCGGCTGCTTCCCGACAATGGATAATAACAGGTAAGTTCAGGGTGGCTGCGATCTCCAATTGCGCTTCAAATACTTCTCGCTGTTGCTCTTGGTTTTCTGCTTTATAGAAATCCAGTCCCATCTCGCCGATTGCCACGACTCGATCGTCACTACGTGCCAAGGACAAAATTTCTGTTGACATACTCTCCGTCCATTTGTGGGCATCTAGTGGATGTAACCCGACGGCAAAGCTGACTTCAGGAAACTGCTGCGCGATCGCTTGAATGCTGGCAAATTCTGCTGGCTCGACACAGGAATGAACCAAGTGTACGACTCCTGCTGCTTGCCATCGCGATCGCACGGCTGTCAAATCCGGTTCAAACACGTCGAAGTTGAGATGTACGTGAGAGTCGATCAATTGCATTTTTAACTAGGGAGTAGGGAGTAGGGAGTAGGGAGTAGGGGAAGAGTAACTAATAACCTCTTGCCTCTTGCCTCTCGCCTTTATCCTTCAGCCTTAGCCATTTCATACTGTTTCAATCGTTTTGCCAAACGGGATTTTTTTCTGGCTCCATTATTACGATGGAGTACGCCCCGCTTTACGGCTCGGTCAATTTTGCTGTATGCTGCCGACATCCGTTCTTTGACTTCTTGCTTCAGCTCTGGAGTAGGATTGGCGGCGTAAGCTTCCAGAGTACTGAAATACTTTTTCATCAGCGTTTTGACTGCTGAGCTATATGCTTTATTCCGCAGCCGATTACGCTCGGCAATTTGAACGCGCTTGATAGCAGACTTTGTATTAGCCACAGTTAAGTTAGGGAAAATCGTAAATTAGACAAAATCCTAGATGTACTAATATAGCACCTAGATTGACAAGATTGCGATTCTACTAAAAATCCAGGTTAAGCTAGAGAAGCAAGAACAAATAAACCATAATCGCCGTCAGGCGGATTATAGTATAGTTTTGTTCCCCAGCAGGCAATTCCTAGATTAGCATCCCGAACTCCATGCTGCGAATCATCACTCAGCAGGCTGAGGTAAGAGCCGAACTCCAGCGGATCTGCGATCGCACCCACGACGAACAAGTGGCTCATAAGGAAGCGACGGTTCGGGAGGTGCTTCAGACCGTGAAGCGCCAAGGAGACCGCGCCTTAATTCACTACACTGAAGAATTTGACCAACAAACGCTGAAACCAGAAGACCTGCGCGTGAGCGGCTCGGAACTGGATGCAGCTTACCAACAGGTTTCTAAAGAGCTACTCAGCGCCATCCAGCTCGCCTGTCGGCGCATCGAGGCATTTCACCGCCAGCGCGTCCCTAAATCTTGGGTACATTTTGACGAAGACGGGGTGGTATTGGGTAAGCGTTACACTCCAGTGGATAGCGCAGGACTATACGTCCCTGGGGGGCGGGCTGCCTATCCCAGTACGGTGTTGATGAACGCAATTCCAGCAAAAGTAGCTGGGGTGAAGCGCTGCGTCATCGTCACCCCGCCAGGGATGGGAAAAACAATGAATCCAGCGGTACTAGTGGCGGCTCAGGAAGCAGGAATTGAAGAAATTTATCGCGTCGGGGGAGCGCAAGCGATCGCAGCTTTGGCATACGGTACGGAAACACTGCCGAAAGTCGATGTGATTACGGGACCTGGTAATATTTACGTGACGCTAGCGAAAAAACTCGTCTACGGCACGGTGGGAATCGATTCTTTAGCCGGACCTTCAGAAGTCCTGATTATTGCCGACGAACAGGCTAACCCCGTCCACGTTGCTGCCGACTTGTTAGCCCAAGCAGAACACGACCCAATGGCTGCGGCAATATTGTTAACGACAGATGCGAGTTTGGCTAAGCAAGTTCAAACAGAAGTCGAGCGCCAGTTAGTCAATCACCCGCGCCGGACGCTGACGGAAAAAGCGATCGCCCACTATGGTTCGATCGCAGTCGTGGACTCGCTCAATACTGCTGCTCAACTATCGAACGAGTTTGCCCCCGAACACCTAGAATTAGAAGTAGCCGATCCTTGGGCGCTGTTAGAGCAGATCCGCCATGCAGGAGCGATTTTCTTGGGCAATTCTACCCCAGAAGCTGTAGGAGACTACTTAGCCGGTCCCAACCACACGTTACCTACTTCTGGTGCTGCTCGTTATGCTTCCGCTTTGGGGGTAGAAACTTTCCTCAAACACTCTAGTGTGATTCAATACACGCCGGAAGCACTCCAAACAGTTGCAGGGGCAATCGATACCCTCGCAACAACCGAAGGACTGCCTTCTCACGCTGACTCTGTGCGGTTGCGAATGCAAGATTTGCAGGCGGGAGATTGGCAAATCGGAACTGGTGAAAAGGATGGACAGTAAACAGTTATCAGTTATCAGTTATCAGTTATCAGTTGTTAACGACCAACCAATCGCTACAAATGACAAATGACAAATGACGAATGACAAACTAGTGACCAGTGACCGCGCACCACAATTTACTGATAACTGATAACTAACAACTGGTAACTGTAATAAGGGAGGTTTGGCGGTGCTAAAGACGATTTTAGTGGCTCTTGACGGTTCGGAAATTCAGGAACGAGTGATTCAGAGTTTGGAAGAACTGCAACTCCAGCCGACGACAAAGGTAGTTCTCGCGCATGTCGTCCCTGCGGTCGAGTTAAGTCAAGAAGTTGTCAGCGATCGCCCCCAAGCCGTAGAAGGATTGCCTTATTTACAAGTAGAAAAGCAACTGCAATCTTACCAAGCCAAATTATCTGGAGAAAGCGTCATCGAGATCGTCACGGGCGATCCGGCTGAAGAAATTATTCGGTTAGCAAATATTTATCAAGCTGACCTAATTGCGATCGGTAGTCGTGGTTTGACTGGGGTAAAACGAATCATTCAAGGTTCTGTCAGCAGTCAAGTTGTTGAAAATGCTCCTTGTTCTGTAATGGTAGTGAAGCCTGCTAGGTAAGAGCAGTCGTAAGTCGTAAGTCACTAATAACTGACAACTAATTCGTGCAAGGATTTATTAATTTAAACAAACCATTAGGATGGACTTCTCATGACTGCGTGGCGCGGGTAAGAAGATTGTTGCGCACGTCGCGGGTAGGGCATGGAGGTACGCTAGACCCTGCGGCTAGTGGCGTTTTGCCGATCGCGGTTGGCAAAGCTACGCGGTTATTACAGTTTTTGCCTCAAGATAAAGCTTATCGAGCTACAATTCAATTTGGCATCGCAACCACGACGGATGACTTAGAAGGAGAGATCCTGAGTTCTAAGCCAGCAACAGATCTAAGCCTAGAGCAAATCGTTCCAAGATTAAAACAATTTCAAGGCAAGCTCGTCCAAGTACCACCCAAATACAGCGCCATCCAGGTGCAGGGAAAGCGATTGTATGACCTGGCACGCGCAGGAGAGAAAGTAGACGTGCCAGAGCGCACGGTAGAGGTAGATAAGATTGAAATTTTAGACTGGCAAGCGGGAGATTTTCCCAAATTGGAAGTGGCGATCGCCTGTGGTGCGGGAACGTATATTCGGGCGATCGCGCGGGACTTAGGTGCGGTGTTAGGAACTGGTGGGACGCTAGCAGCATTAACTCGTACTCGTAGTAGCGGTTTTGAAATTGCTGCCAGTCTCAGTTTAGATGAATTAGCCACACAGCTAGAGCAAGGCATATTCGAGCCTATTCCTCCTGCTATGGCTTTACAGCATCTTCCTAGCGTTAATTTATCAGAGCCAGTGGCGCGTAAGTGGTGTTTGGGTCAAAAAATTCCCTACCCAGAAATTCCTGTCACCACGACAAACGATACTTTTTTAAGAGTTGAAGATGAGGGCGATCGCTTTTTGGGGATCGGGCGTTTAGCTCAAACAGATGATGTATGTTTGTTAGCTCCCCAAATAGTTTTTGTTGGCTCGTAGTCGGTTTTCAACAATAAGGGGCATTGCACCGCTACTACAAAGCGGACACAACACCCCTTATACTGCCTATGTTTAAATTTTTCCTGTCTTCTGTCTCCTGACTTCTACAAAATTAGAAGGTTTCTGTACCCCAGCCAGGAGCTTTTTTGGCTGCTGTCAAAATAAAAGCTGCTAGATTTTCCACTTGTGCTTGTGTCAACCAGCTTTCAGGGACTTCGCGACACCAGTAAGTTTCCTCGCTGCCGTCGTAAGTCATTGGTTTACGCATGTAAGCAACTAAACCGTTAATATTGTCCCGCGATGGCATAGCTCCTTTCAGCTTTTCCAGAGAGAGTGAAACTTCTGGAAAAGATATGGTGCTACCACCGACATGACAAGTCTGGCAGCTTTGTGAAAAAGACTGCTTCCCTTGGGATATTTCTTCTGGTGAAAACGAACGAGTCTCGCGATCGCTCACTTCCAAATCGATTGGCTCAGTGACATGTAAATACCGAGCCACGTAGGAGTCAATCGCAGCTTGAGCAGGAGTACTTGGCAGCAGTAGCACTCCCAGGCAAACTATGAGAGAAAAAAACAGACAGCCAAACAATCTATTGGTCATTAGTCATTAGTCATTGGTCATTGGTCATCAGTCATTGGTAAAAAACTAAGGACTAATGACTTAATAATATATTTTGCCGCCTCCCCACTTGTCACCCAAAATCTTTGGTTGAAGCAGAACATGTCCGGCGATCGCTGTTAAGTCCTCATCCCGTAGATTTCTCATCGCCGGGTAAATATCCGCACTCTTGATACTGGGATGGATTTCGGCGATTTCCTCCTCTCCGTCATAGGTAGTAGGATTTTTCATATAATCCACCAACCCTTCAATGTTGTTGCGGGATGGCGAAGCTCCGGCTAGAGCTTCAGGGTCTAATCCGACGTTTTGGTTGGTTTTGGTCACACCGCCAACGTGACACTGAGCGCAGGCATAGTTAAATAGACGTTTGCCTTCCTGCACCTGTTTGAGGCTGAGTACCGTAGTGTCGCCTTTGTCATTCAGTGGCACTGTACGGATAGCTTCGCTCATCTCAACTGCGGCGGCGCTGCCAACAACTAGCCCAAATGCTAGCATCACAGTCGCCATTACTAGCCCGATTAATCTTTTGAACATGGTTCTCCTAAAATTTGGACGCTCAACACAGCACTTGTTCCGGTTTGCTCAATCTCTAGTTCGATTTCACTGACGATCGCTAGTCTCACTTTGCCTTTGAGACAAAATTTGACTGATAATTGCCTTGGCATCTTCTAAAGCTAGACGGGTCTGAGGATTTTTATAAGCTATTCCCAAGCGATCGCACAAAACCATGACCTCCGCTGCGGGAAGGTTATAGTCTGCTGCGATTTCTGCAATGGACAAATCGGCAAAACCCATAATGAACGATTGTTTAGAAACAATTAGAGATTGAGACA
This sequence comes from Scytonema millei VB511283, assembly GCF_000817735.3. NCBI lineage: Bacteria > Bacillati > Cyanobacteriota > Cyanophyceae > Nostocales > Scytonemataceae > Scytonema > Scytonema millei. The sequence goes on along the minus strand of NZ_JTJC03000001.1, from coordinate 497,318 downwards.
GACGCTCTAATTATGTATGAATACCATGTCACTGCACAATTTGTTTCCTAAACCTTGAAGAGATAGGAGGGGCGAGGAGAGAGGAGTGAGGAGCGAGGGACGAAGGAAAGGGCTAGTTTATGAATTTTATGTAAAAAATTGTAAACTTACTGGGTTGCAGTATACACTCATGCCACGTTCAGTATGGCAACGATTGGTATTGAAAAGATAGAGAGGAGCGATTTCCCCTGCCCTCACTCCTCGCTCCACTCTCTGAGAAGCCGCTGTCGCGTCTACGCTCCTATTTCAGCCAGAAATACTCGAACTAAGAGCTATGCCTTCTATATGTACCAGATTTGGAGCAGTAGTAAGTGGTTGATGTAGGGCGATCAACTGAGCCAAAGTTTTCTTAAGTTGGGTACGAGGGACGATCGCATCGACAAAACCGTGTTCTAGTACGTCTTCAGCGGTTTGGAAATTATCTGGGAGTTTTTGGCGCAGGGTTTGCTCGATCACCCGTCGTCCGGCAAAACCGATTGTTGCTTTTGGTTCTGCCAAGATGATGTCGCCTAACATAGCAAAACTCGCTGTGACACCGCCAGTTGTTGGATTGGTTAACACTGGAATATATAGCAATTGGTCAGCGCGATGGCGTTCTAAAGCGGCGGAAATTTTTGCCATTTGCATCAAGCTGAGCATTGCCTCTTGCATTCTCGCACCACCAGAGGCACAGACAATGACTACAGGATATCGCTTCTGGGTTGCTTGTTCGATCAAACGGGTGAGCTTTTCACCTACCACCGAACCCATACTACCGCCGAGAAAGCGAAAATCCATCACGCCAAGGGCTGCTGGTAAACCGTCAATTTGACCGAAACCTGTTTGCACGGCATCATTTAAACCAGTTTTTTCTTGATATTCCCGCAAGCGATCGCTATAGGCTTTGCGATCGCGAAATTGTAGTGGATCGGCGGGACGCAAATTCTCATCAATCGGTTTCCAGGTATTGGCATCGATCAACTGGCGGATACGTTCGTTGCTATCTACCCGCATATGATGCCCGCATTCCAAACAAACCATTTGATTTGCCATCAAATCCTTGTTGTAAGCCAGAACCCCGCATTCAGGGCATTTATTCCACAATCCATCAGCAATGTCACGCTCGTGGCGTTCTTGACTAATAGAACCAGATTTGCGGCGATTGGCAAACCAGTCAAGTAAAGACATTAAACCGCGAGATTCGTCGTTAGTAGCCATGTTTATCTCGATCTTCTACCAGTTAGGAAATTTGTAAACAGCGTTTATGCCCTACACTTCTAGTTTCTGTAACTTCGCTACCTTATTTTGGTTACTTTAGTTACTCTCGTGTTATTAAACTTAAGCTTAGATATTCTGACATTTTTTAGTGCTGATTTACTCCTCTTCAATTGGACTCAACAGCAGTAAGGCAGTCCACCGATCCTTTGCGTATACCTGCAAAGCGGCGGGACTGCCTGCACCAAAATAGCTCGTACTACCCAAATCTAATATCCGCGTCGGAATGCCATGCGCCTCTAGGATTTGTTGCATTAGCTCCGCTTCCCAACGCCAGCTCGTAGTTCTTAGCGTCATCCAGTTCACAAGATTATGTTACCAGAATCAGGAGCGAGGAGCGAGGAGTGAGTGGTGGGTGGCGTGGGCAGTGTGGGGAGTGTGGGAGCTGAGGGAGAGTCGCGGAGAAAGAAATTTAAAATCTTTACACCCCACACCCCATTCTTCACTGATAACTGGTCACTGATAACTGGTCACTGCTCCCTACATAGTAGGAAACATCAACCGCAAGTAAGTCGCAAGAATGGCTTCACCAGCAAACACGGTGATGACTGCGCCGAGGGCGAGAAAGGGACCGAAGGGCATTGGTTGGCGGCGATGGAGTATACCAAGGGCGATCGCACCTCCGCCGACAAATGCACCCAAAGCACAAGCCAGAAAACCCGATAAGAGTAAATATTTCCAGCCCAACCAAGCACCCATCATGGCGGCTAATTTCGCATCTCCTCCACCCATTGCGGTTTGTCCGAGACAGATGGAACTCACGATGATAATGGCATCAAATAACCAAATTCCTAATACAGCTCCAATCGCACCAGCCATGAATTGATGAATTGCTCCTGCCCAAGTACCTTGAACTAAATAACCCATAGCTAGTTGAAATACCAAACCCAAAACTAATCCCGATTGTGTTAGGGGGTTGGGCAATGTCATCGTATCTAGATCGATCAGCGATAGTGCCAGCAACCAACTTGCAAAAGCCCAATAACCGAGGGTTTGAGCTGAAATATCAAAAGTCCAAAAAATTGATAAAAATAGCAGTCCCGTGACTGCTTCAATAATTGGATAGCGAATGGAAATTGGATTTCTACAGTACTTACAGCGCCCTTGCAGTAACAACCACCCTAGCACTGGTAAATTTTCTTTTCCTAGCCGATGCAAGCAATGAGGGCAGCGAGAAGGCGGATAGAGAACGGATAACCCTGCTGGTACGCGATAAACTACAACATTGATGAAGCTACCAATAGACGCTCCAAGAGCAAAAACTATAACTGCAACTGGTATGGCAAGGAGAGTGTCCATTTATGAGGGGTAAGGAATCGGGGGTAAGGGGTAAGAGTGCAGTAAGTTCTGACTTACGACTTACAACTTACGACTTACGACTTACGACTTAACTTATGGGTTTTCTGCTTCGATTTGGGCGATGGGGATGAAGCGTTCTTGGGGTAACAGGATCGGTTGAGTAGAAAAGAGAACTTTACCCTGATAAGTTAATTGATTGACAACAACTCCTGATGGGCGCTTGGCATTTGAGACGTGAGTTTCGCAGTAGTCGCGGTAAATTTGACGAGCTACTTTCAAGATTGTAGGGTCGATCAACACAGGGTAATTTAGGGGATGAGAGGGGTCTTCAGTTCTCCGCGATCCAGCATATACCACAAAATTGCTCCATCTCTATCTAAAATTATTCTTAAGTTATAGCTGGTGCATCTAGGTTTGTCACCCTTTCAGTTGTCGGTTGTCAGTTATCAGGGCGCGAGGTATATGGTAATGATATGTAAAGAATTTTGTAAGGTGAATTTTTATTACAAACTACCAACTACCAACTACCAACTACCTCTCATCCTCTAGTTAATTCTTCGCTCAGTGCTTTACCCATTGCCCGACAGCCCAGTAAATTCATACCAGGGGATATGATATCGCCCGTGCGATCGCCTCTGTCTAAAACTCTTAATACCGCTTGCTCGATACGATCGGCTGCCTCTGGTTGGTTTAAGCCGTAGCGTAACATCATAGCAGCACTGAGAACTTGTGCTAGAGGATTTGCTTTGTCTTGTCCGGCAATGTCGGGGGCGGAACCGTGGACGGGTTCGTAAACTCCTGCACCACTAGCACCTAGACTAGCGGAGGGTAACATCCCGATACTACCTGTCAGCATAGCTGCTTCGTCTGAGAGAATATCACCGAAAAGGTTGCCTGTAACTATTGTGTCGAATTGTTTCGGGTTACGAACTAGCTGCATGGCGGCGTTATCGACATACATGTGGGTGAGTTCGACATCGGGATATTCTGAGGCAAGGGCGGTGATGCGATCGCGCCACAGTTGAGAGACCTCTAACACGTTCGCCTTATCCACAGAACAGAGTTTGTTCCTACGCTTTTGGGCTGTTTCAAATGCGACTCGTCCGATGCGATCGATTTCTGACTCGGCGTAAGCCATCGTGTTGACTCCTCGCTTTTCTCCCGTTTCACTGGAAAAAATGCCCTTGGGTTGTCCGAAATAAATTCCCCCTGTCAGTTCTCGTACCACCATAATATCTACACCCTCAACGACTTCTCGCTTCAGGGAAGAGGCATCAATGAGTTGCGGCAGAATCTTGGCGGGGCGCAAATTGGCAAATAGACCTAAACCCGCCCGCAGTCCTAATAACCCTGTTTCGGGGCGCTGGTGGCGCGGTAAGTTATCCCATTTGTAACCACCGATCGCCGCTAATAATACCGCATCGCTGCTACGACAAATTTCCAATGTTTTCTCTGGTAGGGGTTCGCCTGTAGCATCAATAGCTGCACCACCAATTAAGGCTTCCTGAAATGCAAAGCCGATATTGAGTTGTTCTCCCACCAGTTTCAGCACCTCTACCGCTACTTGGATGATTTCGGGACCAATGCCATCTCCAGGTAAAAGCGCGATTCGGTATTGCTGCTGTGACATATTGGATGATTTGGATAAAGACTTGTCGGGTTAACTATCTTAGCAGGGAAACGGAGCGTGAATTCGAGATTATTTCCCGATCTAGTTGCTATCCCAGCTTGCTAAATAATAAAGTTTCTTATTAAGAAAGATCCGTTATTGATTTGCTAACATCACTCGCTCAAGCAATATAATGACCTTCACTATTTCACTGCAAGCATGGGAAGATCTACAACAGGATGTAAATGAAATAAACCAAACTACTCAACGCGATCCGCTCGACCCGTTAGATATTACCTGGCAAATTCCCAAAGTCGTTGGGCATGGATGTATGAGATGGATCGAGCTACGTGAAGGATTAGTGTTAGAAATTACAAATTTTCGCCTGTGCGATCGCCTAGTCATAGATTGCCCCGAACACCCAAGCTGGTTAAAATTTCATTTTCATCTCTCTGGACAGCATGAGGATAAGCTAACAATTAATAGACAGATTGTTGTTGGAGCGCCGGAGCGCTGGCTGGAATTGCTCGTGCCACCCAAGTTTCTGAACAATGGCTACAAACCTACGTAAACGAGAAATACGCTCAGGTGCCTCGGCAAGTGCAGGTGACACCCAAAAAAAGGGGAAGCTAACCATTCAATGCGATGAGCTATGGTCATTTGTGGACAACAAAGGCAATCAGCAATGGGTTTGGTTAGCACTTAATGCAGACACCCGTGAGAGAGTTGGCGGAAGAATTATTCTTACCGCCAATCTCTCGTGAGATTGTTGGTGTTTATATTGGCGCACGCGACAAAACCGCAGCACGCAAATTGTGAGAATCCTTACCTGCTGTTGATCGCCAATGCGCGATTGCCTATACTGACTTCTGGGCAGCCTACGCCTCTGTTCTACCCTCAAAGCGTCATCGAGCTGTGGGCAAGGAAACGGGTAAGACTAGCTATGTTGAACGATTCAATAACACTTTGCGCTCCTCGAGTCTCTCGGTTAGTGCGAAAAACCTTGTGGTTCTCGAAGTCGGTAGAGAATCATATTGGCGCAATTTGGTACTTTATTCATGCCTACAATAAATCATTACTTCTGTAGGACTACCAGTCATTTCATGCATCATTCATATACGTTGGTAGTGGACTATATCTTGCTCTCAAAGATTCTTTTGCTGGTGCAATATTGAACGATCTTGAATTGTTGTCGGATAAATTATCTAATCAGCTAACATTACCAATTTCTGAAGAAAGTTTAGCCGAAATTGATAGCGATCTCTTGTTTATTGGAATATACAGAAAAAACGATCGCTCTACTTTTGAGTACCTTCAACGCAAACCTCTATGGTCAAAGATTGAAGCTGTGCAACGCAATCAAGTATATTTTGTTGATTTCCATACTTGGTATGGCTTTGATTTTCTGTCAGCTCATGCGGTATTGAATGATATTGAGAAGTCCCTAGTCAAGACACCCTAAACACATTCTATTCGTCTATTAATTTTGTTACTTTTCTCAGTTCGGTTGCGTCAATTCTATTCACATCAAAATTGTGGCAGTTAAGAACTTTTGCATTGCAATTTTGCCAGCCACTAGATTAATTTGTTCTTGCCTCCAACCAAGCCTGTAAATCGGTCACGCTGGTAAATCTAACAAAGCTTCGCTCAAATCTTCCAGAACAGGTAATGGTAAACTAGAAACCTACCGACGCATTTCCTCAGAAATTTCTCCAAACCATTTAGTTAACTGTCGAACAACGAGATTAACTGTTGCTTCTTCCTTGATTTCTCGATATACTCGCGTTTGTTTTAATGTTATCCCTAGCATGGCTTCTACCTCTGTTCGGCTTAATCGTTCAAATCTATAAACCATGATTGCCGTCACCAACTATATTATGGCGCGGCTTAATAGTTGAGATTTCTGTTGGCGCGTTAGCGAAGCTTACCGAAGGTATCGCTCAAGTAAATATCTTGCGTCCTCTACTCGCAGAAATACACCACTCCAGTAGCTTCATTTCCTAGTAGTAAAAATACATCGTTAATTTCAAACTTGGGTTCTTTGACTGCGACTGAATCAAATCGATAATTTCCGTCATTAAATGGAGGATTTGTCAATAGTTCAAATACTAAATTTGGAGATTGTTGAAATAGTTGGTAAAAGATTGAGTCTCGCCGCATGAAAATAGCAATCTCACAACCAACAACTGTCAACTGTCTTCACGTAGCTTGCTTCCCCGAAGGGGTAGTGTAGCGTTTACTGTCAACTGTCAACCGCAATCGGCATATAACCCTACTGACAAAACCGATCCAAGCAAGCTAAGCTATCCGATAATGAAGTTACGTTCTTGACGCTGACTCACCCTTGTCTCCCAAACTTAGCACCCATGCTCAACGAACTGGCAATTCGCACTTGTGGGCTGACGAAACAATTCGATCGCCACATTGCGGTGAACGATGTCGATTTACAAGTTCAGGCTGGGGAAGTCTACGGCTTAATTGGACCGAACGGTGCAGGTAAAACAACGCTAATACGGATGTTAGCAGCAGCCGAGGAACCAACTAAGGGAGAAATATACATTAATGGCGATCGCTTAGTGGGCGATCGCGATAATTCTATCCTCAAGCAACGCCTGGGATATTTACCCGACGACTTTCCCCTCTACGACGATCTCACCGTTTGGGACTACTTAGACTATTTTGCGCGGCTGTACAAGTTGAAAGAACCGCGCCGCAGTCAACGCCTGCGCGAAGTGTTGGAACTCGTCCAACTCAGTCAAAAACGCCGCAGTTTAATTGCTACCCTGTCGCGGGGGATGAAGCAACGCCTGAGTTTGGCAAGAACAATCATCCACGAACCGATTGTATTACTATTAGACGAACCCGTTTCGGGGCTTGACCCAATCGCCCGAAGGCAATTTCGGGAAATTATTAGGGTATTACAAGAAGCGGGAATGACAATTTTGATTTCATCCCATGTTTTAAGCGACTTAGCAGAGTTATGCACTTCCGTGGGCATTATGGAGTTGGGCTTTCTGGTCGAAAGTACAACCTTGAGTCAGTTATATCAGCGACTTGCCCGCCAGCAAATTTTCTTAACAACCTTGGGAGAAATCGAAAGATTAACAGCAGAATTGAATAATCATGCCCTCGTAGCGGGATGGGAGGTGTTATCAGGAGGACAGCGGGTGCAGATAGATTTTACTGGAAATCAGGAAGACTGTGCGGATTTATTGCGATCGCTGGTTGCAGCTGGCGTTCCTTTATCTGAATTTCATTGTACTCAGGAAGACTTAGAAACAATTTTCCTCAAACTAGGACACCAGCAAGCGTCTTGATGAAGTCGTAAGTCGTAAGTCGTAAGTCGTAAGTTTAGGAGACTCACTACTCACCACTCACCACTTCCCACTACTCATTAATTTGGAGATTTATTCTTATGAGATTAAGTTGGATAGACAAATTGGGGGATAAAAATCCTCAGTTGTTGCGGGAGATTAAAGGGAGATTTAAACCGCGCAATTTAGTTATTTCGACAGTTATTTCTTTACTGGGACAATTTTTCTTATTCCGCATATTTCAAGCAAAATTACCATCTGCTAGTCAAGGTTGGTCAATGCCAACTCGCCATCCTTTATGTACTGGTGAGCAGTGGGAATATTCTATACCTGAATGTCTCACGGATGCTGCGGGAAATCTTTTGATTAATTGGCAGATGTGGTGGTGGGATGTATTTTACACTGTCAGTAAGTTTGGTGTTTTTGCCCTCATTTTAGCAGGCACTTACACGCTGATTAGTGACTTAGCTAATGAAGAACGTCGAGACACACTCAATTTTATTCGCCTCAGCCCTCAATCAGCTAAAAGTATTTTAATTGGTAAACTACTGGGTGTACCAAGTTTGCTGTATATTGTGGTAGGTCTGGCTGTACCGCTACATTTAATCGCCGGGATTGGAGCGCACGTTCCTCTAAGTTTAATTTTCAGTTTTTACGGACTCGTAATTGCTAGCTGTATTTTCTTTTTCAGTGCTGCTTTACTATTTGGTTTAGTGAGTGCTTGGCTAGGTGGATTTCAAGCATGGTTAGGTAGTGGGGCAGCATTTGTGTGCCTGTTTATTGCCACTGCCAAACCTGTACTTCATACACCATCAGACTGGCTAAATTTGTTTTCACCATTTCTGATTTTTGAGCAAATCGCTAAGGCAACTGAATTAGAAAACTATAGTTTGTCGCTGCTTAGCACGGCAGATTTAGAATTATTTTATCTGCCCATAGGCGATGCGTTATGGGCGACGTTGGGTTTGGCAGTTCTCAACTTTGGCGTAGGAACATACTGGATTTGGCAAGCTTTGCAGCGTCGGTTCCATAATCCTAGCAAAACCATTTTTAGCAAGAGCCAAAGTTACTTGATGGTTGCGAGTTTGGAGGCGATCTTAGTTGCATTTGCTGCTACAACACCTAAATATCGATATTCAACCAATCTCGGACATAACTTTCAAGAATTGCTTGTCTATAACTTGGTATTGTTTATCTGTTTGATTGTCACTCTCACGCCACAGCGTCAAGTCTTGCAAGATTGGGCAAGATATCGACGGGAAAGAGTTAGCAATCGTCAAAAGTTCTTGAGTTCTTCGCTAGTAAAAGATTTGATGTGGGGAGAAAAAAGCCCAGCTATACTCGCGATCGCCCTAAACTTAGGAATTGTTGCTACAACTCTAACTCTTTGGATTACCTTTGTCTTACAACCGATTGACAAACAACCTGCTTTCTTGAGTATGGTTATTGGTGGTAATTTGTTACTGATCTGTGCTGCGATCGCCCAACTTTTAACATTTATGCGGGCGCAAAAGCAAGGTTTGTGGATTGCAGGGGCTTTGGGTGCGGTCATTTTATTACCCACAGCCATTCTCACCGTGCTATCAATTGCACCACAACAAATTCCTGGTTTGTGGTTGTTTACTCCCTTTGCTTGGTTTGCGTTAGAAAAAGCCAGCAATACAACCATCTTTTTGGCACTATTAGGACAGTGGAGTGCAGTCACTCTTTGTACGATTCGCATGACGCGCCAGATTCAACGCGCAGGTGAATCTAGTACCAAAGCTTTGATGAGCGATCGCCCTTCTTTACCAATGGCGTAGGTATCGATTTACAATAAGTTTGTAGGGGCGTACAACTGTGCGCCCCTATATGTTTTTAGCCTTCTCCTATAGTCTGCTGTGCTGCGTGTCGGATGTGAAGAATCCGAACTGTAGCCGCTTCATTATTTTCAATAATAGTGAAAAGAATACGATAAGAATTACGACCTTTACCGTAGAGAAGTTGACGAATTTCTTGACTAAAATACCGATCTTCTCTTGCAAGCGAACAACGCTTAGGCATTTCTGATAAAGATTCAATTACTCTCAGTAACCCTTCATACCACTGGCTTGCTTTCTCAGATGATGTTATACGATAACTCACGAATCGTTTTGCAGATTGTATTTACGGCGTTGTTCTTCAGCAAACTCATGAAATGAACGGGAACGTCCCGCTTCAAATTCATCTAAACCACGCTGAATACCTACAATAGCTGCTTCAGAGTCTTGCAACTCCCATTTTAAAATGTCAGTTATCAATTCAGCCGCGACAATACTTACATCTTGTCCTTGTTGTGCTGCTTTTTCCCGCAGCTGCGCTTCCACTTCTGGACTAAGAGAAATCATAATTGACATAAACTTAGTGTTTTTAGTATCGAGCCTCTGCGTGTCATTTTAACAAATTACCTATGTTTTCGCGCACTTTGGAATGCGGTATACAACAAGGGAAAAAATATACTTGCTATGTCATGTCATTACTTGCTTGCCAAGGGTTGCTATCGTGCAAATTCAGATAAATCTTTATTTTTCCTTGCACTTCAGGAGGTAAATAGTCTATAAAAAGTTGGGTAAATATAGATTTGCTCCTCATGGTAGCGGACATTAACAACGGATCTTATTTAAGCTGTTGAAACTTTTCTAAAGCTGCAACCATAGTGGGGGGCCAACGACGAATATTTGTGACCCAGTTAATGTCTTTATAACGCGGGTCTAAGCCTACAGCAGCTACCCAGTTACTTTCTGCTTCTCCCTTATTTCCCTGTTCCCAAAGCGTAGCAGTCAAAGCAGCGCGGACATCGGCAAATTGAGGATATTTGCGAATAATATTTCGCAGTTCGCGCAAAGCTTTATCTTTTTGACCATCTTGATATAAAGCTAGGGCATAATTGGCACGGGCAAAAGCAAAATTAGGGGCAGTATCGGCAGATTTTTTGTAATCGGCGATCGCCTTTTCCCATTGTCCCAAACCTGCTTCAGCATTCCCGCGATTATTGTATGCCATCGCATCGTTAGGATCGATTTCTAAAATATGATTATAGTCAGCGATCGCTTCTGACCATTTTCCTAAACCCTCCAAAGCCGCACCCCGATTTAAGAAAGGATCGGTCACGCCTGGGGCAAGTTCAATCGCTTTGTTATAATCGGCGATCGCTTCATTTAATTTATTTTGGCTAACTCTCGAATTACCTCTGTTACTCCAAGCTGCCGCATTTGTGGGAAATTCTTCAATAATCTGCGTCCAATAAGATTCAGCTTGGGGAAAGTTGCCTTTCTCAGTTAAAGAGAAAGCTTCATTCGCCAATTTCTCTAAATTTTGTAACTGTTCTGCACTCAGATTTGGTAGCGGTGATTGCTGGGCAACTGCTGGTTCTACCCATCCCACTATGAATAGCGCACTGAGTAAAAGTGTCAGCACGCAGACGCGCAGATTGGTACTAACAAATTCAATCTTGTCTGGATTAAAGTGCGTCCAACTGGGATTGTAAATCATGAATCTGACCGCGATAGTAACGAGAGTTGTTCGTTGGGTGGTTTCAAACCTAAATGCTTGTATGCTGCAACAGTAGCGACGCGACCTCTAGGAGTCCGTTGTAAGTAACCTATTTGCATCAGATATGGTTCGTAGACTTCCTCAATTGTTTGGATATCTTCACCCGTCGCCGCTGCTAAAGTTTCAATACCCACGGGTCCACCATTAAATTGTTCGATCGTCACGCTCAGCATTTTTCGGTCTGTCCAATCTAGACCGCAAGGGTCTACCTGATATAATTCTAGAGCTGTTGCGGCTACATTTTGCGTAATCGTCCCTGCTGCCTTGACTTCGGCATAGTCTCGTACTCGTTTGAGCAGGCGGTTGGCAATACGCGGCGTACCTCGCGATCGCTTGGCAAGTTCTAACGCCCCGTCATCGCTAATTGGTGTTTGCAATAACTCAGCCGTCCGCAACACAATTTGACACAATTCCGCTGGTTCATAAAACCGCAACCGCTGCACCGAACCGAAGCGATCGCGTAATGGCGAAGATAGCGCCCCGGCGCGGGTTGTCGCTCCTACTAAGGTATATTTAGGTAGCGTAATACTGCGAGTTTTGGCACTGGCTCCTTTACCGATCGTAATATCCAGACGATAATCTTCCATCGCCGGATACAAAATTTCCTCTGCCATCCGCGACAGGCGATGAATCTCATCAATAAATAGAATATCTCCTGGTTTGAGACTTACCAGCAGACCCATAATATCCCTCGGTCTTTCCAAAGCTGGGGCGCTGGTAATTTTGCAATCTACGCCCATTTCTCCTGCTAAAATGAGCGCCATTGTGGTTTTACCCAATCCAGGCGGACCATACAATAATAAATGGTCTAAAGTTTCTCCTCTAGCCTTAGCGGCTTGAATCGCAATTGATAGCACCTCCTTCAAATCTTTTTGCCCGATGTAATCGGCAAAGGTATGGGGGCGCAAGCTTTGTTCTTGTTTGCCTTGTTCCTCCACAGTTGCCTGCGGTTGCAACAAATCCTCTACAACAGGCTGAGGTTGAGGTTTCTTCTGTTGCTTTTTTGCAGGCTTAGAAGGTTCTGACGGTTGTTTAGAGGAGATAATTGCCATAACGAGGGGGTGAGGAGTGAGGAGTGAGGAGTGAGGGGTTGAAGAGAGCAGAGGAGCAGGGAACAGAGGAGTAGGGGAGCAGAGGGGCAGAGGAGCAGAGGAGCGTCAACCGTCAACCGTCAACCGTCTTCACGGAGTGTAGCAAAGCGCGTTTACCGTCAACCGTCAACCGTCAACCGTCAACCGTCAACCGTCAACTACCAACTACCACTTATATATGTATAATCTCTGGAGTCATTCAGATGCAGCACCATGTTAGCTAAAAGAATTTTGCCTTGCTTGGACGTAAAGGCGGGGCGGGTTGTGAAGGGGGTAAACTTTGTTAATTTGCAAGATGCAGGCGATCCGGTGGAGTTGGCAAAAGTATATAACGAAGCTGGGGCGGATGAGTTGGTATTTCTGGATATCACAGCTACCCACGAAGACCGTGACATTATTTTTGATGTGGTTTATCGTACTGCCGAACAAGTGTTTATTCCTCTCACTGTCGGCGGGGGCATCCAATCCTTAGAACAAATTAAAAATTTGTTAAGAGCGGGTGCAGATAAAGTTAGCATTAATTCCGCCGCAGTTAAGGACCCAGACCTAATTAATCGTGCCAGCGATCGCTTTGGCAATCAGTGTATAGTAGTGGCTATTGATGCACGAAGAAGGCAGGATGTCAACAATCCTGGCTGGGACGTTTACATTCGTGGTGGACGGGAGAACACTGGTATAGATGCTCTGCAATGGGCGCAGGAAGTTGCCCGAAGAGGTGCTGGGGAGTTGTTGGTAACGAGTATGGATGCCGATGGCACTCAAGCAGGGTATGACATAGAATTAACTGGCGCGATCGCCTCATCTGTAGAAATCCCAGTTATCGCCTCTGGTGGTGCGGGGAACTGCGAGCATATCTACACTGCTTTGACTGAGGGGAAAGCTGAAGCTGCTTTGTTAGCTTCGTTGCTGCATTACGGTCAGCTGAGTGTAGGACAAATTAAATCCTATTTGAGCGATCGCAATTGCCCCATTCGTCTTAATTAGATCTAATCGGTACTATAAACTTACCAAATTTCTGTAGCAAGAAAAACTTAACCTCTAATTAAGACCAGGTTCCTGAGAATTAGTTAAGATATATGAAATATGTTTTAAAATATCTTAAAAAATGCTGACAGTTATTCTCATTTTCGACGTAGCTTTAGTAGCTTGGTCGCTGCACCTGATGGAAGAGGCGTTTGCGAAGAAAGAATTTTCGATGATGCTGGCAGGGGTGTTAGTGGCAGCTAGTGCCGCAGCCATGTTAGTTGTCTATTTTTTGATGGGGAACTGCATGAGCTACTTAGCCCGCGGATATTAATGCTTAAAATAACTGAATAGTGCAGATTGACAGCAAAGAGAGATTTAAGGCATAATAAAAAACGCACTTGCGCGGGGTTATAGCTCAGTTGGTAGAGCACCTCAATGGCATTGAGGGGGTCAGCGGTTCGAATCCGCTTAGCTCCATTTAAGGAAAATTAATGAAAGAAAGTTATCGAGACGATCGCTGGCACACAACAGCAGTACCGCTGACTGCCACCATCAACATACTACCCCCATTGCCAACACCAATGGTTTCGTAATCGATGTCAATGCCAATTACCGCATTAGCACCGAGAGCTTGAGCTTGCTGAATCATCTCACGCATAGCAGTATCTTTCGCTTCTCGGAGCGATCGCTCGTAACCAGCAGATCGACCACCGACAATATCCCGAATTCCGGCAAAGAAATCGCGAAAAATATTTGCCCCTAGAATCGCTTCGCCACTGACAATCCCGAGATGCTGCACGATGCGCTGGTCGCCAACTAAGCTGGCTGTGGTTAAAATCATATGACTCCTTCAATAGTTGTATAAGATTTGTCGGTGTTTCGTGTCCTCTTGACTACAGGTGGCTATACAATTCAATGTAAGTATGGGGGATATTAGGAAACGATCGGCAAATGACTGACTCTTCTGGTCGCCAATCTACTGACAGAACTTCAAGCTCTGAAGTTGAGGCACTGACTGAACTAGAGAGTCTGTTGGATCGATCGCAAGACACCCATCTCACTGCTGCTGAAGTAGAAATATTAGACCAACTGCGTCAGTTAGTCTTGGATGGACAGCCACAGACACCAACAGCGCGATCGCAACCACCACCCCACAAGAATTTTACTACCGAAGAGGAAGCGATCGCCGAATTACGGGATTTACTTTTCGGTCCCGAACTCCAAGCAAAACTCGATAAATCGCAACTCCGAGTCGAAGATGTGAGTCGGATTTTGCCAGAAGCGATTATTCTCAGGTCATTACAAGACGACCAACTGACTCAAGCCGCTGTACCAACTGTAGAACAAGCAATTCAAACCTCGGTCAAAAGAGACTTGAATACGCTGTCCGATGCTTTGTTTCCCATCATCGGACCTGCTAGCCGCAAAGCTGCAATGGCAGCGCTGAAAACTTTTGTTGCGACTTTTAATCAAGCACTCGACCATAGCTTAACTCCAAGAAGTTTTCGCTGGCGCTTAGAAGCAATGCAAACTGGTAAGTCTTTTGCCGAAGTTGTCTTGCTACGAACGCTAGTTTATCGCGTAGAAGAAGTTTTTTTGATTCATCGTCACACTGGACTGTTATTGCATAGCTTGGCAGTAGATCTGACCGCAACACAAGATGCAGATCTGGTTGCAGCTATGTTAAAAGCAATTCAAGATTTCGTGCAAGACTCGTTTAAGGTTAAGCAACAAGATCGGTTGGACGCGCTAGAATTTGGCGAATTGACGATTTGGATCGAGCAAGGTCCCCAAGCAATTTTAGCAGGCATAATTCGAGGTAATGCACCTAAAGAATTAAGAGAAAACTTTCAAGCTACCCTAGAAACAATTCACAAGAAATTTCGCGAGCCACTTTTAAACTTTCGCGGCGACGATACTCCATTTGAAGCTAGTAAACCTTATTTAGAAAATTGCCTTCAAGCCCAGTATCAAAGCACGCCAGATAAACCTTCACCGCTCTTATTATTATTGATAAGCGGACTCTTGTGTACGCTGGGATGGTGGAGTTTTATGTCTTTTCAAGCTCGACAAAAATGGCAGGCATATTTAAATACATTAAACTCACAAGCAGGAATAGTTGTCGTTAGTGCTGAAAAACATTTTGGCAAATATTATATATCGGGATTGCGCGATCCTTTGGCTGTCGATCCGATTCAATTAATTTCAGATGCAGAAATCGACCCTAAGAATGTTGTCAGCCGTTGGGAACCTTACATCTCGCTCGATCCGCAATTTGTGACTAAAAGAGCGAAAAAATTATTACAACCACCAGAAACTACGAGTTTGAAAGTCGATCGCGACGGTATTCTTTATATGACTGGTACTGCACCGCGACAGTGGATTGCTCAAGCAAAAAAAATTGCGCCTAATCTTCCTGGAGTGACGCAGTTACAGACAGAGCATCTAACTACAATTGAACTCCAAGAATTGCTCAAAACTAAAACTGAATTAGAAAGAGAGAATCTCTTATTTATTAACGATCGCTCGCAACTTTTGCCAAATCAGCAACAAAAATTAAATAAGATTGTTGCAGCTATTCAAAAGCTTACAAAGATGGCTCCAATTTTGCAAAAGAACGTACGAATCGAACTTAAAGGACACGCAGATAGCGATGGTTCGACAGAGCATAATATGGATCTCAGTAAAGCTAGAGCAAAGCAAATTTCATTAGTCTTGGTTTCGCGAGGAATAAGATCGTCCGATTTAACGACAATTGGTGTGGGAGCGCAAGAACCTTGGCAACAAGATGTCAGCCAAAACAATCCAGAAATGAATCGTCGCGTTTCTTTTAAGGTATTTTTAACGGATGCACCCTAGAAAAAATTTGCTGTTTGAGATATGATTCAAAAAAAAGTATGTATGGTTGGTGCGTTTGCTACGGGGAAAACGAGTTTAGTATCGCAATTTGTTAAAAGTATTTACTCAGAAATATACCATTCCACCGTAGGAGTCAAAATTGATAAAAAACTAGTTAAAATTGCCGATCGAGAAGTCAATCTAATTCTGTGGGATATTCACGGTGAAGACGAGTTTCAGAAATTGCAGATGTCTTATTTAAGAGGTGCATCTGGTTATCTTCTAGTCGTAGATGGAACTCGTCGCTATACTTTAGATAAAGCATTATCTTTACAACAAAGGGTAGAAGAAACTCTCGGTAAAGTTCCCTTTATATTGGTATTGAATAAATCAGATTTAACAGCAGATTGGGAAATAGAGGATTCAGTAGTGGATAGTCTTTTACAAAAAAACTGGACGGCGATCGAGACTAGTGCTAAAACAGCTACAGGTGTAGAAGAAGCCTTTGCCAAACTCACACAACAAATGCTGGAGGCAATGGATGTCTCACCTCCCTAAATCTATAGTCAAGTACTTTCAAGAGTTAATTTTTGAAAGTCGTTGTCCGGCTTACTTTTTAGTAAAGGATGGCTATTTAGTGAGCTGGGGAGGTCAATTATCATTGTATGGTTTTCATCATCTCGAACGTGGAGAAGTTGTTGAAAAAAAGATTTTATTTTTAGCGGGATTACTACCTTTTCAGAATTTACCGATTATCTTACCTTGCATAAAAATGGAATCGGGAGTTGCTGCCGAGGTTCACATTTTTGCTGCGGCTGAAGGCGACTGGATACTATTATTGGATGCAAGACGATACGAGCATCAGTACAGCATCCTTCAGCAACAAGGCAACGATTTGAGTTTAATTCGCCAACATCATTCTCGATTGCTAGAACAAAGCTTACACGATCGCATTGCAGCTAACTTATCGCAGGAATTAGTAGCAGCATTAGAGAAAGGCGATCGCCGAGATGTGACTATTCTTTTAGCTAAGATTTGCAGCCTCAACTCTTCGATTGAAGATTACCCGCCAGCAGAAGCGATCGCCACTGTCAACTCATATATTTCCGCGATCGTGCAGCCGTTACTAGATCGAGGTGGGATAGTGAGTAAAAGTTTTGGGGATGCCGTGACAAGTTTGTTTGGCATACTTCCGGTGACTGGTTCGCCTGCGGTACGCGCGACTGAAGCAGCGATCCGAGTTGTAGAGACAGTACGAGGGATGAGTCAGGTGCGGCAAGTTGATAAATGCATTGCTTTTAGTGTTGGTATCAGTATTGTTTCTGGTTCCCTGATTGTGGGTATTGCTGGTAGTCAGAATCAAAAAACTTTGATTGCGGTAGGCGATCGCATGGCAATTGTAGAACAGATGGGGTTTCAAGCAACTCCCAACGCGATCGCGATCGATCGCAACACATACGATCGCATTGGTGAGATGCAAATTCACTTCATGAGAAGTCATACTATATTTAAAGGCATTGCTAGCGAACCAATACCTATCTTTACGTTTTTAGTGGCATGAGTGAGGAAAGTATCATAGATGAGCTATTTGCGGCACTAAATGTCGTTGTTCTAGAACGATTGGAGTATGATTCATTCAAGCTCATCGGTACTGCACCTGTCTGGTTCGTAGAACTTTATGCCGATACTGACTTACAACAACATTTGATGCCGGGACTGAAGTTTCCCGTACTCGATAATTTTTTGGTTGACGCAGAAGCTTTTTGGCAGAAAAATAAATTGGGAAGAATTAAATCTGGACTGTGGACTGAAACAGACTTATCAGGACAAGAGTTCTATTTAGAAGCTTCAGCAGTTTGTCTAAATCAGAAAAAAATATTATTAATTGCTTCTAATTATAAAGAGCATCAGTTTTTACTCCAAAAAGCTAGAGAAAACAGTTTAAATTACTACAATTTGTTAAAAGAAATTCAAAAAAAAGAAGTCTTGATTCATTGTATCGTTCACGATCTAGCCGGACAGTTAACGGGAATCAAGTATTGTTTCGAGCTACTCTCACTCCAAAACCTCAATTCTAAAGCGCAAGAATACTTAAATATTGGTAAAAAGCAGTGTCAAAAACAAGAGACATTAATTCGAGAAATTTTAGATGCTTTTGCAGCTGAAGTTGAGTCATTGGAAGGTTTGAGAATCGATCTGCAACAAGCACCAGATGCGCTAGCTTGTGTTTTAGAAGTTGTGAATGCTTTATCGCCAGTTTTCTTTCTCAATCAGATCGATCTGCGCCTACAAATCGATGTTGATAAAACTAGAGAATGGAAAGTTGTAGGAGAAAAGTCACGTTTGGAGCGAACAATAACCAATTTGGTGGAAAACGCCTACAGGCACAGTCCACCGAACTCTGTGGTGACAATCGGAATCGCAGAAGAAGGAGATTTCATTGCGATTACAGTTGACGACATGGGTTCTGGCATAGAACCAGAAGTTGCGACAACTTTATTTCAAAAATTTTCACAAGGTAAAAATAGTCCGGGAAGAATCGGTTTAGGACTGTATTTCTGTAGAATTACAGTAGAGCAATGGGGTGGAAGTATCGGCTACAAAACCAATTCTAAAGGCGGAGCCCAGTTTTGGTTTCGCTTACCGAAAGTGTTGTAAAACAAGTTTTGTAAAAAACATAACAGTCCCTCCTAAATCCGTTTTAAAAGAGAGACTGTCATATTGAATATTTGCAAAAAGGCAAGATTTTTAGATCGCCCCCCCCGGTAAAAGGGAGGTTTGATTTATCTAGTATCCAATCAGATGCAGTACGTCGCGCAGAACGCTATAGCCTGCTAAATCCCAAATCAAATAAGCGAGAAATCCAATCATTGCCAAGCGTCCGTTCCACAGCTCAGCTTGAGGATTCAACCCAAAGATGAATGCATTTCGATCTACACCGTTATATGCTTTAGCGACTGGTGGTACATCTGTAGCTGGACGAGTTTCACGAGTTTCCATTTTTTGCTCCGAATAAATTCCGCTTCACATATCTTTAATTTAAATGGGAATTTAATTTTTGCTTTCTGTCTAGAGGTACAAACTAGCAGCACTTCTCTAGGACTAATATGAAGTGAATTTTCTTAGAGGAATTCTATCAATAGACGGTGTAAATCGCGATGAAGCGATCGCTTGGTATTGTTAACAACTTGTAATTAGTATCTTGACTTACATAAACGCTGCTGAATACATTTCCTCGCCTCAGAAGTAAATCTGAATTCATCCCACTACAGGCAGAGCTTTCAGACTTGGGGTGGATGTTTGACGCTGTTAAATGCAGCATTTTTAAGCTACGGGGTTAAATAGTATTTTTAGCTCCTAAATTTCCTCCTCACATTGTATTTAGACGCTCAGCACAGCACACAAGAAGGACAAACCATGTTTCAGAATCCAGAAATTTTACTGGGACTATACAAACCTTTCTCCTGGCTGGCACAGTTAACTCCACCAGATGGGGGTGTGACGACACCAGCAGAGGCAGCGTTTGTATTTTCGGGTCCGAGATTTTTTGTTGCTTTAATATCAGGAGTGATTCTTGCCTTTGCCGTACAACTTGTATTAACAAACCTCTCTGTGGCTGCTGGGATTTCCTATTTAGGACGGCAATCAGACTCAGATTCAGGTAGCAGCGAATCTGGGAGTGTGGGGGGAACGATCCGTAAAATTGGTACGGCAGTAGGTATTTGGACGTTAATAACTGTCAGCATTGCTTTATTCATCGCTAGCTTTCTTGCCGTTAGTTTAAGCTTGCTGAGTGTAGATGTAGGACTGGGAGCAGTTCTCGGTCTAGTGATTTGGGGAGCTTACTTTTTACTGCTGGTGTGGGTTAGTTCCACCACAGTCGGTTCCTTGGTTGGTTCCGTCGTGAATACGGCAACCTCGGGTTTTCAAGCAATTATGGGAACGGCTACCGCTGCGATCGGAGCAAAAGCTGTCAATCAGCAAGTCGTACAGACAGCAGAAGCAGCAGCTGCGGCAGTACGGCGAGAGTTAGGTAGCGCGATCGACCCGACCACAATTCGCGAGAACCTGGAAGATTATATAGACATGCTGCGTCCGCCAGAAATAGACACGACAAAGATTAGAAGAGAATTTGAGACAATTTTACGCGATCCGCAACTGGCAGATCTTGCCGGAACCGATGACTTGCGGAATATCGATCGCCAAAAGTTTATCGATCTCGTCAGCAGCCGTACCGACTTATCGAAACGCGATGTCAATAAAATTGCCGATCAGTTAGAAAGCGTCTGGCGAGATGTGGTCGGAAAACAGCAACCCAAGCGCGATCGCATGGATGAGTTGATCGAATATCTCAAGTCCGTGCAGCCTGGACAAACTAAGACGGATGAGTTGAACGCCAAGATCGATCGACTCACAGAAGAAATGCGATCGTCTAAGCAAGCCGACCAAAGACAAGCAGACCAAGCCGACAAAGCCACCGCAGGTCCAGTACAGCAAACGCTGCAAACGGGAATCAACACCCTGATGGGAATGGTGATGGGACGCGCCGATCTATCAGATTTAGATGTGGAGAAGATCTTGCGATCGCTCCTCACGGCAAGAGATAAAGTCACCGAGGGAGTAGATAAGGTTGCCACTCAAACAGGGATGAAATCTGCTGAAGTTCCCTACACGACCATTAGGGCGGATGTAGAAAACTACCTGCTCAACACTTATACTTGGCAGTTAAGTCAAGACAGAATGGATCGGGAATTCCGCGATATTCTCTACGATCCGGCAGCCGATCCACGGGCAGTACGGCAACAGGTCGAGCAACTTTCTCGTAATGATTTTGCCCGATTGCTGCAACAAAAGGGAATGCTGACCCAAGCTCAAATTCAAACTATAGCAGATCGCTTGGAACTGATTCGTCAAGATGTCTTGACAACAGTGAGAGGGATTGAAGAAAGGGAAGCCGTCCAAGAACTGCAACACCGTGTAGAGAGTTATCTACTGACAACGAGTAAAGCAAACTTAACTCCAGAAGGAATTGAGCGCGACTTCAAGCCCTTATTAGAAGACTCGGATACCGATTACGAAACTCTCGGTTTGCGTCTAGCTAGGTGGGATCGGGACTCGTTGCGACAAGTGCTATTGCAACGTAACGATATTACCCCAGAAGAGGTAGAGCCAATTTTAGATCGATTGGAGGCACAGCGCGAAAAAGTCTTAGTTGAGTCTAAAGGACTAGCAGACCAGGCAAAATATCAAGCTGAAACCCTGTGGCTAAACTTAGAATCTTACCTGCGCAACACTGGTAAAGATGAATTAAATCCCTACGCAATTGAGGCAGAACTCAAAACTCTACTAGACGATCCGCAAGCGGGAATGGCAGCACTACGGGCGCGGTTGTCTCGCTTCGATCGCGATACCCTCGTTAAATTGTTGAGCCAGCGACAAGACTTGAGCGAAGAACAAGTCAACCAAGTTATTAACCAAGTTGAAGGGTCTTGGCACAACGTGCGGGTTGCACCGCAAGTTTTGGTGGGTAAAGCAAAGGAACAATACGACTCGGTGACAAATGCGATCGCCGATTACCTGCGCAACACTGGTAGAGAAGAGTTGAATCCAGAAGGAATTCAGCGCGACTTTCAGCGCTTGTTTGCCAATCCGAAAGAGGGATCGGCTGCCCTCAGAAGGCGCTTGTCTCACGTAGATCGAGAAACTTTGGTGAAGTTATTGAGCCAGCGGCGCGATTTGAGCGAGGAGCAAGTCAATCAAATTGTCGATCAAATGCAAACTTCGATTCGGGATATTATTAAAGCGCCCCGTCGTCTAGCAACTCGCACGCAACAAAGAGTTCAGAGTTTCCAAACTTATTTGGAAGATTACCTGCGCCATACAGGTAAAGACGAACTCAATCCAGAAGGGATTAAGCGAGATCTGTCTTTGTTGTTACGCGATCCGAAAGTGGGAATTGAGAGTTTGAGCGATCGCTTGTCTCACTTCGATCGCGAGACTTTAATCGAATTGTTGAAGATGAGGGGAGATATGTCCGATGCGGAAGCAGCTAGAACTGTCGATCAGATATTAGCCGTACGCGATAACTTTGTCGATCAGGTACGAGCAATTCAACGGCGGATTCAAGATGCGATCGACAGCGTATTCGATCGCATTCGCAGCTACCTCAATTCGCTCGATCGCCCAGAGTTGAATTACGACAGCATTCAGCGGGATATGCGCAAGTTATTTGACGACCCGCAAGCTGGGTTTGATGCTTTGCGCGGACGGCTATCTTCGTTTAATCGAGATACTTATGTAGCGATTTTGAGTTCTCGCGAGGATATTTCGGAGGCAGATGCGAATCGAATTATCGATCGCATTGAGTCGGCGCGTAACAACGTGCTGCAAAGAGCAGAACGCATCCAACACGAAGCACAGAAGCGCTTGGAACAAGTGAAAGAACAGGCAGAAAAACAAGCGGAAGAGACGCGCAAGGCGGCGGCTTCAGCTGCTTGGTGGCTGTTTGGTACGGCAACAGTTTCGGCATTCTTTGCCGCTTTAGCAGGTGCGATCGCTGTAGCGATTTAAATGTTCTAGGTTAAGCTGACCTCTCACTCCGGTGAGGGGTTTTTTTATCAGTGCTAAAGGCGTGAATCTTGAGTAAAACACGCGATCTGTAGGGGCGCACAGCTGTGCGCCCCTATAAATATCATGCATATGTCATACACGCAATCGAGAATTGCTATGAAAGGGAGTAATACCAATTCTGTTTATTATTGCACTAGATTCGATCCCCCCTAGCCCCCCTTGATAAGGGGGGTTGGGGGGATCTTCTGTGGCGTAGTTTTAAAGAAATGGTATGAAGAGATTAGCATTCAGATATTGAGATCAAACGATTGAGAATACGCTCGATATTGATATCGGATATATCTGGCATGAACAAAGACTTTTCTATATTGGTGTAATCTCTTTTTATAGAGCAAGAATAAGTTGGATCGTAGTGAAAAAGAAGTAGTTCTTTAACGATATCTTCTCCTTTTCTAGCATCGATTAACTGAAACCAATACTTTAATTTTTGTTTTCCATATCTGGGCTTCAATTTTTCTAGTTTAGTTTTTAGAAACTCAGAATGAGTCTCTAAATATGGATACTCTTTTAAAAGAAATGTAACTCTACTATCTATAGGCATCTGAATTTCTATACACTGAGATTGCTTCATTTTCTGCCATAGAGGTAGAGGTAAATAAATTTTTCCAATTTTGTTACTTTCTGATTCTACCCATACAACTCGATCGCGCTTGAATTTCTGTAATTGCTGTAAAAGCAATGATTCAAAGTACTTCTGTGAAGGTTGAGGAGTCGGTTGTAGTTGCCATTCTTCACCAAGTAAAGAACCGCGATGGTTGGCGATCGCCTCTAAATCTAAAACTTGGATGCCACGCTGTTGTAACCTACGTAAAATCAGCGTTTTACCGCTACCTGTAAAACCGCATAAGACTTTATAGGTAAATTGAGTTGGGAGTTGTTCTAACTGCTGCCGCACGTAGGTGCGATAAGTTTTATATCCACCTTCTAAAACGGTAACTCGCCAACCAATTTGTGCGAGCACCGCCGCCATACTATTAGAACGTTGTCCGCCGCGCCAGCAATAGACTAACGGACGGTAATCTTTGCCTTTATCGGCAAAATGCTGTTGGAGATGCTGAGAAATATTTTTAGCTACTAGTGATGCACCAATTTTACGCGCATTGAAAGGATTGATTTGTTTATAAATCGTTCCCACTTCAGCACGTTCGGTATCATCTAGTACTGGAAGATTGATCGCACCAGGAATACAATCCTCTGCATATTCGCTCGGGGAACGGACATCAATAATTTCGCTGTAGGTTTCTGTCCAGGGTTGCTGGGTATAAATCGGAGAAGGTGGCATTCCAGTCAAATTTTATCTATTTTGATTGTGCCATTTTTAGAAGTTTTACTTTGCTACCATACGAAGAGATATTCGTTGCCTCAGTGTCTTGCTGAAAATTTAAGGAGCTAATAATGACAGATAAGACCACTCGGCGCAATTTTCTGCTTACTGGTGCGGCTGTAGCAGGTGGAATTATTGGTAGCACGGCGTTACAACAAAATCAAACTGATAGCGCTCAGTCTACGGCACAAAATACAGCGGCTAAATCGACAGGCAAGATGCCAGAAAGGGTTCTGGGACGCACAGAGGTTAAAGTTCCAATTTTCGGCTTGGGGGGAGCAGGACAAACGCCTCTATCTTGGCAGGGAAAAGAAAAAGATGCAGTCGCAATGATTGAAAAAGCGATCGCATTAGGTATTCGTTATTTTGATACTGCTGCTAATTACGGTCCGAGTGAAGATTATTTTGGCAAAGTCTTGCCTTCTTACCGGAAAAATATATTTCTTGCTAGTAAAACTGATGCTAGAGATCGAGATGGTGCATGGCGTGAATTAGAGCGATCGCTCAAACGCTTAAATACAGATCGGTTAGATTTATGGCAAATGCATCATGTCTCTTTTACTGAAGATTTAGAGACTATTTTCGGTAAAAATGGCGCAATTCAAGCTGTCGAAGAAGCAAAAGCCCAAAAACTTATTCGCTTTACAGGCATTACCGGACACCACGATCCTAATATTATTGCTGAAGGTTTGCGCCGCTACTCATTTGACACGACTTTAATTCCCGTCAATGCAGCAGATAAACACCATCCGCGTCCCTTTCTTCCTGTGGTTTTACCCGTGGCAAGGGAGAAAAATGTTGGTGTCATAGCAATGAAAGTTCCAGCTTACGGTCGCTTATTTAAACCTGGTGGATTAGATGGAATGAATCAAGCATTAGGATACGCTATGTCTCAACCAGGAGTGCATTGTTGTGTTGTCGCAGCAGAAACGATCGCTCAATTAGAAGATAATGTTAAAGTGGCTCAAGCTTTTCAACCTTTATCTCAACAGGAATTAGCGGCGATCGAACAACGCACAGCTGCTATTTGGGAAGATAATACCTTCTTTCGGGCATGGACGTAAGAATTCGGAATTCGGAATTCGGAATTCGGAATTAAGCAGAAAGTTGTAATTGTTAAATTTTGAACCATTTACAAACTAATTTGCCATCAATGCGAAACCATTGAGCAACTAATTTGCTTTTTTGTTGTTGAGATGGATTGAATTGTCGTTGAGTTGGTTGAACTGCGGTTTGGGGAGTTGCGATCGCTTTCATAATTAAACTCCTGTTAGAAAGATTGAATTGGACAACAATCTTTCTATAGGGAGCAGATGCGATCGCTATGCAGTTGTCAGTTATCAGTGAAGAATGAGGTGTGGGGTGTAGGGAATATTGTCCTCAAAATCCCTCACTCCTCGCTCCTCGCTCCTCAATTATCTGTTGTTACAGAAGTTAAAGGAGCAATTTTACTCAACTTCAAATCTGGATGGTCTGCTTCAAGTTGCTGGCAATTCCATTCGTTACGAAATAGCAAAACGGGACGATTGAGGGAATCTTTCACTGTCATGGTGTTAAAAATTCGCCCTACTTTTTCCAAAGCTTCCCAACCATCTACTACCCAACGAGTAACGGTATAAGGCAATAAGTCTAGTAGCGTCTCTACGCCGTATTCGTTTTGCAACCGGAACTGTACTACTTCAAATTGCAATTGTCCGACTGCTGCTAAAATTGGATCGCGCTTAGACTCGTCCACTGAATACATGATCTGGACTGCGCCTTCTTCCCGCAACTCGGAAACGCCTTTTTGAAATTGCTTAAATTTAGAAGGGTTGGGGTTTCTCATCACGGCATACAGCTCGGGAGAGAAAGAAGGAATACCTTCGTACTCTAGCTTTTGTCCCGTATAGATCGTGTCGCCGATCGCAAACATGCCTGGATTGTTCAAACCAATTACATCGCCGGGATAGGCTACGTCAATCGATTCACGGTCTTGAGCAAATAGTTTTTGGGGTCTTGACAAACGGATCGTTTTACCAGTCCGGGCATGGTTCACCGTCATGTCTTTTTCAAATTTTCCCGTACAGACGCGAATAAACGCCACGCGATCGCGGTGTTTCGGATCCATATTTGCCTGAAGCTTGAACACGAAACCCGAAAACTCTGGATAGGAAGGAGCGACTTCGCCCATACTGCTAACACGGGCATAGGGTTTGAGGGCGTAATCCAAAAAGGCATTTAAAAACAACTCCACGCCAAAATTTGTCATGGCGCTACCAAAGAATACCGGAGTCATTTTGCCTTGGTGGACGAGATCTAAATCTAGTTCCGATCCCACTTCTTCTAAAAGTTCTATATCCTCTTTCAGTTGGTAGTAGAGGTCTTGTTCCAACAATTGCTCGATGCGCGGATCGCCCAAATTAACTATCGTATCCGCCGCCGCTTTGCTACCGTGAGCCGTCCGTTCAAATAAGTGGATCTCCTGCGTGCGACGGTCGAAAACTCCCTTAAAGCGATCGCCCATACCAATAGGCCAATTAACTGCGTAAGTCTGCAACCCTAATTCTTTCTCAATTTCATCCAACAGCGATAGTGGTTCTCTCCCAGGACGGTCGAGTTTATTCACAAAGGTAAAAATGGGCAGCAATCGCAGTTTACAGACTTCAAATAATTTGCGCGTCTGCGGTTCCAAGCCTTTCGCAGCGTCAATCAACATCACCGCATTATCTGCCGCTGCCAGGGTACGATAGGTGTCTTCGCTAAAGTCTTGGTGTCCTGGCGTATCTAGCAAGTTGATCTGAGCGTTGTGATATTCAAACTGCAAGACTGTTGAGGTGATGGAAATTCCCCGCTGCTGCTCCATTGCCATCCAGTCAGACGTTGCTTTACGTTGCGCTCGTCGCGCTTTAACAGCTCCCGCTTCGTGAATCGCTCCCCCGTACAGCAATAACTTTTCTGTTAGTGTAGTTTTACCTGCGTCTGGGTGGGAAATGATGGCGAAATTACGTCGCCGCTCCACTTCTGTTTGTAAATCTGCTTGTAGGTCGTTGGAGATCATTGAAGCTTAGCTGTAGGATGTAACAGGAAGTAAAAACCAGAGTCTAGCAGAATCTAATTTACCTTTATTTAGGATAACAATCTGCAACTGAGGAATGTGTTTGTATGTACGACCCTGACAAGCGGAAACTGCTATCGGCAATTAGCCACGGAGCGATCTTTTTCAGTACCACTCTGGTATCTGTTGGTATCCCCATCGCTGTCTTGTTTGTCTCCGACGATCCAATCGTCAAGGAAAACGCCAAAGAAGCAATTAACTTCCACTTCAATGTTTGGTTTTGGGGAATCATCATCTTAGTATTGATGACAATCAGCTTTGGTTTACTATTTCCTCTTGCAGGACTGGGATATTTGATCCATTGGGGGTTGACAATCTTGGCTATTGTTCAAGTCTTCAACGATCCTGACAAGCCTTTTCGTTACCCTTTCATTGCGCGGTTGTTATAAATTGCTGACAAAGATTAATTGCCAAAAATATTTTTTTCCTGAATTTGCAGCATAGCGCCTGAAGCAATAGTCAGAGAGCTTGAAATTACAGGTGCGTCAATGGCTACTGACTATATTCTGTTCATTCATGGTGTTAATACTCGCGAACAGCAGGCGCAGCCAAGCTATGCCAACGATCTGATTAAGTTGCTCGATCGCGCGATCGCATCTCATACACCAACGCTTAATCCTAAATATATCCCCCTTTACTGGGGCGATACTTTATTTGACGAGCAACAAAAACGTCTGGATAAGTTTCGCGCCTCTAGCCAGTGGGATCGCCTGTGGTTTCGCAATTTTCGCTCCAAGCAACTGATGCAGTTTATTGGGGATGCAACACTATATATCAACCGTCATGTTGGTGCTAAAGTTGTTGAGGAATTGGCACGGCAAATAGAAGCGAATTTACCCTCACAACCCCAGCCAGACGATCGCCTGCACCTAGTCGCTCACAGTTGGGGTACGGTGATTTTATTCGACATTCTGTTTGCAGGACGTTGGGATCTTCCTACCATACCTGGTTGCGATCGCGTCCGCACGATCCGCCAACGGATTTTTGGTGTAGAACCAGAACGCGAACGGGGTATCCGCCTGGCTAGCATTCACACCCTGGGTTCTCCCATTGCTTTATTCAATCTGATCGATCTCGTACCTGATACTACAGGAATCGGTTCTTACGATATTGCCAAGAATTTACAAGAGTTACTGCAAACCTTGTATAGAGAGCGCGGACAACAGCCTTTACCTTGGTACAATTTCATTCACCCTAGCGATCCGTTTGCTTGGACGTTGAAAGAGGTAATGCAAGAGGTGGTAGGTAGTGGTTTAGTTGAAATTGAAGATGTTGTCACCAAAGATAACGATCTGACCGATCTGCTGATGCTGCCTTTTCGCCAAACTCCTGTATCTTTGTTAATTAATGGTGGCGATGCTCATGCTAGTTATTGGCGCTGTCGAGATGTGGTACAAAAGATGACGGCGGCGATCGCTTCTAATAGATTGAAACAAGCTGCGATCGCATAGAGTTCGTTTAATATCCTTAATATTTTTAACAACAGTTGCCCGTTCTGTCAGTAGGGCGATCGCGGCGTAATATACTTCAAGATCTAAGCGCTACATCTTTTTCAGCCGTCATATCATAACGTCATGTTTCCAATTCATCGCCCTCGCCGCTTAAGAACTCATCCCCAACTGCGCCGGATGGTGCGGGAAACGGTTTTATCTAAAAACGATTTAATTTATCCTCTTTTTGCCGTCCCTGGTGAAGCATTTGCCAAAGAAGTCAAGTCGATGCCTGGAGTCTATCAGTTATCGGTAGACAAAATTGTGGAAGAAGCCAAAGAAGTTTACGATCTAGGTATCCCGTCGATTATTTTATTTGGCATTCCTGAAGATAAAGATACCGATGCCACTGGAGCTTGGCACGATTGCGGGATCGTCCAGAAAGCTGCAACTGCTGTCAAAGAAGCAGTACCAGATTTAATTGTGATTGCCGACACCTGCTTGTGCGAGTATACCAGTCACGGTCACTGCGGCTATTTAGAAACAGGCGATCTGACAGGACGGGTTTTGAACGATCCGACCTTAGAATTACTCCAGAAAACAGCAGTGTCTCAAGCGAAAGCTGGGGCTGATATCATTGCACCTTCAGGAATGATGGACGGATTCGTGCAAGCGATCCGCGAAGCCTTGGATGCAGCCGGATTCCAAGACACGCCAATTTTATCCTATGCGGCAAAATATGCCTCAGCTTATTACGGTCCCTTCCGCGATGCTGCCGATTCTACACCTCAATTTGGCGATCGCCGCACGTATCAAATGGACCCGGGGAACGCCCGCGAAGCGATTAAAGAAGTCGAACTCGATATTGCTGAAGGCGCAGATATGCTAATGGTGAAGCCTGCTTTGGCATATATGGACATTATCTGGCGAGTGAAGGAAGCTACCAATTTACCTGTAGCCGCCTACAACGTCTCCGGCGAGTATTCGATGGTGAAAGCCGCCGCCCTCAATGGCTGGATTGACGAACAGCGAGTCGTGATGGAAACTCTAACGAGTTTTAAACGGGCTGGGTCAGACTTAATCTTGACATATCACGCGAAAGATGCTGCACGTTGGATAGATAGTTGACGGTTAACAGTTGACAGTTAACCGTCAGCCGTCAACTGTCAACTGTCAACGATTTAGAAACTAAACGTCGTCCGAAGTGCGCCGATGATAGCATCGTCGTTATCGTTGTTAAACCCAGGTGAG
Organism: Scytonema millei VB511283; assembly: GCF_000817735.3. Lineage (NCBI taxonomy): Bacteria > Bacillati > Cyanobacteriota > Cyanophyceae > Nostocales > Scytonemataceae > Scytonema > Scytonema millei. The sequence goes on along the minus strand of NZ_JTJC03000001.1, from coordinate 467,609 downwards.
GTGATCCAAATTACGCCCGGAGTGACAGCAATATTATCAGTAAGTTGATATTGATAGAATCCTTCAATATGGAAGGAATTATCGTCATCTTCAGCGATTTGGTCGATAGTAGACTCGGTGACTTTTGGTTCCATGCCAAACATAAAACCTAGTAAACTGCCTTCTTTCCCTAAATCTGGGAAACCAAGGGTAACGGCATAGTTCCAAATATCTAAAGTGCCTCGGTCTAATTGTCCGCCTACCGAGGAAAGCAGGCGAGTGTTATTGTAACCAGCCCAACCACCAATGACAATCCCATCGGTGACTTGCCAAGAAAGCTGTACGCCATAGGTATCGGTAGAAGTTGGTGCGTCGATACCCAGTTCGTCGGCGATGAAGCTTCTGGGGTTAGCGCCAGCGCTACCTGTAAAGGTATCAGAAGCATTGTAGGCATGGACGTAGGTTAAACCGAGTTTGAAGCGATCGCCTCCTTTGAATAAGAGTTGACCGAACGCACCGTAAGGACCGTTAAATAATCCACTGCCATCACTAGGATTGTTCGCACTACCATCTTCTGCTAAGTAGCCTAAGCTGACTTCAAAACTGTCGCCAAATTCGTGCTTAATACCTAAACCAGAACCGAAAACTTGGTTGTAGAGAGGGTTGCGCGTACCATATGCTGAGAGCGATCCTGAATCGCCATCACCATCAAACACGGTCACAGTGTCAGCAAAGTCGTAAAATGCAGCGCCATATATACCTAGTAAAACTTCCGTGCGATCGCCTAGAGGAAAAGTATATTCTAGAGTTTCTAGGGCGAAGTCATTGTCGGGTTGGTCGTCACCTTGGGCGCGGACGAAAGAAAGTTCGCCCTCATTCGTACCTGTAATCCCCGCATATCCCCGCAAGTTCCCAGCAGACATCAGAGTATACAGCGAGTCTTGTCCGGTAAAGCTAGTGTTGAATTCTATTCTGGCTCTGTTTGTAAAGATAGTATTGTCTTCAACCTCGCCACCATCAGCAGTATCGCCGCTAAAAACATCCGACACAGCGGCAATTACGGCTCCACTCAATTTTGTGGTGGTAGAGAACTGATTTGCTTCTAATTCGGCTGTCGCTGCTTCCAAGCTATCGACTCGACCGCGTAAGGTAGCAAGTTCTGTGCCAAACTCTTCTTGCAACTTTTGTAGGGTAGCTAAGTCTTCTTTGGTCACTAAGTCTGTTGTTGCCGTAGCAATCAACTCATTCACCCGATCCAAACAAGCATTTAATCCCGCCGCGAACTCGTATCTCGTTAAGGCTCGGTTGCCGCGATACGTGCCATCAGGATAACCTGCGATACAACCGTAACGCTCGACCAAAGATTGCAGTGCCTGAAAAGCCCAGTCAGTCGGCTGCACGTCTGATAGTTGGGAAACTGAAGTCACCTGCGCCATAGTATTGCTAGTCTTTGGATTCGCTGCGGCAGGGAACAACGGGCTACAAGCTAATATTGTTGCAAAAACTACCGGACTAGCCAAAAGCGATCGCCACAAGCTTTTATTCATCATTTACTTTCCTCACACCAAGATGTTGCTTTCTCGCTGCTGCGAAGTCATGACAACTGTGTCGTAGCAAACATGTCATAGTAACTGTGAAGTCATGACAACAGCTGACAGAGCTGACAGCAAGAGCGTGCAACTTTTTCTCAATAGTTTGACAGAAAACTAGCGACTTTGGTTAGATTTTTGCACCAATTTTTTATTTAAATTTTCTATCTTAAGGGGGTTGCGATCGCTGTTCGTAATTGCTACTGAATCGCAATATACACCAAATCGCGACTCGCTATTGAGATCGAGACAGAAGAAGATGATATTGATTCTCATTGTAGTTGTAAAATAGACTTCTGGTTCATAGCAATTTTCGATTGTGTGCGTGACACGGGTAGGGGGCGCACGGCTGTGCGCCCCCTACGGACGTGTATTTTACCCAATTGAAAAACGCTATCAAACGCAACCCTTTAGCCAATCCCAGGAGAACAATTGTGAGCCGCTGCTACTTGAGATATTGGGCTGGATGGCAACTCAGCCTACCCTTGATGTCACTCCTACTGTCATCAATTGTTACAGGCTGCAATAACCAAGCGAGTTCGCCGCCACCTGCACCTCAAGTGGAGACAGTGGCTTCGCCGTCGGATCGGTCAAAGGTAGTGACGACATTTTTACCGATGTACTGGTTTACCAAAGCAGTAGCGGGAGAGGAGGCGCAAGTAGAAATTTTAGTTCCGCCTGGTACGGAAGTACACGAATACCAAGCAACACCAGCTAACGTACAGGCGATCGCCACGGCTGATGTTTTAGTCAAAAACGGTTTGGGCTTGGAAGAATTTCTGGAAGATACGATAAAAAATGCTGGTAACTCCAAGTTGAAACAAGTCGAGGCAAGTCAGGGAATAAAACCTGTAACAGAAATTTCCCCAGTGGAAGAAACGACTTCAGAAGCAGAACACGGACACGAACACGAACACGCTGAGGGTAATCCTCACGTCTGGCTCGATCCTGTCTTGGCGCAACAACAAGTCAATAACATTCGGGATGGCTTAATTGCTGCCGATCCGCAAAGTAAAGCGACTTACACTGCTAATGCTGCCAACTACATCCAACAGTTGCAGGCACTCGATCGCGAGTTTAGGCAAAGGTTACAAAAATATCCTAACTGTACGTTTGTTACCTTCCACGATGCCTATCCTTATTTGGCACAACGCTACAAACTCAAACAAGTAGCAGTAGTAGAGATTCCCGAAGACCAATTGTCGCCCCAGGATATTCAAAGGGCGATCGCAGCAGTGAAAAAATACAATGTCAAAGCGGTGTTTGGCGAACCAGGCACAGATAATAGGTTGCTAAAAAATCTTTCTCAAGATTTAAACCTGACTTTCAGACCTCTAGATCCTTTAGAGACAGGACAGACGAATCCCCAATATTATTTCACGGCAATGAAAGCCAATCTTAAATCGTTGGAAGCGGGTTGTCAGTAATTAATTGTGAATCATTCAGCAGTAACTAGTAACAAATACCCGATTCTGAAAGTAGAAGACTTAGCCGTTTACCAAGGTAACTATCTCGCCATCCGAGACGTTTCCTTTGAGCTAATTGCAGGGACGGATACGGCAATTGTCGGTCCCAACGGCGCGGGGAAAAGTACCCTCGTACAAGCATTATTGGGGATAATTCCCCGTGCGGCGGGGACAATAGAAATGTTCGGTCGCCCCTTAGAACGCTTAGGGAGATTGTGCCATCAGATCGGCTACATGCCGCAAAATTTTGTCTTCGATCGCAGTTTTCCGATCTCTGTCAGCGAATTAGTTGGGTTGGGATACGTAGAGGGGCAACAGGTTAGGGGCGCACAACTGTGCGCCCCTACAGTAAACTCAATGCATTCTCGACCGGAGGGCAAAAAGGCAGCGATCGATCGAGCATTAAAACGAGTTGATGGGTATCATCTGCGCCGACAGCCAATTGGTAGCCTCAGTGGAGGTGAATTGAAACGGGTGCTGCTAGCGTATTGTTTGGTCATGCCACGGCAGCTATTAATCTTGGATGAAGCTTTTGCTGGTGTAGACGCGCAAGGTGCAGCCGACTTTTACAACTTATTAAACGAACTCAAACAACAGGAGAATTGGACGGTATTGCAGATCTCTCACGATTTAGATATGGTCAACCGTCACTGCGATCGCGTTCTCTGTCTCAACCAAAGCCTAATTTGCACGGGTACGCCCGAAATTGCCCTATCTCCACAAAACTTACTAGCAACCTACGGTCCCAACTTCAGCCGCTACCATCATCGGCATTAGAGGGAGCAGGGAGCTGAGGGAGCAATTCTAGTCACTAGTCACTAGCCACTAGTCACTCTCTTCTGATTCAAAAAATGTCTCTACTACCACCGTTGTTGTAAAAATGTAACCGACCGAAGCCCATGAATTGACTGCGGACTTTTTCCCCTGGTGGAAAAGCTGTGACACCAAATAGGTAAACTCCTGAAGTTGTGGGATTCGCTCTCGGTCTGAGACCAATAGTAATTGCTCTACCAGGGGGAATTGGGGGATCGAAATTGACTGTTACCGTTCGCGTTTCTCGATCGTGGGTGACTTCGCCTAATTGAATTTTGTCACCGCGATCGCGGCGGGTTCCTTCAAAAGCGCGGGTATCATCGAGCCTATAGCGAATATTGTCTGCGCCTTCCTTTTGATGAATCGTCACCCGTTGTAAGGGTTCGCTGGCTGCTTTGGGAATGGCGATCGTGAAGTAGTAAGTTGCGCCCCACACGCTGACGCTATCAAAAGTGGTTGTTGCTTCCAGTAGATCTGGCGGTTGTACGAAAGCAACTGAACCGTCTCCCAGTTTCACGGCTTGTACGGTTGAGGGAACTATTCCACCTAAACCCAAGCCTACCGCGATCGCGGTTCCCAACCATCCGATCGTTTGTCTTACCATACTATCTATCTGTAAATCAGGGAGTCGGGAGTCGGAAATCGGGAGTCGGGGGAAAAGAGCAGGGAAGCAGGGGCACAACTACCAACTACCAACCACCAATTTCATTGTAATATTTCTTATTTTAAAGCTGAAAAAAAGTTTCTTCTTATTAATTCTCAACTTAGAGTTCAAACATAATTCACATTTAGTTCACTACTAATTAGCTAAGCTAAAAGTAATCGGCGATCGGTAATTGGTCATTAGGTAATTGGTAGCCGATCGCCAGTCACTGATAACTGATAACTGACAACCGATAACTAATTCAATTAGGGGATTTGATATGACTGTTGCATCAACCACTCAATTGAAGCGACCCATTTGGCATACTGTTGTCATCTTGACTTTAGGGCTTTGGCTTGGTGGTAGCTTGCTTTTAGACTGGGTAATTATGCCTAGTTTGTATGTGTCTGGGATGATGACTCAACCTGGATTTACATCAGCAGGCTATTTCATGTTCTGGAATTTCAATCGAATTGAATTACTTTCTGCTGCTTTGGTATTGACAGGGGTTTTAGCACTCGGCAAATCGCAATTATATCATGCTAATTTGGCTTGGAAAGCCGCAATTTTATCTTCGCTGTTGCTAGCGATCGCCCTGATTAATACCTATTTTCTCACTCCTAATATGTGTGCTGTGGGGATGCCGCTGAATGTATTTGAGTCCGTTCAAGAAATTCCTTCTGTGATGAATCAACTGCACGCGGGTTACTGGCTGCTAGAAGTTGTAAAACTTTCGGTTGGCGGTACGTTGTTAGTTTGGTGCTTTCGCCAAAAAGCTGAAGTTAGCTAATTTGACTTAGCAAATTTTCCTAGTAGGGTGGGCAATGCTCACCCTACTTTTTATTTAAGTTTTATTAAAAATAATTAATTAAAATCGTTTTGTGTAGCTTTTGATTGCAAAAAAATGAAGCGATTTCCTTTGATAAAACTTGGCGATCGCCGAGACTAGGTTACTTTGCGCTCAAACTTGAAGAAATTGTATCGAGAAGAACAAACTTTCTTTGAGCTAGAATGATAGATTTTTGTTTCTAGCTACTTAATTTTTTGCGTCACTTTGTTGTAGATTCTTCAACATAGCAAAGAAATTTTTTAGCTGCAAACCTGCGAGGAATAAACATGAAAGTTGTTGAAGAAGCGATGACTGCTGAAGACTTCATGAAGCAAGCAGCAGCTAGGGCTGATGGTGGGGATTATGTAGGAGCCATTCAAAGCTACGACGAAGCAGTAGTGATGAATCCTGAGAATGGTAGAGCTTATGGCAATCGTGGCTTTATGAGGTTAAATTTAGGCGATCGCATGGGTGCGTTGTCAGATTTTCGTGCTGCCGCAAATCTCTTCCTCACCCAAGGCAGAATGGCTAATTATGAGATGGTGTTGGATTATATCGAGAAGATGCAGTGAGTCAGTTGTCAGTTGTCAGTTATCAGTTACCAAGATTTCTTTATTACGGTCACTGGTCACTGTTAAACTGGTCACTGTTTAAGCGCCAGCAAGATTGAGCGATCGCCCAATCTTCTTGGGTTTGAACGACTAAAACGCGGATCTGTGAATCAGAGGTGGCGATGTCTGCATCTTTGGGAGAGGCTTGATTTTTGCTGGGATCGAGTTTCAATCCCAGAAATTCAAACGCTTCACAGGTAGCTTGTCTGGTTTGAGCGTGATTTTCTCCTACGCCAGCAGTGAAGACAAGCGCATTTAATCCTGATAAGGAAGCTAGCATCGAACCAATGTGCGATCGCAAGCGATGAATGTAAATGTCAAATGCTAATTTAGCGCGATCGTTTCCCTCGGCGATCGCTTGGCTGATTTGGCGCATATCCCCACTAATACCAGAAACGCCTTTCAGTCCCGATCGTTTATTGAGCATCTCGTCTAACTTCTCGGTATCGTACCCCTGTCGCAATAGATAAAGGAGAATGCTGGGATCGATAGAACCCGATCGCGTCCCCATCATCAATCCTTCTAGAGGTGTAAATCCCATCGTCGTGTTGATGCAGATCCCATCGCGGATTGCGGCTAAAGAGCAACCATTCCCTAAGTGACAGGTAATCAGTTTGAGGGAACTGAGATCTTTGCTTAACAAATAAGCAGCGCGACGGGACACGTATTCATGACTGATTCCGTGAAAACCGTAACGACGAATTCCTTGTTCGCACAACTCGTAAGGGATGGGGTAAACGGCTGCACCTGGGGGAATGGAACTGTGAAAAGCAGTGTCGAATACTGCGACTTGCGATACTTGTGGTAAAGTCTGCTCGATCGCCTCAATTCCCTCTAAATTGACGGGATTGTGTGCGGGTGCAAGGTTTGCTAGTTCTTTTATCGCTGCTTTCACTTCGGGAGTGATGCGAGTCGGCTGAGAGTAATGCTGTCCGCCGTGAACGACACGGTGTCCGACAAGTTGAATTTCAGCTAAATCGGAAACGATCTGTGTCTTGCCTTGCATTAAAGTATCGAGCATTTGGGCGATCGCGTGCTGCCGTTCTTTGATAGGAATTTCTGTTTTTATCGATGCTCCACGAGCGGTTTTGACTTTTAGTAAGCCGACTTCCGATTTTCCCGTCCAGTCTATGGTTGCTTCCCACAGTGGCTCAACTGGCTGCTCTAGAATCCCATCTCCCCCAATTTCGTAGAGACAACTTTTTTGGCTGCTCGATCCAGCGTTGAGTACGAGGATTTTCATAAGTCAGTTATCAGTTAACAGTTATCAGTTATCAGTTTTCCGACTTAAATTCCACTCAGATTCTAAATTTTCGACAGCAATTTGTTGAGTATCTAAAGATATATACAGCTCTAAGATTCTGCTAGAACTAACAGCGAGTATCCTCCTAGTAGCCGCACTGTAACGTCTGGGGCGATCGCATATAAAATTTTCCGCGGTAGACTTAGCGATCGAGCTTTAAAGGATTTCGGGCGATCGACATGCTCGGCAGTGTAGCAATAATCTAAAATCTTGTAGCCAGCATCTTTCAAAGCCCAAAGAGCTGTATCTTTCATAAAATAGTGTATATGACCGACGTTTTCTCGCATCCATAGGATCGGTTCAGCTCGCAGTACAAATTGAGCTGACATGTCGAGAGGAATATGAAAAATTTTATATTTAGATTTAGGTCTTAACTGTCTCAAAAAATTTAAATAGTCTTCTACATGCTCGAACACGTCAATACAAAGCAAAATATCGAAAGGATCGATTTCTGTTTTAGTTATATCCTCACAGGCAAAAGATAAATTTTGATTTTGACGCTGTTGAGAAAGTTGGATTGCTTGAGGTGAGATATCATATCCTTGAAATCTGACATGCTCTGGTAAGGATAACTGTAGTTGTCTCAAAATCTCTCCAGCACCGCAGCCAATTTCACAAATAGAACCAGGATTTAACTTATTTTTCCGAATTATACTCAGAATTTGCTGGGCTTTCCAAGGAGAGTCTTCAACACCATACGATGGATTATGTTCAAGGTAAGTCCCATCGAGATAAATAGTTTGCATAAGCTCTATTTGGGTTTGATTTTGGGTGAATTTTGAAGTTTTAAAGTAGGGAGCAGGGAGTAGGAAGTAGGGAGCAGGGAGCAGATAAAAAAGTTATGGAACGTTTATATTGACTTGAATACAAAAATTGCAGAGAAAGAGCGATCGCGAATGTTTCAGATCTCAGTTTAGGTAAAATATCCAGAGCGAAAATGAGATATTTATAGATATATTTGTCGATTATTACGTTCCTGGTAAATTACGTAATTCTGCATCTAGATGATAGCGATCGCCCAACACCTCCAGTAAAGGACCATGTACGTCAAATTTGATAATGCTAACAGAAGCAGCTAAAGCAGTAATGCGATCGCGATAACGTCCGACATCGATTCCTAATAAGCTACAAAGAATAATCCTAATTGTGGCTTTGTGAGAAACAACTAAAACATTGCCCGTAGGACATTTAGCTTCAATTTCAGAAATGACAGGCATGGCGCGGCTGGCAATTTGGACACCAGTTTCACCTTCAGTCGGCGGATTCCAAGCTGGTTCCGTCAACCACCGGACGTAATCTTCTTCATAATGTTGCTTGACAAATTCCAGCGTTTGCCCTTCCCATTTGCCATAGCGAATTTCCTTCAGTCCGTCACGCAATTGCATATCCATCGCGATCGCATCACATAGAGGTTTTGCAGTCGCGATCGTGCGTTTCATCGGACTGACATAAACCGCCGTCCAAGGTAGTGAACGATAAGTTTGGGCAAACGCCTTTGCCATCAACATCCCTTCTGGAGTCAGTTCTGGGTCAAGCTCGCCACAAAAACCTCCCGTGCGACTGTATTCTGTTTCACCGTGGCGCAGTAGGTAGAGTTTGAGACTCATGTTTTGATTGGTAATGGGTAATTGGTAATGGGTAATTGGTAATAGGTAATTACAACTACCAACTACCAACTACCGCTAAGAAGCAGCAACCAAAGGGCGATCGCCTGTTAATACGCCTTCTTTGTGTGCCATGTAAAGCATCAGATCGAGAACGCGACAGGAGTAACCCCACTCGTTGTCATACCAGGAAACGACTTTGAAAAAGTTAGAATTCAACTCGATACCCGCACCAGCATCAAAGATACTAGAACGGCGATCGCTGCGAAAATCCATTGAGACGACTTCATCTTCGGTGTAGCCGAGAATGCCTGCTAAGCCATTTTCGGAGGCTTCTTTCATTGCCGCACAGATCTCTTTGTAGCTGGTGGCTTTTTCTGTCTTAAAGGTCAAATCGACGACGGAAACATCAGGAGTTGGTACGCGAAATGCCATTCCTGTTAGCTTACCCTTGAGTTGAGGCAAAACCAACGCTACAGCTTTCGCCGCCCCAGTGGAGGAAGGAATGATATTTTGGGCTGCCCCGCGTCCGCCGCGCCAGTCTTTTTTACTCGGACCATCTACAGTAGGTTGGGTAGCGGTCATAGCGTGTACGGTGGTCATTAAGCCTTCTGTCAATCCGAATTTATCGTCGATGACTTTGGCAATCGGAGCCAGACAGTTAGTGGTACAGCTAGCATTAGAGACGATCGCATCTTTTTGGGGATCGAATTTTTCGTGGTTCACACCCACCAACAGCGTTGGAACCTTATCTGGGTCTTTAGTAGGAGCAGAAATGACTACCCGTTTTGCCCCTGCCTTGAGGTGATTTGATGCCCCGTCATAGGTGGTAAACAAGCCTGTGGACTCTACCACATAATCTGCACCCAAACTGCCCCAAGGTAACTCAGCCGGATTTTTGATCGCCGTACAAGGGACGAACTTGCCGTCGATGACGATTCCATCTTCTTTCGCATCCACCCGACCGCTATAAGTGCCGTGGGTGGAGTCGTATTTAAACAAATAGGCAAGATTATCGGGGGGAACGAGATCGTTAATCCCGACAATCTCCACTTGTGGGTTGTGCGCTGCTACCCGCGCTACTAATCGTCCAATTCGACCAAAACCATTAATGCCGATTTTTAACATAAGTTTGTCATTCGTCATGTAGGAAATAGTTGACGGCTGACGGCTGACGGCTGACGGCTGACTGTCAACTGTCATCTGTCATCTGTCTCAAACCAACCATCGCCAGTTTTTGCTGCTGCCAATTGTACCGGAACGGGTTTCACTTTCCAGATCTGCTGGCAGTATTCGCGGATGGCACGGTCTGAGGAAAATTTACCCATGCGGGCTGTATTTAAAATTGACATTTGCAACCACCGATCGCGATCGCGGTATGTCTGAGATACTTGCTGTTGGCAATCGATGTATGGTTGATAATCTGCCATTAGCATGAAGGGGTCTTTGTCAAGTAACAAGTCTACCAGTGGTTTGAATAAGCGGCGATCGCCATGAGAAAAGTATCCAGAAGCGATTTGGTCGATTGCTTGTTTCAGTTGGGGATTTGCTTCGTAATATTCCCAAGGGCGATATCCGGTTAATCTTAAAGCACCAACGTCCTCTGTTGTCAAGCCAAAGAGAAAGAAATTTTCTGCTCCCACAGCATTGCGGATCTCGATGTTTGCCCCGTCGAGAGTGCCTATTGTCAATGCCCCATTCATGGCAAATTTCATGTTACCAGTGCCGGATGCTTCTTTGCCTGCGGTAGAGATTTGTTCGGAAAGGTCGGCGGCGGGATAGATGGGTTGGCTATTTTTGACGTTGTAATCTGGTAAAAAGACAACTTTAAGGCGATCGCCGATATCGGGGTCTTTGTTGACTACATCAGCCACGGAGTCGATCAGTTTAATTATCAACTTGGCGATGTAATAACCGGGGGCGGCTTTGCCAGCAAAGATTAAGGTACGGGGGGTAATATCTAGATTGGGATTTTGCTTGATTTGGTTGTAAAGCGTAATTGCGTGCAAGATGTTCAAATGTTGGCGCTTATATTGGTGAATGCGCTTGACTTGAATGTCAAATAGCGAGTCGGGATCGACTTTAACACCCGTGCGATCGAGAAGAATGGAAGCAACGTTAACTTTGTTTTCGCGCTTGATCTGCTGCCATTCTTTTTGAAACCCTGGATCTTGAGCGAAGGTTTCTATTTGCTGTACGTCTTCTAAATGCTTGATCCAACTGTCGCCAATACAACTGGTAATCAGATTTGCCAATTTAGGATTACTCAAGACAATCCAGCGACGAGGGGTAACGCCATTTGTAACGTTGGTGAATTTTTCGGGGAAAAACTCGTAAAAGTCTAACAGCGTGGTTTTTTTCAACAATTCGCTGTGGAGTTCTGCTACTCCATTAATTCTGTGGCTGCCAACGCAGGCGAGGTGTGCCATACGGACGAATTTACCATCGTTTTCGTCAATTAAAGATAGCCGTCCAATCCGTCCTTCATCCGTACCAAATTTATGCCGTACCTGTTCTAAAAAGCGCCAATTAATTTCGTAAATGATTTCTAAATGACGGGGGAGAAGGCTACTAAATAACTTCAGCGACCACTTTTCTAAAGCTTCTGGTAGTAGAGTATGGTTGGTGTAACCAAAAGTTTTCTGGGTAATTTCCCAAGCGGGTTCCCAGTCCATTTCGTGTTCGTCCAACAACAATCGCATCAATTCGGCAACTGCGATCGCGGGATGGGTATCATTTAGCTGAACGGCGAATTTTTCGTGGAACTGTTCTAAGGGCAATTTCTGCCGTAACATGATGCGCAGCATATCTTGCAAGGCGCAGGAAACGAAGAAATACTGCTGTTCTAGACGTAGTTGTTTGCCTTCGTAAGTTTCATCATTAGGATAAAGTACCTTGGTTAAGTTTTCCGAGGTAACTTTCTGATCCACCGCACCGTAGTAATTGCCGCGATTAAAGGCTTCAAAATCAAAAGATTCTGGTGCTTCGGCTTTCCACAATCGCAAGGTATTAGCCGTGTTGACCTTGTAACCTAAAATCGGCGTATCGTAGGGAATGCCAAGTACAACTTTGTGAGGAACCCAGCGTACCTGATAGCGTCCTTGGGCATTTTTATGTGCTTCGGTACGACCGCCAAATTTCACCGAAACCGCCCATTCTGGACGAGCAATTTCCCAAGGATTGCCATAGCGCAGCCATTTATCTGTTTTCTCAACCTGCCAGCCGTTACGGATAATTTGGTCGAAAATGCCAAATTCGTAGCGGATACCATAGCCAAGAGTAGGAATTTCCAAGCTGGCTAGGGAATCGAGGTAACAAGCAGCTAAGCGACCCAAACCCCCATTTCCCAAGCCTGGTTCCTCTTCTTTTGCTAGCAATTCTTTCAGGTCGAGTTTCAACTCGGTCATGGCTTGCTGCACTTGGTTGTAAATGCCCAAATTAATCAGGTTATTACCCAAATGCGGACCCATCAAAAACTCAGCCGAGAGATAGGCAACAGTACGCGATCCTTCCTGGGTGTAAATTGCGGCTGTATTGACCCAGCGTTGCAAGAGGCGATCGCGTACTGTATAGGCAAGTGCCATGTAGTAATCGTGTTTGGTGGCAAGGGCAGGAAACTTGCCTTGGACGTAAAATAAGTTATCTAAAAACGCTCGCTTCAGGGTTTCAACCCCAATCCCCGTGCGATCGTCTTCGCATTGCATCCCCACGTCTTGACCTTGCAGCTGGGGTTCCTGTATTTGCATATTCAATTCCTATTAACTGTATCCTGCTATTAACCTTGCCCGATTTTTACTACTGCAAAAGTCAAAATGATTACAAAGGAAGAGAAGTCAAAAGTCAAAAGTTAAAAGTCAAAATACTATCCCCGACTCCCGACTCCTGTACGAGCGGGTTTACCAAAAAACTTCGCTGCTAGCAGAAATTTCGGGTGAACCCGCCCCTACAATTCTCGACTCCCGACTCCCGAATTATTTCCTCGCCGCGCCTTCTTCTCCTTCTAAAGATGGGGTTGAACTAGCATTATCGCGTTGGGTATCGATCGCAGTTTTATCGGCTGGGGAACCGCTGTAATACTGCCATTTCCAATTGCGAATTTCCGCCATGTCTTCGCCGTACTCGGAGACGTAACATTTATGTTCGATTAGTTTGTCTTTCAGCATTTGCTTGACATATGCTGCTTTAGATCCCAATTTAGGCACGCGATCGATCGCATCCATGACTAAATGGAAACGGTCTAAGTCGTTAAGGACGACCATATCAAATGGCGTAGTTGTCGTTCCCTCTTCCTTGTAGCCGCGAACGTGTAGGTTGCGGTGGTTGGTGCGGCGATAGGTGAGGCGGTGGATCAGCCAGGGATAGCCGTGGAAAGCAAAAATAATCGGCTTATCGGTGGTAAAGATGCTGTCAAAGTCTTTATCTGTCAAACCGTGGGGGTGTTCGGTGTTAGGTTGCATTGTCATCAAATCCACCACATTCACCACCCTGACTTTCAAATCGGGAAAGTGCAGCCGCATCATGTCTACTGCTGCTAAAGTTTCTAGGGTGGGAATATCCCCCGCACACGCCATGACAACATCGGGTTCGCTATCTTTGTCGTTACTCGCCCATTCCCAAATACCGATTCCTTTGGTACAGTGCTTGACTGCTGCATCCATATCGAGATATTGCAAGGCTGGTTGTTTTCCGGCGACGATGACGTTGACGTAATGGCGCGATCGCAAGCAGTGATCGCCAACTGAGAGTAAAGTATTAGCATCGGGGGGTAAATACACCCGAATCACCTCAGCCTTTTTGTTCATTACATGGTCGATAAAACCTGGGTCTTGGTGCGAAAAACCGTTGTGATCTTGTCGCCAGACGTGGGAAGTCAAGAGGTAATTGAGGGAGGCTACAGGTCTACGCCAGGTAATGTGACGAGTTGTTTTCAACCACTTGGCATGTTGGTTGAACATCGAATCGATAATGTGGATAAATGCTTCGTAGCAGGAAAATATTCCATGTCGTCCGGTTAGCAAGTATCCTTCTAACCATCCCTGACAGGTATGTTCGCTCAAAATTTCCATTACCCTACCGTCAGGCGATAGTTGTTCGTCTTCCGGTAAAATCTCCGCCGTCCACGTCCGGTCTGTCGTTTTGAAAACTTCACCTAAGCGGTTAGATGCGGTTTCGTCGGGTCCAAAAATTCGGAAATTCTGGTTTTTTTCGTTAAATCTCAGAATATCCGCCAGAAACTTACCCAAAACGCGAGTAGCCTCAGATGTTGTCGTACCTGGATTTTTTACCTCTACTGCATAGTGGCGGAAATCTGGCATTTTCAGATCTCGCAACAAAACGCCGCCGTTAGCATGGGGGTTGTCACCCATACGCTGTTGTCCGGTGGGTGCGAGTGCGGCTAATTCTGGGAATAACTTACCTTCTGCATCGAAGAGTTCTTCAGGTTTGTAACTCTTCATCCACTGTTCTAGCAGTTGTAGGTGTTCTGGCTTGCCAGACATTTCGGAAAACGGGACTTGGTGCGATCGCCAGGAATCTTCTGTTTTCTTGCCGTCTACTTCTTTCGGTCCCGTCCATCCTTTGGGCGATCGCAATATAATCATCGGATATTGGGGGCGATCGTTAAAGCCTTTCGTCCGTGCTTCGTGCTGAATCGCCTTAATTTCTTCTACCACCCGATCCATTGTCGCCGCCATCAGTTGGTGCATGGTAGCGGGATCGGAACCTTCAACGAAATAGGGTTTGTAACCGTAGCCGACGAACAAGCTTTCCAACTCTTGATGACTCATCCGCGCCAACACCGTAGGATTGGCGATTTTGTATCCATTTAGGTGCAGAATTGGTAACACTGCACCATCTCGGACGGGATTGAGGAATTTATTGCTATGCCAACTCGTTGCTAAAGCACCCGTCTCCGCTTCGCCATCACCCACGACACACGCTACAATCAAATCGGGGTTGTCAAATGCAGCACCGTATGCATGGGAAACAGCGTAACCCAATTCACCCCCTTCGTGGATCGAACCAGGAGTTTCAGGTGCAACGTGGCTGGGAATACCGTAAGGGAAGGAAAATTGTTTGAAGAGTTGCTTCATTCCCTCAGTATCTTGAGAGACATTAGGGTAATATTCGCTATACGTCCCTTCTAAATAAGTGTTGGCAACCAAGCCAGGTCCACCGTGACCGGGACCAGCAATATAAATCGTGCTGAGGTCATATTTTTTGATAACGCGATTGAGGTGAACGTAAATAAAGTTTAAGCCTGGTGTCGTTCCCCAATGTCCCAACAATCGTGGTTTAATATGTTCTAGCTTCAGTGGTTCTTTCAGGAGTGGATTGTCTAGTAGATAGATTTGTCCGACTGAAAGATAGTTAGCTGCACGCCAGTAAGCATTCATCTTTTGCAGCTCGTCAGCAGTCAATGAACCTTTCTGTGCTGTGGGAGCGGGTGCTTGAACCATGATGAATTGTTACCCTATTATTTCAAGTTCTACTAAATTCTTTCAATTTCCGAATGGTTTGTTTTCTCTCTAAAGGACGATCGCGATCGCTCTAACTTTCAAAGTAGTAAATCGCTCTAACTTTTTTCAGTATAGAGCCAAACAAAAAAATGTTACCCTTCTTAAGCTTTTATTAATTCAATTATCAGTTATCAGTTATCAGTTATCAGTCACTCGAAGTATTACACTGGCTTTGATTAAGATTATCTTTAATCGCTATGAAAGTGTTAAAATTTCTACCGAACTCAAAAAATTTGTATTGGCGATCGCTACCTTCGATAATTGGTGGTTGTACATAGGTCACATGTAATCTCCGTACACTGTAACTGATAACTGATAACTGATAACTGATGTGGATATTTCTGTATTTATTAAAACTTTTGTAGCTGTATTCGTGCTAGCGGATGCTTTGGGTAATGCACCTGTGTTTCTGATCTTAACTAAAGGAATGGAACCAGAGCAAAGAAATAGCGTGATAGATCGGGCGAGTTTGGTTGCAACCGGGGTATTGCTGGCGTTTGCTTTTGGTGGTCAATGGATTTTAAGATACTTGGAGATTAGTCTGGGTTCCCTGCGGGTAGCTGGTGGATTGTTGCTGCTGTTGATCGCGTTGAAAATGCTCGATGGAGACATAGACACGCCAACGGTAGACCAGCAAAGGGATGTAGCGATTACTCCCCTTGCCTTACCACTTTTAGCAGGACCAGGAACGATTACAACTGTGATGTTATTAATGTCTGATTCTCCCAACGCTCATATTAGCGTGGTGGTAGGAGTTGTTGCCGCGATGTTCGTGACGTGGTTAATCGTGCGTCAGTCAGCATTCGTAGATAAATGGATTGGTGCAGAAGGTGAGGTGATTATAACTCAACTTCTAGGCTTTTTGTTGGCAGCTTTAGCAATTGAGATTGGCAGTACGGGGATCAAGGAGTTGTTTTTGAGTTGAGGGAGGAAGAATTTTTTTTGTTTCACGCCAAGACGCTAAGGCGCTAAGGAAGAAAGAGAAGGATAATCTTATCTCAACCAGACTCTACTCTAATCCCAATTGTTGTTTTAATGTTTCTGGTATATTAATCGCTGTTTCTAACCCAAGAATATTCTCCCACTTTGTATTCTTATCCCAGTAAATATCCGTTAAGTTTGCACCACAGAAGTTAGTATTGCTTAAATCTGCGCCAGCGAAGTCTACATATCTGAGATCCGTGTTAGTGACGAAGATCGGAACGTTGTTTTTTTAGTATCCACTCTAATGCTTGTTGATAAATCAAAATTTTTGCATTTGTATCGGTTGCTTGCCCAAATTTATTAATATCTAATGTATTATCTCGATGCATGGCTGTCAGCATATATAACAGCAATGGCTCTTTTGCTAATTCTTGTATTTGATGAGGACAGCACTGCTCATTTTGGATAAATTTTTGAAACTCTTTAGTTTTATCCGTGTTAAAATGCTTCTGCCAGTTGGTAAACCACTGATTTTGTAAATCAACATCTAGTTCCCTAATTTCTACCCGTTCTAGATTATGTGGTAGGCGGTCGATTCCATGTAAAGCCATTGCTCTACCTGTAATTATTATGCGATGCTTATTGACGTAATCAAGCTGAAATCCACCAACTTGTTTGAGGAATCTTTCTATAGTTTGGTTATTACTACGTTCAATACGTAACTCATCAAACCCATCCAAAATAAATATAAACCTGGTATAATCATCAGTAAGCCCATTATTATTTTGAGCAAAATCTGTTTTTATTCTTGAGCGTAAAGTTTCTTCTAAACTAAGCTGAAATTCATCAA
This sequence comes from Scytonema millei VB511283, assembly GCF_000817735.3. Lineage (NCBI taxonomy): Bacteria > Bacillati > Cyanobacteriota > Cyanophyceae > Nostocales > Scytonemataceae > Scytonema > Scytonema millei. Next base: position 450,480 of record NZ_JTJC03000001.1, on the reverse strand, counting down.
TATCCCGTAAACGAATCAAAACTGGTGTCCACATGGGATGTAAATGTTGTCTTACCCAGTCAGTAAACGTCCGGCAAAACACACTTTTACCTCGTCCTGGTCCTGCTTGAATAAAAATAACCTGCGTTAATTTATTTAAATCGCGATCGACAACAAGATTTTTTACCCAAGTTTCTAAATCAACTGATTCTTTTGATTCATCAATTTTGTTGTTAGAATCTACTCTTCTTGCTTTGAGCGGTACATAAATATCTTTAAAAGTAAATTTTTCATTAAAAATAGTTTCGTTTGGTTTTGAAGCAACTTCTTCTTTCAGATATCGCTCTATACTGTTATATTTTTTTAGTAATTCTACCGCTTGAGAAGAGTATAGTAAATCTAATCTGGCATTAGTAAAGTTATCTCTTCCTCCGATCGCCTCAAAAAAGTATAATCTACTGTTGTAAGCAACTCGCTCTGTAAATACCGAGATCTCATCTTGGTTGAGTCTAGATGCTTGCAAGCGAGTAGATAGAACTTGATTAAAGACTTTACATAATTCTGAAGTAGGAAAAGATATAAATGCTTGTTTAGGTGCTTTGTTATCTAATTCAAATTCTTCTAGTTTTTGTAAAGAGACTACTAACTCGTGAGAAGAAGAGACAGCATCAAGGTTAGCTAACTTGCTTTTATATTCCGGTAAATTTCTAATTTCCTTAAAACTCTCCCAATATGCTGCTTGGCTAATCAAGGCTACACAATCTTCAAAAGTGGGATCTTGCTGTGTTTTCTCACGATAAAATCGCAAAAATGTAATTGCAATTGATATGAATGGTAATCCCGCTCCAACCATTTGAATTTCTGGCGAACATAACAGAGCTAATAATGATTGAGAATGCTCTATTAAAGGCTTCAATATTACAAGACTTTTACCTTGTTCTTGAAGAGTTTTTCCCAATTCCAATACTGCCGTACCGGACACAGCATCTGAGGCTATAGCCTCAGATGAGAGTAATTCTCTAATAGGCGTGGTTAATGTTTTCCAGAATCGAAAAATATATGATAGCTTTTAACTAGCTTAAGATGACACTTAGTTACTTAAATCCCATTACTGTTTCTGCCATATCATTGCCTGTAACAGCAAGACGAGAGATATCATACAAACAATACGTCTCACTCCCAGAGGCACTATAGCCGTTCTAAATCAATTGCGATCGCACTCATTTAATAATAGGTAGCAGGGAAGAAGAGGAGTCGGGAAAGAACTACCAACTACCAACACACCACTCACAAATGACCAATGACCATCAAATTGTAATTGTTGGAGCAGGACCCACTGGCGCAACGCTGGCACTACTGCTAGTGAAGCGCGGCATAACAGTCAAGCTGGTTGAAGCATCTCGTAACTTTCGCCGAGCTTTTCGCGGTGAAGGGCTAATGCCTAGCGGATTAGATGCTTTGGAGCAAATGGGCTTATCCTCTATGCTAGAACGCATTCCGCATCAAACTTTAGATGCATGGGAATTTTTAATTGAGGGGCGATCGCTATTTCGAGTTGACGAACCAATAGAACCAAGTGGTAAGCGTTGTACTCTTGTTTCACAGCCAGCTCTACTCGAAGCCCTCATCGAAGAGGCAAGCACCTATACTAATTTTGAGTTCGTGCAAAATGCTCCCGTACAAGATTTGCTGTGGAGAGATGAACGAATTTCTGGCGTGAAGTTGGGGAGCGGCGAAATTTATGCTGATTTAGTTGTTGCTGCTGATGGTCGTAATTCTATTGTGCGGCAACGAGCCAATTTGTCTTTAGAGCAAAAGTCTCAAAGCTTCGATATTCTTTGGTTTAAATTAGCAGATAGTCCGCGTTTTGAGTCGGAAAATATCTTTTATTCAATCTTGCAAGGTCATCATGCATTTGGTTTATTTCGTTCTTCAGAAGGGAATTTACAATTAGGTTGGGCGCTGCGCGAACATGATTCTATCAACTGGAAGCAAGTTGATGATTGGTCTGAAATCCTTGCTTCTGCTTCACCCCCTTGGTTAGCAGAGCATTTCCGTCAAAATGCCAAAACGATCGATCGCCCCGTTTTATTATCTGTTGTAGTTGGTCGCTGTTTGCACTGGTACGCGCCAGGTTTACTATTGTTAGGCGATGCAGCTCATCCGATGTCGCCCATCCGCGCTCAAGGTATCAATATGGCTTTGCGGGATATCATTGTTGCGGCAAATCATTTAGTTCCCTTGTTACGTGAAGCAGCAGAACATACGGCAATTGATGCAACATTGCCAAAGATTCAAGCCGAACGGGAGCCGGAGATTATTCGCGTGCAGCAACTTCAAGGTCAGGAAGCGGCTCAGGCTGACTTACTAGAGAAAAGTGCATTTGTAAGATGGGGAGCCAGTCAGCTAGCTCCATTGTTGCGCTACCCCGTGCGTCAGTCTTGGATTGCGCGACAGCGCCAGTTACGCCAAGGGGTAACGCGGGTAGAATTAACTGTTTAAGGTGATGTAATCATGAATCGCGCACAGCAGCCACACGCAGTCATTCCCATGAAAACTATCGGTATCCTGGGTGGAATGAGCAGTCAGGCAACAGCCGAATATTATCGCTTAATTAATGCCGGAATCAATCAAGTGCGTGGTGGTTGGAATGCCGCTGAATTGCTAATCTCTAGCGTGAACTTTGCCAATATTGAAGCTTTCGTGCGGCGCGAACAATGGGACGATGCAGCAAACTATCTGGTTGATAAAGCACTTGGTCTAGAACGAGGTGGTGCTGATTTTATCGTCATGGCTACGAATACTCTACATCGAGTTGCACCACAAATTGAAGCCGCGATCGCGATTCCCTTAATTCATATTGTCGATGTCACTGCAGCTGCAATTAAACAGCAAGGTATTACAAGAGTTGGCATACTTGGTACTAAGCCTGTAATGCAAGCAGATTTTTATCGCGATCGCTTCAAATTACATGGTATTGAATTGATTGCACCGAGCGATCGCCAATGTCAAATTATCGATACTATTATCTTTGACGAACTGGTTCATCGCATTATTCAGGATGAATCGCGCCAAATATATATCGAAATTATGCAAGATCTAGGCGATCGAGGCGCTCAAGGTATGGTGCTAGGATGTACGGAAATTGCATTATTAGTCAAACCAGCAGATTTTCCCAATTTACCGTTGTTTGACACCACTGCCTTACATTGCCAAAAAGCAGTGAATTTGGCATTAGAAATCGAACCCATTTCAGACATTGTAGGGGCGGGTTCACCCGAAATCTCTACAAATAACAAAGTGACTTGGTAAACCCGCCCTACAGAATATCCGCGTACAAAACCCATTGAAATAGTTGTTTAGTAGCCACCGCAGGAAAACCGATGGTGCAATCTCAAACCAGTAGGAATCAAACCGATAGAAAAAGCGCGACGTTACGCAAAATTCGCGATTTACAAGTTTATTTTCCAATTCACAAAGGTATTCTCCAAAAACAAGTCGGTTGGATCAAAGCTGTAGATAAATTAAATTTTGATATTAAACGAGGGGAAACTTTAGGACTTGTCGGAGAGTCTGGCTGTGGCAAAAGCACGACTGGGAGAGCAATTTTACAACTGATTCCTCCTACCCACGGTCAAGTTTACTTTGAAGATACGGAGCTAACGCAACTTACAGGAGAATCACTGCGCCAAATTCGGCAGCAGATGCAAATGATTTTCCAAGATCCTTACGCATCACTCAATCCTCGCATGACAGTGGGCGATATTGTTAGCGAACCGCTAGAAATTTTTGGATTAGCTACGGGACGAGATAAACAACAGCAAGTCATCCATTTATTAGAAATGCTGGGTTTAACTCCAGAATTTATCCATCGCTACTCGCATGAATTTTCAGGTGGACAACGCCAGCGAATAGTCATTGCCCGCGCTTTAGCCGTGCGTCCCGATTTTATTATCTGTGACGAACCGATCGCGACGCTTGATGTTTCCATTCAAGCCCAAATCGTCAACCTAATGCAATCTCTGCAATCAGAATTAGGGTTAACTTATTTATTTATTGCCCATGACTTAAGCGTTGTCCGCCATATATCCGATCGCATTGCCCTCTACGAAAATCCCTTACACCCGTACACTCACGCCTTACTCTCAGCCATCCCAATTCCCGATCCGCAAATCGAAGCAAAACGCGATCGCATTGTCCTGCAAGGCGACGTTCCCAGTCCCACAAATCCGCCTTCTGGCTGTCGCTTTCACACCCGTTGTCCCATAGCTATAGATGTATGTTCTCAGCAGGAACCAGAATTTCGAGACGCAGGCGGCGGACATTACGTTGCTTGTCATCTTGTGGAATAGGGAGTCGGGAGTCGCTCGTCGGGAGTCGGGAATGAAGCATAGGAGCAACAACTGTCAACCGTCAACCGTCAACTGTCAACATGTGCCTGTAGCGAAGCGTTTACCATCAACCGTCAACTGTCAACTGTCAACCAACAACTACCAACTACCAAATTCCATTCCTGTTCCCTAAGATACATTACAGGCGATCGCTCGAAACTTAAGATATCCCAAGACTCATTTGAGTGCAGTATACGGAGTACAGGAGACAAGCCATGTGTGGCATTGGTGGCGTAATGAATCGCGATCCGTCCCGTCCGATCGATCCAAACGTTTTGGTAGCGATGGCTGCAATTCAAAGTCATCGCGGTCCCGATGGATGCGGTTGGAAAGTGGTAGAAGATCGCGGCGTTGGCTTTGCCCATGCTCGTCTTGCTATTATTGACCTCAACCCCGAACGCGGACGACAGCCTTTTGTCTCGGCTGACGGTCAGCATACAATCGTCCACAATGGCGAGTTTTACGATTACAAGCGCCTGCGTTCCGACCTCACTTCACGCGGCTATCGCTTTGCCACTAAGAGCGATACAGAATTAACACTACACTTAGCAGATAGATATGGATTAGAAGGTGCGTTACCGCATCTGCGCGGCGAGTTTGCTTTTGCATTTTACGAAAAAGCAGCAGATCGGCTGACATTGGTACGCGATCGCTTTGGGGTAAAACCTTTATACTGGGCGCAGACACCGGAAAGTTTTGTCTTTGGTTCGGAAATTAAAGTCGTCTTCGCACACCCAGACGTGCAGCGTCAGATTTCTTCTCAAGGTTTGTATCACCAATTGATGCAATTAATGGTTCCTGGTACGAGTGCGTTTGCAGGAGTTCACGCCGTTCAACCAGGACAAATGGTAATTGTAGAGCGCCAAAACGGACAGTTAAGGGTGCAGACTAAAACCTATTGGGATTTGAATTTCCCCTTGTTGAGCGATCGCGCCTCTTCGCAACCAGACGAATTTTACATCGAAGAACTGCGTCGCTACTTTATCGAATCAATCCAATTAAAACTAGAAGCAGACGTACCCGTAGCTTGCTATCTTTCCGGTGGAATTGACTCTTGTACGATTTTGGGAGTCGCCGCCGCGTGTCAACAGTCACCCGTAAAAGCATTTACAGTTGGTTTTGACGATCGCGATTACGACGAAACGGCAATTTCGCAAGAAATGGCGCAGGCTGTAGGAGCCGACCAAGATATCGTTACAGTACAAGGTGGACAACTCTACGAGCATTTTGCCCGTGCGATCTGGCATACCGAACGCAGTATCTACAATACGTTTACAATTGCCAAGATGCTGCTGAGCGAACACGTCCACAATGCAGGCTATCGCGTTGTTTTAACGGGAGAAGGTTCGGACGAATTATTCGCTGGCTATCCCCAACTGCGACTCGATATGATTTTGCACGGAATGCAAGATGCATCTCCCGCCGAAAGAGCAGATTTAGAAGACTGGTTGCAGGCGAGCAATCGTATATTTAAGGGTAATTTGCTAGCAGAAACACCTTTAGACGATCCCTCACTGACAGATGCAATTGGTTTTACACCTAGCTGTCTTCAGTCGTGGTTAACTGCGGCTCATTCTGTCCCCAGTTTAATGCACTCAGACCGACGTGCCGCAACTCGCGATTATTCCCCAGGAGCCGCGATCGCCTCTGTCCTCGATCGCAGTCAAATTCAGGGTCGTCACCCCCTTGACAAAGTGCAATATATCTGGATTAAAACTCAGTTCGAGTCGCAAGTCTTAGGTTGGGCAGGCGATCGCGTTGATATGGCAAACTCAATGGAAGCGCGTCCGCCATTCCTCGACCATCATTTAGTCGAATTTGCCGTGACGTTACCCCCACTGATGCGTTTTCGGGGGCGCAAAGATAAATTCGTCTTGCGCGAAGCTATGCGTGGACTGTTACCCAAAGGCCTTTACGAACGCCAAAAGTTTGCATTCATGGCTCCCCCAGCGCATACGGATGTAGCCAAACAAAAAGCCATGCGATCGCTAGCCGATGATTATTTATCCCAACAGGCGATCGAAGCAGCGGGATTATTAGATAATGCAGCCGTGCAACAAGTTTTACAACAGCACGCCGACAGCAACACATCCGATTCAGAGCGGACAAAACTAGATGCAATTATCAACCACATGCTGAGCGTGCAAATGCTTCACCAACATTTTGTAGCAAAAGACGTACCAAAACAAGCCCGCGATCGCGCTAGGGAATTGGGTTGGCAAGTGCAGCAACCAACGCTAGCAAATGCATAAACATATAGGGGCGCACAGCTGTGCGCCCCTACAGATCGTGTATTAAATGAACAAATCTGTCAGGATTGATTCAATTGCGGTTGAGGTGGTAACAACCGTCCCAAACCTTGTTTAACAAATCCTTGCAAGAAAGCCACCTGCTGATTTTGTTGGAAGACATTTTGTAAAGTCTGTCCCAACTTATCCAAATTCAATCCTGACGCTGAATCGATCGCCTCTTCTTGTTGTTGGAAGTATTCGATCAGACTACAGCCAGCTAAGCGAGTTAAATAGGCGGCGCTAACTCCTTGCACGGCTCCACCTGCAACAAAGGTGACAGCATTAGTTTTTAAAACTGTACTAATAGCTTTAGTAGAAAGTTCCACCAAGCCTAGTTTCAACATCAAACTCCCCATCGTTCCCGCTACAGTTTGCGCTTGCTCAAACGAGAATTTTTGCTGGTAGACTGCGCCTAATTCCATCACCAACTGAGCGTTAATTGCTGCGGTTGCGAGTAAATCTAAAGCTGGAACTGGGTTAGCAAAAGCAGCGGCGGCGGCGATCCACTGATATTGTTCTACAACTGGGAGAGCGCGATCACGTCTAATTCGATCTAGAATAACTTTTCCTTCTGCTTTCAATTCTTTAGCTTGGCGTTTGGTAGTTGCCCATACGAGCTGTGGCGCTTCTTGCTGGAGAATATATTCTAGACGTTGTGTCAGAGAAGAAATTTCCGGTAAACGCTGTTCTAGCCATTCCTCTACCGCACCATCAGTTTGATGCTGGCGTACTTTCAACGGATTAGGTGCAGATGCGATCGCCACAACATCTTCTGCTGCTAGCATCGGCTGCATCTTTTGCCCAAGCGAGTATAAAACAACAGCGCGATCGTCTGGGAGATATTGGTCTTGTTTATTAAATACCAAAACTAGGCGCTGATGGGCTGCCAATAGTTGTTGTAAAGTTTGATATTCTGAATCAGTTAAATCTCCAGCAGTCACAAATAAAATTAGATCGGATGCGATCGCACTTTGCAAAGCTGCTGTATCTGTCTGTTCGACTTCGCTAAATAAAGCTGCTGTCTCGCTAATACACAGTTTTCGCTCTTGGGGTTGTGTTTCTAAAACTTGTAATAATGTCGTCTTTCCGACAGACTTACCACCAGTAATAGCTAAGTTAATTTCTTGGCGATCGATCTGCGCCTCTAACTTGGTGATTTTTTCCCGTAATTCTGGAGTAGGATGATTTTCTGTTTCCAGTCGATCCACTACTACTTGTACTTGAGCGATCGCTTTTTCTACCGCTTCTCGATTGACAGGTAGATCTTGCACCTGCTGTTTAGGGCGATATTTCCCAAATAACCACAGGCAAAAGATAATAGCGATCGCACCCATCAAGCTAAACTCACCCAGATGCGCTAAAGATTCTTGCCACCCTTGCAAAAACCACAGCGCAAAGGCTAAACCAACACCACCGATTAAAATTGGACGCTGCAACATACCAGCCACACTCGCAACATCTCTAGTCTAATGATTTCCCACTATAAAATAGCACTCTAAATGGCTCTGGACGTGCTGAGTTTACTATACTTTGCGATCGGTCGAGTGCCAGCTACTGGTTACCTGCGATACTTGACTGCATGGAGCAAACGTACTAGTCTTGCCTCAGTCATTCTTTCAGTGAGGAGCAAAAGTATTGAAATTCTCCTACACGATTCTCTATGTTAAGGATGTTACCCATGCTGTTGCATTTTACGAACGTGCCTTCAATTTAAAGCAACGATTTATTCATGAAAGCGGACAATATGCTGAGATGGAAACGGGAGGAACGACACTTGCTTTTGCTTCTAACGAACTAGCGCGATCGAATTTTCCTCAAGGATTTCAAGAGAACAATTACATCTCCGACTTCATTTATTTTATCCCTGAAGTCTTTTGGAACTGGGCATTTTAGTTCTGAATTTTTCTTTGACTCTTTAGATTCTTTAGCCATAAACTATTTCCTTCGTAAAGGTTTACTTTATTTAGTAATCCCTTTATAACAAAAGAACTCATAGCTAGAGTATAAAGCTATTGCAAATATGAATTTATTATAAATATTTACTCCGAAAACTCAATTAGGTGTTTTTGGCACGATTAATATATCCTTTCATAGAAAAATTTCATTAGTGGGAACTCCAAATGGCGCTATCTCACTAACAACAGCTTCCTCACCTGAGATAGGAGATTGCGCATCAGCTTCATATTGCAAAACTTTCTGTAATATTAACTTCCAAGCATCGCGATAATTTGTAGAACGAGGTTTTCTCTGTCGTTTCTCAGCTTCAACTAAATGGATTTCGCTGCCATATCCAATAAATATATCTACTGGAAAGACATAAAACAGGTCAAGGTTTTCTATATAGGCTAGAGCAAAATCAAAGTCTGATTGCTTGTACGCTTCTCTAAGCATCAGTCTTCGATTTGTCTTTGTCCGACGATTATCTACAACGTAATTGCCTGAAGGCGTGTCAAACCAGGCATATTTAACTTGAATTTTAATCAAAACTCCACTAACATCAAACACTAGATCGTATGGCAACCGATCGCCAATAGGTTTTAAAACTCCCCAGCCTCGTTTTAAAGCATGAAAAACTGCTGCTTGTTCTGCTATGTCTCCTTTTAGCTTGGTATCCATTTAAATAATTTCTAGCTGCTCCAACAGCATAAAACAAAACCCTGCAACTTCTTATATTGCAGGGTTTTATCTTTTAATTTGGTGGCGGGAAGTGGATTTGAACCACTGACCTTCGGGTTATGCTTACCATCTACAGCTTTCGCTGCCTAAGTTAACTAACTTTGAGTTAACCAGTTTGTGGTCTGGACTGTCCCTTCATCCTCGACTTAACGTTAGGATGCCTGCCTTCCAGTCTCTACACCTTCTCTCTTGCGAGAGCTTGGTTCGGGATTACCGCGCTAAAGGTTTCCCCGAATTTGACAGGTAAACGCACGCAAATTTCTTTACGTACCGCCCATAACAAGGTTAACTCCTAAGCACTTAATTAACCTTGCCTGTTGAGCCCGACGAGCTACCAGGCTGCTCTATCCCGCGTCAACTTTTCTAGTATAACCATAAGTTTTGGTAATTTGCAACTATAACAGCGACAATTCTCCTAAAACTTCTAAGCGCTTGAATTTACCAAACTCCATAAAGCTTTCAGCGAGAGTTTCTGCGGCTGAGGGACTGAGCCAACCCATTTGCTTGAGCAAGTGAATTGCTACAGCGTGTTTAGCGCGTTTAGAGCCATCAATCGCCTTGATTGCCAATCCCATGCCCTCGCCGACTCTACCAATACACTGCACGCCTTCTGCACCCGCCTTACTGACGAGTTCCCCTTGCGTCAGACGCATAATTTCCGTGTCGAATTCTCCTTCCCCTGCAATTAAGGTGGGATGATAGGTCATAGCACGGACGATCCGTTCCAGATCCAAGCTGCTACCAGAAGCAAGCTGGGCGTATAAAGCTGCCATTTGTCCCAACTGCATGAAATAGGTAGGCGCACCGCAATCATCGTGAGCGCAAATAAACTCTTCGGCTGGCATCCGTAGCATTTCAGCTACTTTAGTTAGAATTAACTGCTGTACGGGATGGTTGCGTTGGAGATAGCTATTGAGCGCCCAGCGGCGTTGCTGGCATACCGCTAACATTCCCGCATGTTTGCCAGAACAATTGTATTCTAGGGGGCTGCGCTTGCCCGCAGGTGTGGGACATTGCAATGCCGAGGGATCGATATCTGCTCGCCAAAGAATATTAAAGACTTGTCGCACTTGGGCGATCGCGGCTTTGTGCGAACTACAAATAATCGCTAAATCTCTATCTGTGAGATTGTAGCGTTCTAAAGTGCCTGTTGTTGTCACGCCTAGTGCTTGAAATGGCTTGAGAGCAGAACGCACGAAAGTTGCTGTTTCCGCATTGCCAGCCACAGATAAAACCCGTCCTCGGTTGTCACATACAACTGCTTGGACGTGATGGATCGATTCAACGATTCCTTCCCGCAGCAACCGGACTTCCAGTTCTGCGGCTTGAGTTCTTTTTCCCCTTGTCATGGGTTAGAATGTATCACCTTTTTGGAGTTTGGTAGTTGGTAGTTGGTATTGGTATGTGGTGCGTGATGTTTTTACTTACGACTTACGACTTACGACTTACCAATTACCCATTACCGATTTATAAAAAATACCAGATTAAGCCCCCAGACAGGAGAAAGAAACCCAGCCACGCAAAAGTGCGGCGGAGTCTTTGCAGGATTGGTTTAACTTGGTAGCTGACAATGAGCCGATCGCGGGTCAGAATTTCTAGTGGTTTCGTCCAGTTTTGACCGTCGTACCAACCTGTTTCCTCATAAAAGATCGTCTGATTCATCAGGCGATCGCGCACGTAAGACCAACCGAGGTACATACGGGCAACTGCTAAGATTACCCCCAGACTCGCACCGAGCGTGCCGCATAGCAAGAATTGCGTTGCGTGTTTGATGGGTGGAAAACTAGCAGCGGCAATCGGTCCCGCCACTATCCACGACCAACCCCAAACCCACAGTAGTTTGCCAACGTACTGCCGTAATTCTAAAGTGGCAGTCCGAAAAAAAACGGATGATTTGAGCTGTTCGTACTCGTTGAGCGGTTGTTGTTCGTCAGGAACTGGACAGACAGAAACAGGTGATTCCATCATTTTGTTATTCTCCCATCGCCGCTGGCGGTTGGAAAATCGATCCGTTCGGCATGACCCCAGAATGCTTCTAAATTATAAAACTCTCGTTCGCTGGGCATCATAATATGAACCAAGACATCGCCATAGTCTTGTAACACCCAAGTTCCTTCATTCTTGCCTTCCGTCCGCAGTAGCTTTCTGTGCCATTCTTTGACAACTTTATCCTCAATTGCATCTGCGATCGCCCTTACCTGTACCCTAGAATATCCAGTGACGATCGCGAAGTAATCGGCTAAGTAAGAAACATCAGCGACATGCAACAGGACAATATCGCCTGCTTTGCGATCGGCAGCAGCCTCTGCAATTGCCAAGGCTAATCCCCGACTCTCATCGGCATGAGTAGCACTGACTTTACTAGAGTTCAGAAAAGCGGACTGAGAGATTGAATTTGCTTGGGTATATTCAGACATTAAACCTCATTTTTCGAGCTATGTTTTACAAATCAATTATCTAAAACAAAAGAGCAACTATGCTCATAATAATTGTCAAATGTACAACTTCAGACAGAGCGAAACTATTTCTTCATTTAAGCATGTGCGGAGAGTGGTGCTTGCTTTTTACCCAGTTCAGAAACCAATTTCGAGTCGCGATCGTGCGGGGATGAATTAAACAATGAGTCTCTATTAAAAATTTTAAAGAATAATCGCAGGTACGCCAAACAGCTTGAGATAAATTTTGATAACTCATCTGTCGTAAAGCTTTTAACTCAGGGGTATCGCCTCTACCTGGCTCAATGCTATCCGCTAAAAACACGATACAGCTCAATTCCGTCATTTCTGGTCTGCCCAAAGTATGATTGGCGATCCCCTGCAATACTTCTTCATCTTGCACCCCAAAAGTATCTCTCGCGACAATCGCGCTGACATCAGCATGTAACAAGTGAGGATGCAATTCCATCACGGGATCGATCTCTAACCCTTCAGCACGCGCCATTTCCAGCAGCTTAGCGGGCTTAAAATATTTTGCCAAGTCGTGCATTAGCCCCGACATCGCCGCCTTCTCCACATTTTGACGGTGATGCTCAGCCAATTCTACCGCCATCTGCTCTACCCTAAGAATATGGTCGATGCGGGACTGCGGTACGTGTTCTGACAGCCAGCTTAAAACCCGTTCGCGCTTTACTGTAGTGTACTCCGAGCTATGGTTGAGATCTAACACAATAAGAGACTTAATCTCGACTCAATTCCCAATTTCATTGTAACGAAGCCTAGTAATAGGAGCGAGGAGTGAGGAGCGAGGAGTGAGGGCAAAATACATCTTCTTTGTACCTTTGCGCCTTTACGCCTACTCTACGAGAAGCCGCTGCGCGTCTAGGCGAGACCTAATTTAAAACTTAACTTGATGCTACTGCCCCATCCTGACACATGACAACCGCCCGCCTGATCGAAATCTTCTCCGCCATTCAAGGCGAAGGATTAAACGTCGGAACGCGGCAAATCTTTATCCGATTTGCCTTGTGCGATTTACGCTGCCATTTCTGCGATAGCGCTCATACTTGGAGCGTACCATCAACTTGTTGCGTCGAGCGATCGCCTGGATTGCGAGATTTTGAAACCCACACCAACCCCGTACAGCTTAATACTCTGTTAACCTGGATAGAACGGCAAAACTCCCCAGGCTTACACGACAGCATCAGCCTTACGGGAGGCGAACCATTACTACACGCACCTTTCCTAGTAGAATTCCTGCCCCTAGTCCGTCGTGCAACTGGACTTCCGATCTATCTCGAAACCGGAGGTCATCGTCCGCAACAACTGCAACTCATCCTACCTTACCTTGACTCGGTAGGCATGGACATCAAACTACCCAGCGTCAGTGGCGAAGATCGCTGGAACGAACACGCAGAATTTTTGCAAGCCTGTCACCAAGCAGGCGTAGAAGTATTTATCAAAGCGATCGTTTCCAGTCAAACGGACGAGCGAGATTTAGCCACGGCAGCTAAACTAGTTGCATCCGTCAATCCAGAAATTCCCGTATTTCTACAACCCGCTACCCCACTCACGCCATCCCAGCAGTTCGGGGGCATTCCCATTCAAGCACCCACTCCCGCCCAAGTCTTGCATTGGCAAGCGCTAACGAAACGAGAACTCAAACGAGTCCGCGTCATTCCCCAAACTCATAAGATGCTGAACCAATTGTAATTCTTGTAAGGGCGCACAGCTTGCGCCCCTACCGTCACATCAATTCTTCTGGTGCTATGCACCCCTACAATTACATCATGTCATCTGGTGCAGCTTTTGTTTTGGCTTTTGCCTTGTTAGCGCTACGCTTGAGTGCCTGCAAGCGACCTTCGTATTTCGCTTTTTGTCGCTTGCCTGGTGATTGCTCGATTAAGGTTTTTAAAGCACTGCCGAGACTTTTGTAGGCGTTGGGTAGAGTGTAACCGAAACGAGTTGCCAAGGCGATCGCCTTTTCGTCTGCCTCTATTGCCTCTTTGACCTGCTTTTCGCCATTATTCTTTTGATACAGCCGATATCCCGACACGCCGCATAGCGCCACTGCTAGCAACAATAACAAACCATCCTGTACCCAAAGTTCGCCGACCGCGCCACCCAAACCGATCGCTAGTGCTGCCATTTCCCAACCATCTTTGGGAATGGTATCATTTTGAATTCGCGCCACTTCATGCCAAAAAAGCAAATTCCGCTGATCGATCGCCAGCGCATCCCACTTAATCAAGTCGATTTGAATTTCCACCTGATCGCTGCCAATTTCTTCACTCCGAATCAGGGGTGGGTTAACTTCCGTCGTTCCCTCGACAGTTACCCAACTTTGCAGTTCTGGGGGCAGTATACCCTTGAGTCGCCGCAATTCGCTCATTTCGGCTTTAGCCGAGGAGGTTGCATAGGATGTCATAAACAGGATTCCAACAAGTGGCTAAGAATGCTTCTACTCTCATTTTGGAGTATAGCGAATCACATCGTCCAAATTTAGGAAAAACCCTCTATACATCAGCGGTTTCTAATTCTGCCATCTCTTGTAGAGATTGCCAGCCTGCCAGCCACTGAGAACGGTCTTTGAGCGAATTTGCGTTGATCCAAAATCGCGCCTCGGGATCGCAGGCGGCGACCATTTCCGCAAACACCCACTTGCCTTGATTTTTGCGATTGACCACTTGAAAGTGCCTCCAGCCAAACATTTTTTGCTGGGAAGTCCACTTGGAACCAACGAGATAGGGGAATTTTTGCTTTTTGGGCATGGATAGCACGGAAAAACGTTGCAGAGACACAACGTGTCGCGTCTCCATAACTCCTAGTTTAGTGACATTGCCAGATTTTTACAGTGTTGTCAGCACTCCCAGAAGCGATCGCCTGTTCGTCAGGACTTAGAGCAATTGACCAAATAGCATCATCATGGCTGCCAATAGTTTTAACAAACTTACCATTTTCAGATTGCCAAACTTTGAGCGTTTTATCGCCACTACCACTGACAATAATTCTTCCCAACGGACTCAAAGCTACACCGCTAACACGACTAGTATGACCTTCTAGCGTGTGAGTTAGCTTGCTATCATGCCACAACTTAATCGTGCCGTCTTCGCTGCCAGAGACGATGGTACGTCCATCTTTACTAAAGACAATCGATCGCACCCAACCAGAATGTCCCGTCAGATCGCCAATCCATTTTTCTTTGTATAAGTCCCACAACCGAATAACTTCGCCGCAGCCTCCAGCTAAAACTTTACCATCTGGACTATTGGCAACTGATAACACATAACCGGAGTGTCCTGTCAAGGTATACATGAGATTACCTGTATATAAATCCCACAACTTCACCGTGCCATCGTCACTACCGCTAAAGATCGCCTTACCATCACGACTCGTCGCGATCGCGCTGACTCCATTTGCGTGTCCGGCTAGGGTTTGAATCAGTTTGCCACTATTAACATTCCAGATCTTGACAGTTTTATCAGCACTACAACTGATGAGAGATTTGCCGTCAGGACTAAAAGTCAATCCCCGCACCCAGTTGCTATGGTCTCTCAGACAGTAAACTAAACTGCCGCTATCCAACTCCCAGATGTTAATTGTTTTGTCCGCACTGCCGCTGGCGACTAACTGTCCGTCTGGACTAATAGCAACTGCTCGAATCTGTCCCGAGTGTCCGGTTAGGGTATGCACGCACTGCCAATGTTTAATTTCTACTGGCGGTGGCGGTGGTGGTGGCGGTGGTGGTGGTGGCGGTGGTGGTGCTGTGGCTGCTGAGGCGGCGATCGCTGGTGCTGATGCTATAGCTGTTGGTGCGACAATTGGTTCGCTGAGGTCTTTGAGTACTTCTTCTGCCGATTGATAGCGACGCTGGACGTATTCTTGCAGCATTCGATCGAGAATATTGCTTAATCGCTCTGAGACATCAATACCCCTTTGCTGCAAATAGGGTCGCCACATCCAGTTGCCTTCTAAAGGATTGTAAATTTCATCGAGTTCTGCATTTGTCATTAAGCGAATGCAGGTGACACCCAAGCTGTAAATATCGCTGGCGGGAAACGCCCTACCACCGCGCAATTGTTCGATGGGGGCATATCCTTCCGTTCCTGGTTTGGTACTAGCCGCAGAGATACTTGTCCCAGCAAGTTGTTTTGCCACGCCGAAATCGATTAAGACGAATTTGTTATCAACTTTTTGACGTAAAATATTTGTCGGTTTAATATCCCGATGAATCACGTCGCAATGGTGAATAAATTGCAGTACGGGCAGTAAACTATTCATCAGCGCCCGAATTTGTTCTTCGTTAAACGCTCCTTGCTGCTCTAATTCTTTTTCTAAATCTTGCCCGTCAATATGTTGTTGTACCAGATACAAGCGTTGTTCTTGTTCAAAATAGGCGAATAAAGTTGGAATTTGCGGATGTTTCTCTCCTAGTTCTAATAACTGTCTGGCTTCTTGCTTGAACAACAAAGTAGCCTTTGCCATTGCCTCAATATTGCCTTGAATGTGGGGCAGAGGAAAAAACTGTTTGATCACGCAAAGGGCATTGAGACGATTGGCATCTTCTGCCAAAAAGGTGCGTCCAAAACCACCATTGCCGATTGGTTTAATTGCTTGATATTGGTCTTTGAGTAGTAACTTGGAGCCACAGACGAGACAATACTTTCTCCCATCTAAGTTTTGGGGGTTCTGGCAGTCTGGATTCAAGCAGTAACTCATATCTGGGGATCGGCTTATGGAATCTGTATTTAGTCTTCCCAGATTTAACAGGCAATTAGCTACTAGGGAAAAAACTACTAATAGCAATTCTCGATTGCGTAGATGACGTTGGTAAGGGCGCACAGCTGTGCGCCCTTACCAATCATATATTTCACCCAATTGAAAACCGCTATAATAGGCATAGATCGAACTAGTTGAGTTTAGCCCTAAACCGCACAAATCCATAAGCATTTGTAGGAATTCCAGGCGCAGTCACGTTGGGTAAATTGCCTAAATTAACCACGATCGCCCCCGTGGTATTGCTACCCTGACAATTAATATTAGGGTAAACACTACTCGGCTCAACTCCTGGGGGAAAATACATTGCCGTATCTCCATCACTGACATTTGTTAACGATTCAGTCATCCCGTTATATTGCCAGAGAATCCCCCGCGCTACTGCTTGTAACCCCCCAGATGCTTGCACGGGATAGCTATCGAACGCAGTAGTAACAAAACTCATATTCGCAGGAACGCGATCGCAAAACAACACATTTTGAGCTGTAGTCGAACCAGTAGAAAGATAGTAAATCGTGTATTCGACTTCTTCTCCTGGTTGGACAAAACCGCCATCAATCCGTCCGCTTAAGTAGTCATCAAGCGGTAAAGTCCAATTCACGTCCTCGTCGAGATCGCCATTATTATTTGGATCGGTAGCAATCCCATCAAACCCGGAGAAAGGAACGCCCTTGATAGCAGTAATGCGTTTGACGAGCGATAGATGAGGGCTACCAGTAATGGTAATATTACCGCTGAATTCTGAAGTGCTGCCATTTGGGGCGCTAGAGCAATTGCTGCTGGTGAGACAGGTAGCAGTTGCAGTAAGTTTGTCAGCGGTTGTGACTGTGTTAGGTAGACTGCTTAACGGGATTGAAAATTCAAAACGGTTCGTGGTGTCAGTACCTTGATTGAGACCGTTGAACGGACTAGTATAAGTGCCAGTAGTCGCATCGGTATCGTCTGCTGAATCTTCAATCAACGTCACGAGATATTCTTGCCCTTCACCAAAACCTGAAGGATCGGGTTGTTTGACAAAAAATTCAATTTTTGAGCCAGGGCGGGCAAAACCTTTAACTATTAAGTTGCCACCTGAAAGCTGAGCGCTCTCCAGAACTGGAAAGTTAAATAAACCATTTGCACCCGTATCGCTATCACCATTATCATTGAGCGTCACGCCATTACCCTCGCTACCACCGCCCAAATCGATGCCAAGTTCACCGTTACTATAGATCGAGTTTTCCGTGATTTGGTTGCCTGTTCCCGAAGCAACGACAATACCATCACCGAGATTGTTGGCGATCGTATTTTGACCGATCAGATTATTGCTACCTAAGCGGATACCAATTCCCGCATCCTGAGTGTCGTCGGGCGTGCCATTGTTCGCGATCTGGTTGCTACTTAAGTTGTTGTTGTTGTTGGTAGTAGTATGTAGATCGATCCCGTAACCTCGGTTGTTGATGATGATATTCTCAGTGACGTTATTGCTACTAGCGCCAATCAGTTCGACCCCATCAGCAAGAGGGTCAGTCACGCCATTATTACGAATGATGTTCGAGTTAACGTGAACGTTAGTGGCACTTTGAAACTTTACACCTGAGTTATCATGACTAAAAATAGTAGAATTTTCTAGCCGTGAGTTAACTGCCCCCGCACCATTGAAATAGACTCCCACACCTGCCGTACTTGTACCGTTGGCACCAGTAATACCGATATTTTTGATAAAAGTAAAGCTAGCTTGCACTTCTAGCCCTGGACCGGCAGCGACGTTGAGGACAATTTCTGGTCCAGTCGTGTTGTTAAATATAGGTGCGTTAGTGTCTCCAGTCAGAGCAGTTTGGGTTCTGGTATCAATACTAGTTCGGTTAGCGTTAGTACTGCCAACTGCATTTGCGATCGCGGGTAGAGCAGTTACTAGATTAATAGTTGCTACACCACCGCTAAATTGGTTAGATAATCCCGCCCGTAAGCCTGGATGAGCTGCACCATCGGAAAGCATGAAGATACTCTCTTCCCTACCGGAAAGCACTCCGACTTGAGCCAGACTCGTATTTTGGAGAGCATTACTGTTAATAATGAACTGGCGCAAGCTGCCCTGACCGGAATCTCTCGTACTAACTATGGTGTCAAAGTTAAAGCCGAAGTCTACACCTGTAATATTACTAGCACCAGCATTAATTTGGGCGATCGATTGAGCAGTGGTTGTAGCAGTAGTGAGTGCGGCTAAGGTCGTACTACCATTACCTGCATCAACTAATACTGGGTTTTCTCCACCCACCCGATCCGCAACCGCAGTTACAGTTCCCGTGCTGGCATCAGAACGATAAGTCTGTACCGGAATGAGCGTACCTCCCGAACTAGAACGGGCAGAGGTTACAGTACCGTTAACCACGCGCACCGTGTAAGTTGCATTCCCCGGTTGATTAGTGAAGGTGTAAGCGCCGTTAGTATCGGTGAGAGTGGAAGTCAAGAAATTGCCTGCCGAGTTATATAACTCAACCCGCGCATTTGGGCGGCGAATTACGCCTGTAGCGAAGCCGGAGGCTGTGGCTGAATTGTTAGCAGTGGTATAGTCTCGCCCTGCACTACCACCATAGTTGACATCTTCAAAAACCGTACCAGAAATGGATACCCTTTGATTAAAAGTTACAGCGGCGCGATCGTCTTCAGTCACGATATTGTTATTGGGGGTAGAATCTGGATCGGTTTGGTCGCTGGCGTTGACTTCAGCAGTATTAGTAATGGCATTAGTAGTATTGACTGTTGCTACAATCTGAAGCGTTGCCGTAGCACCTTTGGGAATTGTACCTATATCCCACATCCCCGTACTAGAAGTGTAAAAACCTCCGTTGTAATCGCTGACGCTGAGATAGGTAGGAGTCGTAGCGCCAAAGGTGACAGCAGCATTAGAGGAGACGTAGGTTAGTCCAGCAGGTAAAATATCCTGAACCTTGACATTTGTAGCGTTGTCAGGACCATCGTTTTTGACGTTAATGGTAAAGGTGACATTCTCACCTACACTAGGCAGTAATTTATTGACTGTCTTAGTTAAACTTAAATCAGCCGTAACAGCAGGAGTAACATTAATATTAATATCATAGTCGGGGGGGATTTTGTAAGTTGTATTGTAGTGATAACTGCTACCAGATTTATCATAAACTAAACTGGAAACACCGATTGTTTGACTCTGAGTACTAATAATTTTTACTTTGTATTTTGCGGTAAAGCTATCGCCAACTTTTCCCCCTGTATAACCATCAGGAATACTTGGATTATTGCAAGTTCGGTAAAAACTAGAATTAGGATCTGAATCCCAACCACAAGCATCACCATAAATAGAGTTATTAGTTGCAAGAGAAGGTGTTGTGTAATTAGTATTAACTTTGATAATTTGAAAAACAGTGTTGGGAAAGTTAGTAGCAAAAACTAACTGTTCGTAGCCTCCAGGTGCAGTTTCACCTGTTACCGTATAATCTACAATATCTCCCGATTGTACGGTAGTTGTACCTGTGAAAGTTAGTACCTTATTACGATTCTGCTCGATTAATTGTTCAACGTACAGACGGCGAGGTTGAGGAGTTGTAATTGTCGCTAGCTGAGTCCCGATTAAATCTTTACCAGTCGCCTCAATATAGTATTCTCTATACGTGCCGTGAGCAGCTAGAATCCGCTGAAGCTCAACGTTGAAATAAAAATCCGCGCAGTAAGCTGGAGTTGGACCAGTATTGCCAATATTATGAAATGTTGAGCCAGTACCTCCAGCAGGTAAATAATTAAGATTCAGAGTATTCAGACCGAGAAGTGAAATATAAGCACTCCCCGTTCCCGAACCCAGATTAATCTTCGCTTGTAAATCTTTAGCGGCAGACGTGCCGAGATTGCAGACCCTCGCTCCAATATTAAAAACATTTGGTCCTTCAATAGCGGGTTTATTACTATCTAGACCGATAATGTCCCAGGAAATGGGCTTAATTTGTAAGTTGGGAGTGGCATTTGCTTTCAGGGGATAACATAAAAGTACTCCAACAACAGTTAAGCTAATTGGAGCAAGTTTTTTTAACAGTACGGGTTTATTCATAATAATATAGTTGCCAATCCTTCCTCTAACCTGATTAAATTGTCGCGATCGCTCTTTCCTTAGCCTTTAACATACCTGGAGCGATCGCGTACTCAACCTTTCTCATAACTATTTACCTTCTGTAGATTCTGATGAAGTTGAAGTTGTTTCTTTGTCTAGAAGTGACTGACCCTGAGTTGTTTCCTCCTTTCTTTCTGGAACAGTATTAGGAGCGATCGCCTCTGAATTTGCTTGCGGCGGAGTCGAACGACTTTCGCCCCCCTTTTTAAGGGGAGTTGGGGGGATCGATCGCCCCTCTGCTCCCCTGCTCTTCTGCTCCCCTGCTTTCTTCAGTGCAGGTACGGGCTTTTGCAACCCAAACCCATCAAACAATTCGTTCAATTTCACAGTCAAGCCAAAATAAGCCCCGCCAGCAGAACGCGAACCGCTAAAATCATCATCATTCACATGACCAAACGCATATCCTGCCGATAACCGCAGATTTGGTGTCAGATAGTAACCTGCTTCAGCAACAAAACCCGTCTCGCTGTGATTTTCTGAAGGTTGATTAATCCAACGAGCTTCACCTACCAAATCGATTTTGTTATTTAAGCGATAGGTTGCCCGTAATTGCCCGAGATTAATCGTACTAGAGTTAACTAAATCCTCAGCTAGGTAAGATGTGCTGTGACGAATTGCATACTTGCCGTAAAGTTCCCATCGCCAATTAGGAGCGTAAATAGTTTCTAAGGCAAAAGTATGGTCTTTGGAACCCGTACCGCTGCCAAATAAAATCGTGTCAGGAATTGTGGAGGGATTTTTGCGATATTCGTAACGTAACAAAGCATTAAATTTATCGTTATTCGGGTCGCGATATGCTAAACCTACCTTCAAATTAGCTGTATCTCCCAACCCCGAAAGTCTTTGGTTAGAAGCATTCGCCTGTTGGTAGCGCACTAACCCTGTCAGCGCTGGCGAAATTTTTCCCGTTACATCTGCGGAAATCACTGTATTGGAACCACCAGAAGAATTCCGATGTTCGTAACGAGCGCTAGCTTTGAAATCGTCGCTAGGCGTGTATGCTAAACCAATGTGGTAGTTATCACCTGAGTCAACGCCAATCGAAGAGGCACTTTGTCCCGTGGTAAAGGGTTGCACGAACTGCTTACCTGCGCCAGTTCGACTGAAGAAATTACCAAAGACACGCTCGTATCCTAAATCCAGCTTTAATCCTGGGGCAATGGTAAGACCTTGCTTGATGCCGATCGCGCCCTGTGTTGTCATTCCGTCACCTCCATTTAAAATGGAGTAACGCCCGTTGACAGTGGTATCCGTACCGAATTTGCGTTCGCCGATAAAATCGAGACTGGTAATCGAGTTACCATCATTCTGGCTGCCACTGTAAAACTGTTGCGATAAGCGAATACTCAAATCCTGTGCAACTTTCCAATCTAAACCTACAATCGTGCGGTCTGGATAAACGGCATCCTCTTCATTAGAAATGGTCAGTTCGTTTTGAGCTAAAAAAGTGAGAGTTTCAGTTAAAGGTAACTTGAGACGCGATCGCAATTGGTCTGAAGTACCGCTCAAAGCATTCGGTTCGATCCGGTCTTCTCGATGCCGATGCACCCAATCCAATGTCAGGTCGGCTTTACCAATCTGCTGTTGCACTCCAGCTGTAATTGTCGTTAGCGAGTTGTCAACCTTACTACCTGGAATTGCTTCCAAACGGGGTGAGAATAGATCGGTAAAATTATCTAATGGTTGAGGTGCTATGCCGCGATTATCTTCATGGTCATATTGCAACCGAACGTTAGTTTTTGGCGTAACCTGTCCTGTAACCTGCGCCCCATAACGAGTTTGTCCGGGGACAAAGCTAGTTGTAGCGTTGTTACTAAAGCCTGTATCGGTAGAGCGCCAATAAGCTCGACCTTGAATTCCTCGGGCGATCTCTCCCTCAGCTTCTAGCCGATAAGCCGAACCGCTGACTTCTCCCATCATTTCTGAATCGTTTTGAGAGTGAGCGTATTCGGCAATTAAATGGATTTTGTCACCGATCGCAATTTGCGCGTCTGCACCGTAAAGTTCAAAGTCGCGAATGCCACGTTCTTCTTTTAAATAAGTTGCACCGAGCCAACTTTCATTTTCCAACTGTCGCGAGATGTTGTATTGGACTCTACCACCGTAGATGCGATTGTCCTTTTCCTGGCTCTCGTACTGATAGGTTGCAATGATTCGCCGCACCAAAACTTGTCCGTTGTCATCGACAGCCGTACGAAAAATTGGCTCGCGAAATAACAACGTGCCGCGATCGTAGTCGATATCGTAGTCCGTACCTCTAACGAGTTGTTGACGCGACAATACCGTACCTGGACGATTGAGTTCTTCGACTTCAATCGAGATGTTTTCACTTCCAGGTATGAGCAAGCGTCGCGAGAGAAAATAATAACCGCTCGTACCATCAGGCGGGATCGTGTCGCGCTGGAACCCTTCCACGTTATCGCCGTAAAATACTGAGAGTTGAAAATCGCCTAGATTGTAATTTGCTTTGAACCCGTGGAGGTTGCGAGAAGTCGCAGTGTATTCTTGTGACGAGCGAGCAAACTCTTTTGTATCGTAGTCACCCCACATCACATAGTCAGGCTCAGCCCCAGGAATGGATGCCGATCGCTCAAAGCGCAGATACAAACTATCTTGAGAAGGGGTGACAGCCTCAACTTTAGAACTATCGCCGTAGACGGGATAATTGCGATCGCAGACTTGGTAATCTCGAAACAAACCGGAAGTGCCATCGCATTTTTGGTTGAGCGTGCGATCGCTGTTATATGCTCCGGTAAACAACCATTCGCCAATTCTACCAGTGGCAAAAACTGCTGTATGGAAACTCAGTTCGGTACGGTTGTCTTCGTCGGGGGGCAAAAAGTCGCGAAAACTCTTGTAAAAATCAGTTCCTCTAGCACCTAAACGCAAGTCAACCACACCCGTGACTAGACTAGAGCGCAGATTCGTTTCAAATTGAAATTGGGTATATGCTTCTAGCTGAAAAGCTTCAGCGCGAACTCTGACTGTTTGAGCCTGTAGTCCCGATCGCAGCTCAGCCGTGTATTGTCCTTTGCGTGCCAGGACTTGAAACCCTTGGCGATCAGGCTTAGCATCCGTACCGACAAACTCTCCAGCACTAGCATCAAGAGTCACGATCGCATCTTCGTTGGCACGATTACCTTTCTCATCAAGTAACTGCCCTTGGATCGTGGCTGTCGAGCGTCCATCAGCAGGAATTCGCGATTCTTGAGTTTGGACGGTGATTTGTTTGGTATTCCCGCGCACGTAGACTTTAACTGTCGTTGATTCTCCAGTGCGATCGC
The DNA here is from genome assembly GCF_000817735.3 of Scytonema millei VB511283. Lineage (NCBI taxonomy): Bacteria > Bacillati > Cyanobacteriota > Cyanophyceae > Nostocales > Scytonemataceae > Scytonema > Scytonema millei. Next base: position 426,531 of record NZ_JTJC03000001.1, on the reverse strand, counting down.
CAGTCTTAATTTTAATTGTGAGGTTATTCTCTCCCTGGTGGAGTGGTACGCCGTACCATGTCTGCGTCACGGAATTTGCCGTGTTGTTTGTTTCCGTGCCACCAATGAGAGATGTATCAACTAATTCGCCATTGACTGACAGTTCCACGGGAAGATTTGCGGGAGACTGCACGGTCACTGTAGTCGCTGGCACGTCCAAGACTTCGTTCGATTGCGGCGAAAGAATTTTTAGATCGCTTGAAGTTGGAGTGGCAGTCGTCTGAGAATCGGTATTTTCCGAATTTGGTGGTTGACCTTGTTCCCGTAATGCAATCAGGTAGTTAGCATACTTCTGTTCAGCCTCAGATTGCGGTACGCTCTGGGATGGGATATTCGTATTTTGTTCGATCGCTTCTGTTGGTACGTTCTCAGATGAAGTGTTAGTTTCTGCTTCAGTTGCAGTTGGTAGCGTTGTCTCTGGCAAGGAGAGTAATGCAACTTCAGCCTCGGGAAAATCCGTGACTGTCTGTTCTCCATCTAAGGCGATCGGTAATGCAACTATGTCGTTACCGAAAGCTGGCGTAGTTACTGTTGCTGTCTCAGGTGAAGCCAGGAATGCCACCAGCAATTGTTGTAATTGACGATCTGTTTCTGAAGGTGGTATTACAACGGCTTCAATCGGTAATGCTGCTATGTAAGTACCAAATTCCTGTGTATTCTCTACGGGTACAGATGTCTCAGGTTGGGCAAGTAATGCTGTAATATAATCGTGCCAGCGCTTTTCTGTCACCGATCGCTGTACTTGCCTCAGTTCGATTGGTAATGCTGCTACGTAAGTGCCGAATTCTGTTTGAGTTGGCAGTGGTTCTGTTCTAGCAACTTTAGGCAGAATCAACAAACCGATCGCATTCACTGTAGTGACTACCAGGAAGGCATTGAAAAATCGCGTTCTCCACGTCATTTAGGCTTTGCCTCCTTTTCGAGTGGAGTCACAGCAAAATTCATCCGTGCCATGCCACCCGGTTCTAAATGCACTAAGCGGGATTGACTGTTGCGTTCGATAAAACGGCGGTTGGGAGCTAAGGTGTAGCCAGGGACGCTACTGAAATCTAAAACTCCCGTGCGATAACCAGAAATGACATTGGCAACAGAAAATAGTCCTTGAAGATCGGTAGTAATACGGTTGCCGTCATCCATGAAAATCACCGCATTGGGAACTCCTGGTTCTCCTGGTTGCTGTTCGCCATCAAAGTTTTTATCTACAAATACTCGCCCGATCAGCGTGCCGCAATCTGACAAAATGCCTGGGTTAATCCGTAATCTGTGAACGGCGGGACCATCTTTTACTGTTTGGTTGTTATCAATGCGCTGTCCGGCTACGTTTGCCAAGTTTTCACCCGTACCGCGAACTGCATCAGTCGTGAGGACTGCGGCATAAGCTATACTCAGGACTTGCTCGTTGGTAGCGTTACTTGGTAGTTCTATTCCCTCTGCACGTAAAGAGATCGTTCTGCCATCGTGACTTGATGCGATCGCCACTGGAGATTTGCCCAACTCTGCCCGCACGGATTTAGGTATAAAGGTAAAACCTAGAGGTAAGGTATCGGTGACGACAACATTTTTCAGCGGGCTGCTGCTGAGATTTTTGACTGAGAGACGATAGATAACTGTATCTCCAGGCTCGGCTGTAGCGCGATCGCCTGTTTTGACAACTTGTACTTCTTGCGCCTGACAGACGCTTGTATTCAAATCCAAAACGGCTAAGACTAATCCGATCCGTTCGGCATTTTCAATATCAATCGTTCCATTAATAGACGTGCGATTGTCAGTAGCACTAATTGGTTTGCCATCCAAAGAGATAGCGGTATAAGCAACAACTTTATCGTCCCGCGATCCAATGACTAGCTTGATGCGGCGCTCGTCATAAATTGATTTACTGGGGGGACGGATTAATAAGATATAAGTTTTACCGCGATCCAACTGACCCCGCTGAGGGTCGAGGAGGAAATTATAAGTTCCTTCTTTGCCATTAGTGAGGAAAAAAGGATTGCTATTTTCTGTATTTGGCTCTAATCCCTTAGCGATATTATTACCAGAAATATCTGGGGATTCTGTACGAGTTAAAGCCGCAGGTTCGGCAATTTCTGTGCCAGTTGAATCTTGAGGATTTGGTTCGTATAAACCAATACTAAATCCTGTATAGTCAGGCAAAGTTTCACCTGCGCAACCTGTTATTCTTCCTAAAGGATCGATCAATCCTCCAATTGAGGTAGAAATTTGATTAGTTATAGTTTGAATTGATTGTGTATTATCCGATTTATCGTTAACAAACTCATAGCTATAAGTTGCTTGATTAGTAATTTGAACTGCTACCCCTGCTTGAATAAGACCAGTTAGTAAAGTTTCTAAGAAAGCCCCAGCTAAAAGAGCTGTTGCTATTGGTCGCAACCAATAATTAAAAAATCGGTTCGGAGGTTGCATTTGCGTTCGGAGAATTATTGTTTTGTTTGCCCGCGATCGCAGGACAAGCTAATGTTGAACTAGGTCAATCGTGTAATGGCGATCGCTTTTATTTCAGAAGCAATTTGAGCAGTATTGTTTTAACCTAGTAGAGTTTTAGATCCCCCCTGCCCCCCTTAAAAAGGGGGGTTCAATCTTTCACAGTCCCCCTTGTGAAGGGGGATTTAGGGGGATCGCTCTTTCACAGTCCCCCTTGTGAAGGGGGATTTAGGGGGATCGCTCTTTCACAGTCCCCCCTTGTGAAGGGGGATTTAGGGGGATCGATGCTCGTGTAAAAATTCCGAATTCCGAATTCCGAATTTATTTCACCTTGACTTGATAAGCCGCACCAAGCATTTTGGTAGAATCAACCGCTTGGGCAAATTTCCAGCGAATGTGAGTGTAGAGTTCTGCTGGTGCTGCCTCAGTTTTAACCTTACCATCAGCCAACTTGACTTTTACAATGGGTTTTGCTACGAAGCTTTTGCCATTATCGATGCTATAAGTAACCGCAACCCCAGGATGATTGACAGTGACAGAATTCAAAATATACGTCGTCTGTTTGGGAATCGGTTGAGTTAATACGAGATTTTTGACTGGGCGATCGCCACTGTTAGCACCACGCACGGTATAGCGAATCACGTCCCCTGGAAAAACTGTAACTTTTCCCCGCATTGCTTGCCAAGACACTTTTGGCTTGCCCTGAGCATCTTTCTGCATGACTTTCTTTTCTGCCATCAGATTTAACTGTACAGGGCGTTGAGATTGAATGTTTTGAACTGTTGCTTTTGGCTGTTGTTGGGCGCTAACGATGCGATCGCCTAAAGGTGCAGACAATAATACGGCAATAGCTAAGCCAAACATTGACAAATGTTTCATTGTGAGAGTCTCCTGATGATTCAAATCCATCAATTAATTTGCCCATTCAAGGCACGGCTCTAACAGAGAGATCGGAATATTGCAAAACACGTGAGGCTACAATTCGCGAAACTACACAGGCAAAACCAGACAAGCACGGATTCAAAAGCATTGAATTTCTTGAGTCCGTCTGCGCGGACTTTGACTGTGTAGCCGCGAATTCTATTCGCCTCAGCTATTTCACTAGCCGCTGGAACTTGAAATTACCTTGTGGTGTTCCTGCCGTACCATTCGGAGCTAAACTACCAATAAAGTTGACATAGCCGCTATTGATCTCGGCTTCAGGTACGCCAGAACCAGGATTGGCTGTATCGATCGTAGTATTGTAGAAGCTGACAGTTCCTTGTGTCGCAACTGCCTTCGTCAGAACGTGGGATGTAGTTGCAGCCCAGGTACCATTTCTGGGATTTGTTGTATCGCCAGTACCATCTTCAAAGATCCTGAAGTTGCTAGCACTCAATTGGACGCTACCGCTACCACCAGTAGAAGCAGGAGTTGAGATGTTTTCGTAAGAAATCCGATACTCGATCTTCCAACCTGGTTGGGGTCTTGCTGGATTCGTCGTAAATCCTTCTGGATCGGTAATCGGATTGTTATTTGCATCTACAGTAATCTGATTACCAGCATCATCCAAAATCCGCGCTTCTTTTGTCAGCTTCACGAAGCCCGTGTACGTTCTGACAATCTTCATGTTGAAGATACTTTCAGCTGTGGAAGCAGATGAACTCCGGTCAAATTCATTGTTACCACCTTCATCGACAAACGCCACGATCGCCACTGGGTAGGCAGCGTTTTGAGCAGCACCATCACCAAGATTCACTGTCACCGTGTAGTCAAGGCTGACTTGACCGTTGAGCGTAGTGAGTTTGACTACAGAAGAACCAGCCTGAAGGGTAAAGGTATTAGTTCCGCTATCCCATTCATATATGGCTGTTTGTCCACCAGACTCGATCTTGACGGTCGTACCATCTGGTAAGGTTGTGTTTGTACCGTAACCAGTATTGGGGTCTTGCTGGTTATCAGCCGTGCTATCTGCTACGTAATCTGCTTGTGCGGCGGGAATTGGCTTCAGAACTACGTTGTTAAGTCCAAGCGAGTTGGGGTTTCTTACTGTGCTGTTGAAGACCAGATCGCCAGTCTCGGCATCAGTAAGTGTATCGGCAGGATTTTTACCCACTGGCGGCGAAATTGCCTGGTTCACGTAGTCAGTCTGGGTAGAGCCTCCTGGACCTGTTGCCCCTGGAACTCCTCTCGGTCCAGTCAAAATGCTTCCAGGTGGGTCAATAGAAAATAGGTTAACCTCACCATCAGCACCCGTACCCTGGTTACTCTGAGTGTTGTTTGTAGTTTGGCTGCTGGGGTCACTGCCGTAAGTAGCAAGAGCTATACCATCATCATTAGTAGGATCGAAGCCACCTGCACCGTCAGCGTAAGGAGTCGTAGTACCCTCAAAGTTATTGGGGAATTGGTCGCCGGATTCATCATAGATAATCCGGTTAAGATCGCTATCTCCTTGGGTATGACCGAAGGATTGAGCAATATTCAGGATTTGACCACCAGCGAAGCCAGTAGCTGTCTTCACCTGGAACTGGAAGCCATTTGTATCGGTAAGTGTAGAAGATCCAGCAGTCATCGATCCAGTACGAACAATCCCAATTCGCTTCACTAAGCCTGCGTTAGCTGCGGTACGCGGAGTTGTAGACCATTGAGCATTGAGAGCGGTAGCATTAGGCGCAGTCGGATCGGTTTCGCTGTACACTACAACCCAACCGCCTGAAGGCGCTGTTGGTGTGAATGTTTCATCAAAGACTGTATTTGCAGGAATAACATCGGAAACGAGGATGACATTTCCAGTAGGAGCGCCTGCACCCGCAATGGAGTTAGCTAGAGCGGTTCCTTCCAAATTACCGACAGCAATAGAGGCATTATTAGGGTAAGAACCTTCAACGCGCAGGTCTAAGCGATAACGAATCTGGTCGTCATCGAGTACTGAAGTATTTGGAGTATATAAAGAGCGAGTCTTGAGTACGGTTGCTAGAGCGCGGGTAGTGACCTGCGTTCCTAAAGGAATCGATTGGAATGCTGCTGCTTCTCGTTCTCCATTCGCAGGACCTAAATTTCTAGGAGCTGGTTCGGATGTAATATCAGCAGTACGAACGTCATCATCCGTAGTAGCATCCACTACATATGGAATGTTCTGGCGATTCTGAGTTCCAGGGTCAGCGGTATTACCGAATTGCACGCTAATTGGATTAGTCGCCACGGTTTCTGTCACTGTGACAGGAACTCGTACTACTATCTCTTGGTTGACATCAATCGAGCCATCAAAAGCAGCATAACCCGCGCCTTGGATGGCAGCGATAAATGTAGCATTATCTGATTGAACGCCAGCATCAGGAACGGCAACTGGAGTTGTCAGCGTGTTTCCGTTAATTCTGACGATATAAACGCTATTGGCTCCAGCGGTGCTACCAATTTGACCACCGACAATACGACCTCCTGTATTCAGGATTGTCTTACCTGGAATGTAGATAGCAGTGGTATCGTTACCGACGTTAGTAATCGTGAAGTCGAAGTCTAAAATATCTCCATTGGAAACACTGCTACCGTTCCTGTCAACAGGTGTCGCTCCAGTAACGGCAATACCTGCAACCTCTGCTACCGTGATGATGACTTCGTTAGAAGTTGCATTGATTGTACCAGGATTACTAGGGTCTTCATATGTAGCAGTCGCTTTGTTTTTGATCTCCGTCCCCGCACCCGTGAGTGGTGCAGTCGGCACAGACTGTGCCAGAACAGGTACAGTCATATTAAAAGTGCCACCCATTAACAAGGTAGCTACGAGCAGTTGGCGATAAAGCCGTTTGGTTTGAGTGTTCATATTTCCACAAAGTTCAGATCTTCAATAACTAACCCGACAGTGGTTAGTCTCACACCGTTAGACAAATTACACAGTTAGACAAAACTCATAGCTGGGGTTTTCTCAGCAAGACCGTGGCAAAATTTGAGCTGAGAAGCCGCAGCAAAATAAAATTTTCTCGAAATCTCCTTTTTAGTAGTGCCAAATTTCAGTCTTGAGGTAGAGGTCAAATTTACTACAGATTTATCTTGCCCGAGATGGTTGTAAACTACCTGAAGACAAACACGGAATTTGTTGACAACACAGATACTTCGAGCGCGACTGAATTCTGCATAGATGAGTTTAATTTGTACCAAAAATTCAGTACAATTACCGATCGTTTTTCTGAAATGACGATAGAATCGTGCAATTTACACGCTTGACAAAAAAGAAGTCGCGATCTCTACCGAGATGTATGCAGACTACACTTATGTGTTTACACTGCGATCGAGAAATAAATGTGTTGAATTACGGCTTCTATCTAAAAGTAAATTTTTTTGTCAAAAACTTGTGCTTCAAAATCAACCTCGTTCTTAGTGGAAGTACATAAATTGGCATAAATTTGATGGCGATCGCTAGAGAATTTTTACTATTTTTTAAGGTTTTTTCAAACTAATCTTTCTCTTCACAAATTCTTTAACAAAAAACACAAAGATTCAAGTAATTCTACCGAACTAAATCAATACATTACGAAGCCATGATGATTTTTAACAAAACTTTTACATTCCTCGCCGCCGCATGTTACTCGCACCTCCATCCTTGAGTCACTCAGTCACGATCGTAATTCCTTGCTTGAATGAAGAAGGTAATTTGGAAAAACTTTTTCATACACTCGATCGCACTTTTCAAAATCTAGGCTTTACTCTACCAGTACTTTTAATTGATGACGGCAGCACAGACTGCACTCCGCAAATTCTGACACAGTTATGTTGCCAATATGCTTATTTAAAAACGATCCGGCATCCCCAAAAGCGGGGTGTTACCGGAGTATGGAAAACTGCGATCACCCACGTTGATACAGAATGGATATTCTGGGGACAAGCCGATCTAGAGTCCGATTTTCAAACTGACTTACCTTTATTATTAGAAGCTTGCGTACCAGGAGTTGATGGCGTTGCCGGATGGCGGCAGCAACGCGGCGACGGTAAAGTCATGGCTTCTAAATTTGCTAATCTTGCCTGTCGGATGTCCTTTGGTTTGAAAATTCATGACATGAATTGGATCAAACTCGTGCGCCGTGACATTCTCACCAAAGTTCCGTTTGATGTTGTTACCCACCGCTACCTTTTGGCAATCTTGGCAGGTTGGGGATATAACATTACAGAGGTTGCTACTCCTTGGCATCCACGCTTTTCTGGTCAGAGCAAATTTGGGCGCGGGCGGTTAGTGACATCTGCTATGAACTTTTCCCGCACTTGGTGGTGGTTCCATGTAGAAAATCGCTTGCTCTTACCATTCCAATACATTCCCGCCATGTTCAAAGCAGTTGACGTTGGGTTTCGTGCGGGTAAAGAAGCATTTGATATGCAAGTCAGCCGCGATCGTGTAGCGAGTAATTCTTAATTAGTTGATAGTTGACGGTTGACAGTTAACCGTCAACCGTCAACTATCAACCGTCAGCAAAACCCACCCCTTATCCCTGCTCATGAATCACATTCTCGTTATCAGTTCGGTATATCCTCAAAATGCAGAAGGCAATCACGGAGCCTTTGTGCGAGAAGCAATTTTACGCTGTCAATCTGCGGAAACCACATTCTCAGTTTTTGCCCCAGCCTATGAAGGTAGTAAAAGCTACATGCTAGATGGCGTGAAAGTTTATCGCTTTCGTTACTGTATCAAACGGTTTGAAAATCTCGTCCGCGATGGAGCGCCGACTAAGTTGCAAAAGCAGCCGCTTTATTTACTCGCTGCGGCTCTTTACATCCTTCTAGGGACGATTCAGTTATTTCTAGTATGTTGCAAAGAAAAACCCGCCCTACTTCACGTTCACTGGGCTTTTCCGCACGGATTGATGGCATTTCCCGCTAGTAAGATTTTGGGCATTCCAATGGTATTCAGTTTTCACGGAGCTGAACTTCTACTGGCAAACAAATTCCGCTTTGTCTCCTCAATTCTGCATTGGCTTACGCCTCATGCCAAAAGCGTCACTGCCAATTCTTCTTTCACGCTAGGATTGGTACGCAAAATTTATGCTGGTGCAGTCACCGTAATTCCTTACGGTTTAACAATTGAAGCAAAACCACCCAAACAACGCCCAGCAGGGGCAATTCCTCAATTACTTTTTGTCGGCAGACTGGACGAACGTAAAGGATTGCGATATCTGTTGGAAGCTTTGACACTGATTTTAAAACAACAGCCCGTGTGCTTAAGGGTGGTTGGTAAGGGAATCCTAGAAACAGAGATCAAATCTCAGTGTCATGCGTTGGGTTTAGATAAAGTGGTAGACTTCCTCGGATTTGTCAGTAAAGAAGAATTGGCAGATGCATATGCTTCCTGCGATATCTTTGTGCTGCCTGCCATTGTAGACAGCAAAGGCGATACCGAAGGTTTAGGAATCGTGATGATAGAAGCCTTAGCCCACGAAAAGCCTGTAATTGCTAGTGCAGTGGGTGGTATTGGCGATGTTATCCGTTCTGGAGTCACTGGTCTATTAGTACCAGAAAAAGACCCTGACGCATTGGCAGCAGCAATCTTGAAAGTGCTAGCTGACCCAAATCTGGCTCAACAGTTAGGACGGCAAGGCTTACAAGATGTTCAAGTCCGGTTTGGCTGGTCGCGGATCGTTCCTCTGTGGCAAGAGGTCTTTAGCTCCGCCTTGGATCATACCGCGCCGACGCTCTCTCAAACAGTAAAATTATGATTCGTTCTCATCCATTCTTGTCTCGTGCTGTGTTGACGACGCTAGTAGCAGCGCCATTGGGAATTATGGCAGTTCTAGCGATCGCCGTACTCGTACCAGCAACCAAAAATCCAGAGTCGAAAATCTACGCTTCTAGCATTGGTTATCCAGCACTGCAACGATTAACGGGTAAAGCGATCGCGGTTAAAACTATACCTGTAGCGCCAAAAACTTTAGAGGATAACGTAGCTGCACCTGGGGAGTCGGTAGCATTGCATAAGATCGACCTGCGCCCGCAGGTATCGGGACCAGTAGAACAGGTTTACATTGAGGAAGGGCAGTCAGTACAAAAAGGACAGCCATTGGTTCAGTTCCAGCAAGAACCTTACAAAAATGCTGTTGATGCTGCCCGTAACAATGCCGCTATTTCTGAAATGGCTTTGCTGAACTTACAAAAGTCAGCGCCCGTAAAATTAGCCAAGCTAAAAACCGATGTTGAACTTGCCAAACATCGATTAGCGATCGCCTCAACTAAAGTGCAAGATATGAATTCCTTAGTTGAGAAAGAACTCAAAGACCAAGTCGTTGACGGTCAGCATCGGCTGGCGATCGCCCAAAAGAAACTGCAACAAATGAATTCATTAGTCCAAGAAGGAGCTATTTCTAAATTTCAGCTCTACGATATTCAAGATAGTTATTTAGCGAGAAAGAAAGACCTGGATTCTACAAAACGGCAAACGATTAACGCTCAAATTCAGCTCTACGGTAGCCAAGACTTTTATACAACTTTGCAACAAAACTTGCTTGGCGCTCAGCAAGAACTAGCACATACGCAACAAGAGATTGATAACGAGCTGGGCAATGCGCGTCTGAAACTGCAAAATGACAAAATTGCATTACAAAATGCTCTGAAAAATTTACACAATACAGTGCTTTACGCACCGATGGATGGTTTAGTTAGTTGGGTCAATATCGATCGCGGTGAATTAGCAGGGGTACGTGCTAGCCGTCCATTAGTCAGTATATCTAAAGATTTTGCGATTAGGGCTTATATCGATCAAGCACAAATCAACGCGATTAAAGTGGGAGATCTGGCAACAGTACGTTTAATGTCTTATCCTGGTCGTACCTTCCAAGGGAAAGTGATTCGACTCAACCCAACTATTTTAACTAGTGGGGGCAAGCGTCCTAAAGGTGGGATCGATCGCCGTTATACATACTCCGTCTGGATTGCCGTTGACGATCTGCAAATGGCAGCAGGCTTGCAGGGATACGTCCAGTTTAATAAAGACAAAGCGAATTTAGCAATTCCAGAAAGTGCAGTTATTCATTTATCTGGTGGCGAAGGCATGGTAATGATTGCCGAGGCAGGACAAGCAGTTGTCAAACCAGTCAAGATGGGCAGAATCTTCGATAATCAACGAGAGATCCTCTCAGGTTTAGAGCCTGGGGAGCAGGTCGTACTTTCTCCCAGAGGAATAAATCCAGGCGATCGCCTAGAAGTCAAAAATCAAAAGTCAGAAGTCAAAAGTCAAAACTGAGGACAAGGGAGACAAGGGGACAAGGAAGACAAGGGGGACAGGGAGAACTTAGGGTAGATTCCAGCCACCAGCCACTAGCCACCAGCCACACCCTACTCACTACTCACTACTCACTACTCACTTCTTATGAATAATTTGCTCCATTACTTGAATACCATTTTCTCAATCTTGGCTGGTAGACTACCTGTGACTGAACCAGTAATAGATGGTCAATCTCAAGTCAAAAGGAAGGTTTGGTATAATTGGTTTGAGCGCACGAGGCTGACTTTTCTAGTTGCGTCTTTTGCTTTATTTCTGGGAGTAAAATCCCCTTGGTATAGTTTACCTGCCGCAGCTTTAAAGACATTTGACACGAATCTTGTTATCGCCAGTGCAGGTAGGGCGATCGCCTTATTGTTTGCGCTTTTAGCTGGGGCGATCGCACTCTGGTTTAGTCGCAGTTGCGCCGCTCGAATGCTGTTCTGGAGCGGCTTAGTTGCCGTGCTACTTTTTCCTTACTTTATTACTACCTGGTCGCCTACCGTAGCTTTTTTGAGTGCGGCTTATTACAAACAAGGGGTAGAAGCGACTCATCACGTTCAAAGAAATTTTCCGAAAATTCAGTCTCAGTGGAAACAGAATATAACATTAAGCCAACCCGATCCACTCAAATCAATCGCTTCTTTTTCTATTAAAGATAGTCGCTTTTTTCAAATGTCATCCTGGGATCTAATTTGGGTTGAGGGATTTGGTTATAGTAATAATTTTTTTGCTTACATTGGTCGCGGTTGGAGTGCCACTGTTGCTGGTTTAGTCATTGGTTTAATCGCATTTTATTTAGGATTAGCAGAGCGAAGTTTTAACGCTTTGATATCCGATATGGGTAAGTTTCTACCTTGGGCGGGAGTCGCGATCGCCTTACTAGTTGTCTCAATGCTTTTACCCAATTTCATCGATCGCCACATAGATACGCTATATGCTCAAGGTCAGTATCGTCCAGTGGTTACTCTTAGCAAGATTTTAAAAACTTGTTATCCTCCCTTGCAAGGCGACACGGAATTTCTGCGACGTGAGGCAGAAGCCGGATTTTATGCTAACCAGCTAGATTCAGATGCGATCGCATTTGTCAAGGGATTAGAAAGCTATCGACGCAAAGATTTCATCCGCGCTGAAGAGTATTTTCAAAATGCATTAGCAACGCAACCTCAAAACTTTTTAGTGAGGGAATATCTCACGACAAGTATCTTAAATCAAGGAGTGACTTATTTTAATGGTCCGAATAGCCCCACAAACCACCAGACGGGATTAGCAATAGAGCGTTTTGAACGGGCATTGCAGATTTTTCCGGCTCATATTGAAGCGCTTTATGACTTAATGTTGGCTAGAGCCGCTAATGGTGAATTCGATCGCTCGGCATCGGTGGCGCGACAAATTATCGAGACGCAAGAGTATCCCCAGCAAAGCAATTTGGCTTTACTGGGGCAAGCATATCTGCATAACTCTTGGGCGAGCTACCATGATGGCAAGATTGAAAAAGCCTGGGAGCAGTATCGCCAATCTATTGACAACAAAGCTTGGAAGGATTCTGGCGAGGCTCAAGAATGAATCGTTTAAACCGTTGGCTATCGCTCGGATTAGTTATAATCTTGGGCTTTTTGTTGGGCATATCGGGATTTTCTGTTTGGGATAAAAGCCCTGCTGCTGCCGATCGCGTTGCTTGGTCTGCTCAAACACAGTGGATTGCGCCCCAAGCGCCAACTTACCGTTTTTATGCGCGTCGGTCTTTTTTCCTGAATGACGTTCCCGAAGCAGCCTGGTTGCGGTTGAGTGCCGACAACGATTTCATTCTTTATGTTAACGGACGGGCGATCGCTAGAGACAGAAATATTCTCTATCATTCTCTGGGCTTAGGAAGTCGATTCTCTGAGGATTTTCAAAGGGCGAATGATAGCGTTGCTTACCGTTCGCGGGGCTACGATTGGATTCAGCTTGCCAATGCTAAAGATTGGAAATTAACGACCTATGTTGACTTGACTCGCCACCTCCAAGCTGGGAGAAATACGATCGCAATCGAGGTACAGAAAAGTCGGCAAAATCCGCGTGTCGTAGTTGAGGGCGCTGTATATCCATTATCTACATCACCCGCGATCGATCTGGCGACAGGCACAACACCTTGGCTAGTCTCAAATCTCAACGAAGCCCACAATGGTTTGCTTTGGTTCGATCGCGATTTTCCTGATGAAAGTTGGTCTTCAGCTAGGACAATTGGTTCAGTGCGAGAAGGAACTTATAATCGCCTCAGCCCAAGACTGTTCGATCGCTTCCTAGAAGGCAATTGGATTACCGGAATTGAAAGTTCCCAAGGAGAAGTGTGGCTCAGAAGTGATTGGCAGATACCGCAACATCAGTTTTCCCGTGCCTTCATTCGGTTTGCGGGAGATGGGAAGTATGCTTTGCTGATTAACGGTTTATTGGTTAACCGCTACGAAGCCGATCGTAATAACGATTTACATATGTATGAGGTGACAAATTTTCTCCACCCTGGTAACAATACACTGGCTGTACATTTAACCCGACCCATACATCAACTTGGTGCGGCAGCTCCCTTCAATCCACTGGGATTTTTCTTGGATGGCTGGGCAGAAACTAAGTCGCACGCAGTTATTGCACCTATTGCCACGAATAACACTTGGAAGACTCTGGAACAGCCTGTATCTGGCTGGTACAAAGGTGAGGGTGAAGGACAAGCAGCACGGGTTTTAGGTTCGCCAGACGTACAAAAGTTGGAACGCACGTTTGAGGGCGATGCTTATCTGCTCAATTATCCCGATTATCTCTGGCACTTTTGGCTATGGCAATTAGCAGGTGTAGGTTGTGCTGTAGTTAGCGCCTGGAGCCTCGGTAGGTTTTGGCTGGACGATCGCCATAGCTGGTGGAATAGCTTAGGCGCTGGGGCAGAGCTATTATTACCTGGAACGCTGTTTCTCATTGGGATTGGTTTACTCAAACACCGCTATGCAGAAGCAGAACGGGGACTGCTGTTTTTTCAACAACAGAGCGATTCACTCATCTTGCTAGGGTTTTTAGTCGTCGTTTTGCTGACACTGTTATGGAGTTGGCGGGAAAGAAAACTAGCTTGCCTAGGCTTGTGGTTGCCTATGGGGTTAACTGCTTTTGTCAGCTTGAGTTTAGTTGGTAGCGTTGGGGTATCCCCAGCGAGTATGTGCTTAATTTTGTTTGGGTTTGGGGCGATCGCCTTGTTTATCTTACTTCCCAGCCGCACGCGACACGACTTCATCCATCGATTAGCAACAGCTTATCAAGCCTATTCTCCTATATGGAATCAATGGTTGATCCTGGGTGCGATCGTCGCGATCGGTTTTATTGTGAGAACCTATAACCTTGGTTTCGTAGACCTCGATGCGGATGAAAATACTTCTCTAGATGCAACTAGGGGAATTCTGCGTACAGGTGCGCCTCAAGCAACATCTGGTATTTGGTATACCCGCTCTCCAGCCTATCACTACATGCTGGCGCTGTGGCTGCGGCTTTTCGGGGACTCAGTTGTGAATGCTCGGTTTTTATCGGTACTTTGGGGTACAGCCACCTTAGTTTTAGTCTTTATCCTCACCCGCAAAATTACTGGAAAAGCTTGGCTGGCTCTCATCGTCACGGCAATCTTAGCCTTCGATCCTTCGCAAGTCTATTTTTCGCGCTTTATTCGGTTTTACCAAGTCGTTCAATGTCTGAGCATCTTAAGTTTCTGGCTGTTTCTCAAAGGATTTGTCGAGCGCAGTGGTAGAGCTTATCAATATGGATTCTTCATTGCTCTGACACTAACAATTTTAAATCAAGAGGTAACTGTAACTTTATTACCTTGCTTTTTCGTAGGATTTATATTTTTCTATCGACCTTTTCGCTGGGCGGATGATTGGCAAATTGTCGTAAGTAGTATCGTTTCGATGGGAATTATTGCTTACGACCTGGTTTTCTTTTCAATTCGCTGCTTGACTCCTTGGGTAGCACTTTCCGACAGTACAGATGCTTATCTCAAAGTTCATTTCTTTAGCATTTCAGGACTGGCAAACAATTTTTTTGTGGGTCCCAGTCGAATGCATATTATTTACAGTTTCTTCTTTTTCTTAGGTTGGATCTACTTCCTCAAACGGCGAGATGGTAAAACATTATTCTTGTTTAACAGCGTATCGATCAACCTGATCCTACTAACCATTTTGATTTATCAAATTGCCACAAGGTATACCTATCAAATTTATCCAATATTTATTTTGCTTGCTGTTTATAGTGCTGCTTGTATTGCCGAAAGTTTAGCCAGCAAGTTTGAGGTATTTACGAGGAATTCGTTACCGACTAGAGGGATTGCGATCGCTAGTATTGTCTTACTTTTAATCCTGAACGTAGAACCAAATCGAGTTTTAGCTAGCTATCAAGATGCACTCACTCGGCGTAACAATGAAGCATTTGCATATATTAGCAGTCATAGACAACCAGGCGATGTTGTCATCTCGACTTCTCCGGCTGCTGCTTCAACTGGTTTAGGTGGTCTAGATTACTTCATTCCAGGCAACATACGTTTCGATGTTTTCTATTGGAATAACGGTCGGGTAATCGATCGCTGGGGTGGTGGCAAATTAATTAGTAATTTAGATCAAATGAGTCATGTTTTAGAAAATTCTAAGCGCGTCTGGCTGCATGTAGATAACCACACAGAAGGCAGATTTGAACCTGTATTTCGCGACTACATAGAAACCCTTGGTCAACCAATTATGGAAACATTTGGAGCGCGGGTACGGCTCTGGAAACCAGAAGATGGAGTATTTCCACACGTACCGTATCAAGGCGGAGATTTAGGAGCTTATTAATTATTATTGTTTGAGGTAACTAAGTGAAGATAAAACCAATATTTCTAATCAAAGTCACTGTTAGCGCAGGAGTACTATCTTTAGTATTAACTCGGATGGACTTTTATCAAGTCTGGGTACAATTTCAGTACCTATCTCCATCTTTTATTATCTTTGCTTTGCTATTCTACACGGGCTGTCAATTATTAAGTTGTTGGCGTTGGCAAGTTGTTTTATGGTCTAGCGGACATTCTGCACCCATGAGCAATTTACTCGGCAGTTATTTTGCTGGAATGTTTTTAAATATTTTCCTACCAGGCGCACTCGGCGGAGATGTCTATCGAGTTTATCGAGTCGCGCAATCGACTAAAGATTCAGAGGTAGCACTTGTATCTGTTTTTCTAGAAAGATTTACCGGACTCGCTGCTCTTTCTGGATTAGCAGTCGTCGGTTTAGTTCCTGCTTTTAAATTGATTGGACGCTGGGATATTCTGCTCTTATTTGCAGCTTGTGTTGGTTCGCTAGTCGGAGCAGTTTTACTGATAGCAAGTCCAAAGTTATTAATTTGGGCAGAGCCTTGGCTGATTAAATTTCGTTTAAGTAACGTAGCGGCTCGGTTTGCAAAAATTCAAATTCTCTTACGCACATTTGCCCAACATCGCCAAGCTTTATTGTTATCAATGGGGCTGTCACTATTACTACAGTTAGCTATAGTTTACTATCATTACTTAGTTGCCCATCAGTTAAAAATTCCAATTTCTTATTTGGAACTCTTAGTTTTTATTCCAATTATTGTAGTAGTGACTTTACTACCCATATCTCTAGGTGGGATTGGACTGAAAGAAGGATTATGGGCTTATTTATTTAGTCGGATTGGTCTTTCAGTAGAACAAGCTTTATTACTTTCTCTCACAATCACAGTCTTGGGTTGGATGTTAAGTTTACCTGGAGCAGTTGTTTTACTGTTGGATTCTACAGGCTTTCAGCAAGTTAGACAAGGCAATAAGTAGGGAGTAGGAAGTGAAAGTACGCAGTTTATTAATGGCGACTCTATTACTATTCTCAGCACCAATCGGAAAAAATGCGATCGCCTCTCCATTAATTGTTGCAGATACACGCGATCGCATATCTCAATTTGATGTTGCTAAACGCCCGATTTCAACTTCCCTGACTCAAACAAACAAAAAACGTACAGATTTTAGCTACGAGTCATCCAATCTCATTAGCAATTATCTCTATCGTCGCCTTTCTAAGTCATATAATGCAATATCACCGAATGGCGCGCATAGTGCCAACATCGACTGGGAACGCCACCGGACAAATAAATGGTATATTGAAGCGCAACGCTATGGCGAAGGATTAACGATCGGTGGGTTAGTCAGCAACGATCCTAAAGCTATCCAAGCGGGATTCAAAATGTTTGACTGGGGATTCAAACAACAAGCTGCGGACGGCAGTTTTAAGGGAACAGGCGATCCTTTCCACAGTACTTCGTTCTTCGTACAAGCAGTTTCTCACACTCTCCTAGTCATTCAGCAATCTCCCCATGCCAACAAGTATGCAGCACAAGTATCGCGTTACAAGCCTTTGGTTAGACGTGCTGCCCGTTGGATGATTTCTCAAAATGTCTGGAAACAGGGAATGAAGCGGAACCAACCTTATACTCATCGCCGATATGCAGTTGCAGTAGCCTTGGGGTTGACAAGTAAATTAACTGGGGATGCAGAGTTGATGAAATATGCCCGTCAGTCACTCCAAGAAGGCTTAGCTTTACAGCGTCCAAATGGCGTTAATCCAGAAAAAGGCGGGCATGACAGTAGTTATCAAATGGTTGGTGTAGTATATGCTCAGCGGTGGGTAACTTACTTTCCAGACGATCCCCTCACGCCAAAAGTCAAAACAGCGATTGAGAAAGCTTTGGCATGGCAGCAAACTAGAGTTTTAGCTTCAGGAGAAATTAGTACGAAGGGCAATACTCGGACTGCGGGGCAGGAAACCGGACGGACTGGTAAGGTAAAAGCAGTTGACTACAATATGGCAATTCGCGGGTTTGCTTATTGGGCGGCTGTGACGCAAAATTCTAAATGGGGTGCGATCGCCCAAAAAATTGCTAAATTTTATTATTAATTCTGGCGATCGATTATCGATCGAGTGGGGGCGGGTTTATGGAGTTCCTCGTATGTGTGTGGAGATGTTTGGTGAACCCGCCCCTACAATACCCACAACAATATGGCTATTGCCGATTAATCTGAATTAATTCGGTCAAAATACTATCTAAACTACCATTAACTTGAATGCGATCGATCTTTTCAGCGATTCGTTCTAATACCTCCAATTCTTTCAAGCGTAAAGCAACAGGATTATCTTCCATCACTTTTGCAGTATTTAACATGCTGCGGGTAGCTGCGGTTTCTTCTCTACGTCTAACTACGTTTGCTTGAGCAGCTTTTTCTGCTTCTACAACTTTACTCAAAATTGTCTTAATCTCGCCAGGTAAAATTATATCTTTCACCCCGACAGAATCAACTTCAATTCCATAGTCTACGGTTTTGCTGCGAATGTATTCAGCAACACTGCGATCGATCGCACCTTTATTTTCTAATAGTGCATCCAAAGTTTGTTCACCAACTGCTGCACGTAAAGCAAACTGTAATTCTTTGTACAAGAAACTAGAAATATCTGACAAGCCATTTTTTGCTCTCAGTGGATCTTGGATGCGAAAACCAGCAGTTAAATTCAAGCGTAAAGGAACTTTATCCTTCGACAGAATATCTTGACCAGATACCTCGATATTTTGCAAACGCATGTCAATCACTTCAGTTTGAAACGAGCGTCCATATAACCACCAAGCATGAATTCCTGGCTCTAATAACGCTTGAAATTCTTGATTTATATATAATAAACCAACATGTTGCGCGGGTACTTCGCGAACGTGCAAACTATTGTGACTCAGTAATAAAACGTCTTTAGACCCTGCTAGCAATTCTGCTACTAAATTAGGTGATAATTTGGCATCGTTACTAATATCAATAATTTCCACTTCTACACCTTGCCAAAACAACTTGCGGCTTGTGGGTGACAAAATAGCAACAACTTTACCCAAATACCGCACAATTGCTACTTGTCGATCTTGTAATTGTACGATTTCACAGTAAGCTGAGACAAACTCAGGATGTTTTTCAATTAATACGTCTTCTAGGGGAAAGTCTGGGTTAGGTACGATTCGGCTGAGAGTTCTGACTGCAACATCCCGATTTACAGTCCAAAAAGCATATTCCCCTTGTTCGAGAGGTCGAACAAAGTTATTTTGAACGTATAGCAAGCCAATTTCGTATTCTGAAATTTGGAATTTTTTTAATCCGTTTAAGGCTATGCTGCGTATTTGTTGGACAAATTCGGCGGGGAGTTCTAAACTTTCTTCTAAATTGAAAATATGAGATTCTACCTCAATAAATCCACGCCAAAAAGCACGTAGTTGATTTGGCGCGACGCTTATCCAATTTTGACCGCAGCGTACTAAAGCAGCTTGGTTAAATGCTGTTCTGATAATTAATAGATGCTCTTGTAACTCGGCTTCGTGAGTTCTGAGTAACAATTCTAAGTTTTCTATTTTGGTTTCTGGTTGGTTCAAGTCATAAGTTTTGACTTGCCAATGGCGACCAAAATAAGTATAAGTCCCTGGCTGCAAAATCTTTTTAAAATCGCTGCGGTGATATAAAATTCCGATTTCGTTAGGTTTGATGTAAAAGGTTTTCCACATAGAAATTTGAATAGATAATTTGGGCAACTGTACCCGTCGGAGAAGATTAGATAAGAACATTCGTCTTTTTGGCAGCTTTAGCTACTAACCAGGAGCTTACACCCCTTGGCAGAATACCCTCAGTATACTACATGTAATACAAAAATATTTTTTACTCTGCCAATACAGGGTTTAACAGTCTCGGTGCGGGCAAAAGATTCTCTAAAACTGGATTAAGATTGCTGTAACCTTGCCAGAACTACCCGAAGGTAATTCAACCAAAGTCAACAACGCTCAAATACGCCGTTCGGTTTGCCAGTTCCAGAGTCTCCGTAGAGAAACGGATTGGGAAAACGAAGGGACATACTCAAGTTAGAGAGAATTACATTTGCGCTGGCTCCTTGACTGCAATAAAACACCTGCATGACAGAGTAATTCACGAACTCAACTGATTTAGTACCAGGCAAAACCCACTACTAAGTGCTGATTGGGAAAAACCCACTGCTAACTGCTTCTTGCGAAGCCGCCTTGTCCCTAACAAGGTGTCCGTACCCAGGACGAGGGGATTTTGGAGAAAGTACAGGAATCGAACCTGCTACCAATCGGCGATACACCGATTGCTCTAACCAAATGAGCTAACTTTCGGGGGTTTGATACAGGATTTGAACCTGCGACATCCCGCATACAGCAGGCGCTCTTACCAACTGAGCTAATCAAACAGTGAAATAGCTAAAGTACTTTGCGGTATACGCTTATACTATGAGTCAGCGTACCAGTCGGGTATGCAGAACCCGTACTACAGCTTTGTAACTTTACGACTACCTCGGTATAAATTTAACACAATAACTGCGAGTAGCAAGCGAGAAATTACCCAAATCGTATATTTTATTAACAACTTAGGAGCGATCGCATTTCTGTTTAATCCGTTCTACTGACGCTAGAAATTCTGCACCTTTACTGGGGTTAACCATTGCTACATAGTTGGCAAATCCAGTAATTGCGGCAATTAAATTATTTGAATTACCCCATTTTTTGCCCGACAAACCTTCTTGTTCGATTTGATATAAAGTGGCTCGAAAAGCTTTCAGCGTTTTTCTAGATAAATTTAATTGTTGATTGACAATAATACCTGTTATTTCTTGTTGTACGGATTTACTCAAAACTTTTATTTTATCAGGATTAACTGTAAAGCCTTCTTCAGTAATGATTAACTTGCTTCCATGAATTAAATTATTCACTTGACGTGATGTTTTCTCAAAACTAGAAAAAGTTAAATCGTCGGCGTACCGTGTATAGCAAAATCCAAAATTATGAGCAAGTTTAGTTAAATGCGTATCGAGGCGATCGCACACAAGATTTGAAATAGCAGGACTAGTTGGCGAACCTTGAGGTAAGTGACGTTTTTCTATATCGTTACAGCTATTTTTTCCATTGATATCTATTTTTGTGACAGTGCAAATTAAACTAAAGATTGTTGCCGCTGTTTCAGAATAACCAAAACTGCAAAATAATTCTTTAACACGCTTATATAAAATTGACTGAAAAAAGTTTTGTAGATCTAGCTTGACTATTACATCTTTACCTACATGAGGACTAGCATTAGTAACAATAGAGCGATCGCGACAAAAGCCATGTGCTGCATCATGAATTTCTATTTTTTCTAGAATCTGCTTTAAAATCCATCTTTGAGCAGCTTTCAATTCAGGTGTTGGTGCAGAAATCGTTCTTGCTTCACCTGTTTTTTTGAAAATTTGGAAGCGGGAATAAAGTGAATTAGAAGATAGGTTGCGATCGCCAGCCAAAAAACGCAGTTTTTCGACGCTAATTCTCATCGCCATTGCTATTTCTTCATCGGTGTTACATTCAGGAAATCCTTTTTTTCGTAACTGCTCGATACTACCTTCAATTAAGCGTGGAATAGTGGCTTGATGTTTAACAACCATACTTTTCTCTGGCTGGTATTCGCACTCCTATAGTAAGTTACTGATTCAATTAATGTAGAAGGCGCTGCTCGCTCTACTAATGCGATCGCCGAATTACGAAAACTGGCTGTCAATATCTCTAGATTGGTGCAAGACTCTAACAATTTCGATGCCATCCGCAATTTTAGTATAAAAAACGATGTAGGGCTGAACGGGAAAGCTCCGAAGTCCAGGGAGTAAATTGTTACGCTGTTTACCCATATTGGAAAATTGAGACAACATAGGAAATCGGTCTAATATTTGGGCAATCTGTTTGTCCGCTAGAAGTTCATCCTGTTGTGCTAGATAAGCCCAGATATCTTCCAAGTCTTGTTCTGCCTGTTGTGAAAGACGGAAGCGATTCACTGAGCTGGCTCCTGCCCAAGTCTTTGCTTACCACGTCTCTTGATATTTTCAAATAGGTTGGGTAGTGAGGAATCATTATACTCGGTGTAGTCGCCGTTTTTGAGTTGTTCCACACCCAAAGTAATATCTCGTTGTAAAGCTTCTTTTTTATGTTGATGCTCCTCATCAGACAACGGTGAATGTTGAATTTTTTGCGCTAGAAGTTGGCGCTCCTCGTCGGTGAGGGAAAGGATAATTTGAGCCAGAGAGTCAATGAGTTTGATGTTGATCGATGCAGCAGGTTGACTCATAGAGGAGTATTGCAACAGGTATTCTCATTGTAACGAAAAGGGTGTGTCAGCAAATATAGCAGGGAGTAGCTAAAAAAGCTTGAGTTTCATGAATTAGGTAGGACTGCCATATCTCTATTCCATGTATGTATACTGGATCGCGTTGATGCATATAACGAGTCTTGCGTAACTATGCCCGATCGCTATTCTGCTCGTGCAGATATTATCTTACTTGACATTGAAGGCACTACGACACCGATTGATTACGTTTTCGGCGTGTTGTTTCCCTTTGCTCAAAAGCAGGTAGAATCATTTCTACAAACTCACGATCGCGACAGCGGAGTACAAGCAGATCTAAAACGATTGCAGCAAGAGTACGCAGCCGATGTTACTCAGGGGTTGACTGTACCTGCATGGGTAGATGACTCGGCAACCGCCGCCATACCATACATTCATTACCTAATTGCAAGCGATCGCAAATCTACTGGACTCAAATCGTTACAAGGGAAAATTTGGGAAAGCGGTTATCGAGATGGAACTCTGCGATCGCAACTTTTTCCTGATGTTAAACTTGCATTTGAACGTTGGACTCGCGAAGGTAAACGATTATATATCTTTTCGTCAGGTAGCGTTCAAGCACAAAAATTGCTATTTCAATATTCTGAAGCAGGCGATTTAACTCAGTATTTGAGCGGTTATTTCGATACTGAAACTGGCTCAAAAAAAGAAGCAGAAAGTTATCGCAAAATTGCCCAGGCAATCGGTATATTACCAAGGCAAATTCTCTTTATTTCAGATGTAACAGCAGAACTAAAAGCTGCTGATGTGGCGGGAATGCAAACGCTCTTTTCTCTGCGATTGGGCAATCGAACATTAGATTCAGAAGGGTTTTCGGTTATTGACAGTTTTGATAATGTTTGAGCTTCAATTAGGGTGATGCGATCGCTTAATTACAGCTCGTTCTCCACTCAGTAAAGCAATACCTAAAGTAACAATCCCAATACCTAAAATCTGAATTGCATTTAAGGTTTCGTGAATTACGATCCAAGCAACTAATGCCGTCAATGCCGGACTACTAGAGCCAATTATCGAGGCTGCTGTTGCGCCAATCGCGCGAATACCAATATTATTCAAAATGTGTCCGAGAAAACTTACTAATCCTGAAAATATCCCGCCAATCCATAGAGGTGTCCAGGCAAGATTGTTATAGGGAAGTTGCCAGAATAGCAAGCTCACGCCAGAAAGCAGTAGTGTGGTAGCAAAACTAATCCAAGTGAAGGGAATTGGATGCAGTTTTTCAAAACATTTTTGAGCAATTACCGTATAAAGAGCATATACGACTCCAGAGCCGACGCTGGCAAGAATACCGATCGCAATTGCATAATTATTCTGAGTCGGTGTAGATTGAGGAATGGTCAAGGCGCTACCTACTAAAATGATGCCCATGACGATCCAGCGAAACAACGTCGGGCGATCGCCAAAAAACTGCCAAGCTAGTAGTGCCGTAAATATGGGATAGGTGAAAAATAGCGTCATGGCGATGCCAGTTGGAATCAAACCAATGGCAACGTAGAGCGTAGCAACATAGACAAACATCAATACTCCACAGCCAAATGCCTGCACCAAAACATCGCGGCGATCGCGGTTAAATAAGTTTATACATTCTTTCCATGCAGACGGGTACAACTTGGGTGCGAGAAATGCCATGAGTGGAACCACCAGCAGCATTCGCATGAACATCAGTAAGAACGAGTTAGGCAAATCGGGTTTGACGTATCCACCCAAGAGAAATAAACCGAGAACGAGATGCTCTGCAAATAGAACTCGAACGGTGATGTTATGGAACGATAAGACAAAGGAAGATAGGAGAACTATCAGAATGCCCAGCACAGTCAAAAAGTCGATCGACTCCCCAATCTTACTGCTGAATTTACAAAACTAGCAGGGTTAGCGATCGCTCTGAGGATTTTCTACCGATAACTGTGGCGTAGGTGTAATATTTACAACTTGGTGTGTCGTAGCATTCCAGTCAACTATTTTAGAAATCCGCTTGCCCAACTGCAAACCCATCTGTTGCCCTGGAGAACCAAGTATTATCTTGCCAACAGCCCCACCTACCGTTGCTGTGGCAGTTTCACCCACAAACTTTTGAGTTGTATTAACCAACCATTGCTGAGTCGTTGCTGGCGATTTCTGGAGAGTTGCAGAACTTGCCGTGTCTTCTCCTAGCTGAGCGCCAATAGCACCACCGACAATTGAACCAAAAATTGCTCCCGTTGGTCCTAAAACCACCTTCCCCGCAACTGCGCCAAAAATTTGTCCGGTAGTTTCGCCAATTTTTTCGCTGGTTCTCTTTTGCAGAGTTTGGGCAATTTGCTCTGCTGTTAGTTTAGTTCCTTGAGTATCAGCTAACCAAACAAACTGGTCAACCTGTTGCACGGTTTCAGCGCCAATTTGAGCGCCAATAATGCTACCCACAAAAACACCAATCTGACCGCCTAAAATAGCGCCTGCGGGTCCCATGAAGATTGCTCCCGCTGTAGCACCGACAGCGCCGCCAAACATATCTCCTACCGCTCCACCAACCAAGGCTGCACCGAATGTTCTCAATTGTATTTGAGCTGGGTCGGGCTGGCGATCGAAATTAATACTATTTGATGTATTTGTATCTAAATCGATTTGTAGACTGCTTACCTGCGCGATCGCTGCTAGTAACTCCACAGGTGGAATAGCAGCACCAGGAAACTGACTTACCTCATAAGTAATAGTCAAACATCCTACTGTAGTATTGACTCTGACACTTTCAACACATGTCAAAGACATAATTTGTTGCTCCAATTGAGCATAAGCTATGTCTTCAATTGGTTGAAGCAAGCGCACCCGCAACCGTCCCGCTACTGCATGGGCGATCGCACCCCTGACTTTAATAACAGTAATTTCTTCAGTCGCATCTAACTCAGCAGCAAGGGACATACATTATATCTTCCCTAAGATAGATTTTATCTATTGTATATTTGGTCGAGCGTTGTTGGTTGACAGTTGACGGTTGACGGTAAACGCGCTCGCTACACGGATGTGTTGACGCTTGACGGTCGATCGCGAGTGGTTGGTGGCTGGTGATTAGTGACTAGACTCTTTTCTAGCCACCAGCCACTAACCACTGATAACTGATAACTGATAACTGATAAACTGAGAGTATAAATTGAATCGCGTTCTCATCCTCGCTGGTTTTCGAGGTGAGTGGCAATGAAAGCTGAAATTCTCGCACTGACTGCATTACTGACAATCTGCACCGCAGCACCCGCTAAAGCCGAAACTGACGTAGATTTTGGCGTAACGATCGGCGATCGCGCTGGAATTATTGTCGTTCCCTCTGGATGGCGCGACCGCGACTATCATCGACGCTACAGACGCGATTGGCATCGCCGTTCGCGCTATCGACTTTATCGTCCTGATTGGTATGGGTACGATCGCTTTTACGATCCATACAGATATGGTCGAAGAAACCATCGCCGCTACAAGCACGGACGATATTACTATCCACGTCGTAATTCCGTGCAAATCAGGATTGGTTTTTAAGTAAATACTTGTAGGGTGCGTTGATAACGCACCCTTTATCTTTCCTAACGGCTGCCTGTTGGTTGAGGTGTAGTTGGTTGATCCGCTTGTAGCGGTTCTGGGGTAGAAGTTTGTACCGATTCCTCGGAGAACTTCGTCCACTCAGTATGGAAGAAGCCTTCTTTGTCAGTACGTTCGTAAGTGTGAGCGCCGAAATAGTCGCGTTGAGCTTGCGTCAGGTTTTGGGGCAAGCGATCGCGTCGATAGCTGTCAAAATAATCTAACGACGCACTAAACGCAGGTACGGGAATGCCGAGTTTCGCCGCCGCTGCTAAAACTTCCCGCCATGCATCTTGGCGATCGAGGATTGTTTGTTTAAACTCTGGAGCCAATAGCAAGTTGGGTAAGTTCGGATTTTCAATGAAAGCACTCTGAATCTTACCTAAAAATCCAGCGCGAATAATACAGCCACCTTTCCAAATTCGCGCCATTTCGCTCAAATTCAGGTCGTAAGCATACTCTTTGGAAGCTGTTGCCAACAGTGCCATTCCTTGAGCGTAAGAGCAGATTTTAGAACAATACAATGCATCGCGCACCATATTGACGAATGCCTTCGCATCACCCTGATACGTTCCTGTAGGACCAGGTAGCATTTGGGATGCAGCTACCCGTTCTTGCTTGTACGAGGACATAATGCGCGCGTTTACCGCTGCCGTAATTGTAGGAATACACACCCCAAACTCCAAAGCACTTTGCACCGTCCAGCGCCCTGTACCTTTTTGTCCGGCAGAATCGAGAATCATATCGACCAAGTGATTCTTAGTGTCGGGGTCGATATAGCGGAAAATATCTGCGGTAATCTCAATCAGGTAGGAATTGAGTTCGTCAGTAGTATTCCACTCGGTAAAAATTTCGTGCAGTTGCCGATTATCCAAGCCCAAACCATCTTTGAGAAGGCTATAGGCTTCGGCAATCAACTGCATATCGCCGTACTCAATACCATTGTGAACCATTTTGACGTAGTGACCCGCGCCCCCAGGACCGATATAAGTCACACAGGGACCATCTTCTACTTGAGCGGCAATTTTATTAAAAATCGGTGACAAATATTCGTAGGAACTTTTCGTTCCCCCAGGCATTAAGCTAGGACCATTCAATGCCCCTTCTTCGCCACCGCTTACACCCATACCGATGAAGCGGAAGCCTTCCGGTTCTAATTCGCGGGTGCGTCGTGCCGTATCCTCATATAGCGAGTTACCGCCATCAATGATAATGTCGCCTTCATCCAACAAGGGTTTGAGCTGCTGAATTACGGCATCCACTGGCGCACCAGCTTTGACCATGATCAAAATCTTGCGGGGGCGTTCTAGGGCATTGACAAATTCTTCTAAGGAGTAGGTAGCGACGGCGTTTTTGCCCTGCGCCCGTTCCGCCATGAATGCATCGGTTTTTTCGGGAGTACGATTGTAAACTGCGATGGGAAAACCATTACGCTCGACATTTAGGGCAAGGTTTTCACCCATCACCGCTAGTCCAATCACACCAAAGCTTTGCTGTGCCATAAGATTCTACGCTAAGCTCTGCACTTTCCAAGGAGAGTTCCCCTTCAGTCTAGCTCGTCATGTTTTTTTGGACTCTTACAAATTCCTTAAACGTCAGTTATCGGTTATCAGTTATCAGTTATCAGTGAAGAGTGGTAGTTGGTAGTTGATTGGTTCTTTTCTCCCTCAGCCTCCCCAGCTCCCCCAGCTCTCTTAACCCGACTCCCGACTCTCTACTCCCGATCTGTCGGGGTTTCTTGGCTTGGAAATAGGCTTGGTTGGCGAGGAATGCGATTTTGACGCAAGCGATCCATGAGTCGATTGTAGCGTTGTGGGTCGGCAGCGGGGGTTTGACGCTGCAAGCGCGATCGCCAGCGACTGTGACGCAGTTCTTGGCTTTGTCGATCGCGTCTGCGTCTTCTGCGGGTAGGTTGGTAATTTTCTGAGTTTTCGCCTTGGCGTAGAGAACCACCTTCGCTATTTTGGTCGGTGATTTTGCCAATCGATATTCTTCTGGGTTTAACTGGCTGTCGTTTAATACTAGGTTTGCGGTTGTCTAAGTTGGGTAAAGCAGCAAATTTCTCTACTTCCATGCCTTCCACGGCTTGCACCATAAACCGATTCCAGGCATAGGCTGCCGTGCTGCTACTACCTGCTGTGGGTTGATTGTTATCGTTTCCTAACCAAACTCCGGTAACGAGTTGGGGAATGTAGCCGACGAACCATAAATCGCGAGCTTTGTCTGATGTACCAGTTTTACCTGCGACAGAACGATCTGCCAAAGCTGCCGCACCGCCAGTTCCAGCAGTGATGACATTTCTTAACATCCAAGTGGCGATCGCCGCACTATCTGGGTCTAAAACGCGCTGAGATGTAAACTTAGCATCGTAGATAATATTACCGCTGCGATCGCGAATTCGCCGGATGCCATGAGCTGCTGTATGCATTCCCCCGGTCGCTAAAGAACCATAGGCGCTGCTCAATTCCAACAAATTGACTTCTGCCGAACCTAAAGCTAGGGAATAGGCAGGGATTAAGGGCGATTTAATTCCCATCGATTGGGCGAGTTTAATTGTAGGATCGAAGCCTACATCCATTAATACCTTGACTGCCACTACGTTAATTGAAGCAGCGAGGGCATCCCGCATCGACATTTCGCCCCGAAACCTTTCGCTGAAGTTTTTCGGTTCGTAACCATCGACTTTAAAGGGAGAGTCGAGGTATTGTTTGTAAGGAGAAAGACCGCTAGCGATCGCAGCTGTATAGACAAATCCTTTGAATGTCGATCCTGGTTGTCTTTGGGCTTGGGTAGCGCGATTGAACTGGTGTTTTCCGAAATCCGTTCCCCCCACCATTGCCCTCACTTCGCCGTTACGAGGATCGATCGCTACTAGTGCGGCTTGCTCGAATCTTTGCCATTTTCCATTCTCGGTTACAGTTTTTAACACAACTGCTTCCGCTGCTTGCTGCCATTTAGGATTGAGGCTAGTTTCTACAGTCAGCCCGCCTGCTTTAAGGACATCCGCAGGAACGTATTTGGGTAGTTCTCGTTGAATGTAGGTAGTAAAGTAGGAAGCTTTAGCTTGAAGCCGTTTGGGAGAACTTGTTTTTACTGTTAAAGGTGCATTTTTCGCTGCCATCGCCTCAGATGCAGTAATGACTCCATCCTCCTGCATCCGCTGCAATACTAAGTTGCGCCGCCCAATTGCTGCCGATTTATTCACTGTAGGAGAATAAAAATTGGGTGCTGGTGCTAGTCCAGCAATTGTCGCCATCTCAGAGAGTGTAAGCTGATTAACTGACTTGCTGAAATAAACCCAAGCCGCGTCTGCTACCCCATAAGCCCCTTGTCCCAAATAAACTGAGTTGAGATAACGCTCTAAAATTTGGTCTTTGCTCAAATTCTCTTCAAGTTTCATCGCTAGACGAATCTCTTTGAGCTTGCGCCACAGACTGCGCTCTTGGTTTAAAAAAAGAATTCGTGCCAGTTGTTGCGTAATGGTACTACCACCTTCTACTAAATTAGCAGAGCGCAAATTTGCCCAGACTGCCCTGACAATTCCCTGGCGATCGAAACCGCGATGTTGATAAAAGCGCCTGTCTTCCGAAGCAATAAAAGCTTGAACTAGAGGCTTGGGAATTTGCCCTATTTTCAACGGTTCTCTAGTTGCTGGACCTTGCTGCTGTAAAATTGTGCCATCCCCAGCCGCGATCGTCAGCGTTTGACTCCGCACGGTAGCGGATAACTCATCAGCAGGTGGTAGACTACTCTCTATAGATAACCAAACACTACTCAATGCTGCTAGCCCGCCGCCAAAACCCACAAGCAACCAAAACCAGAACCGAAAGTAGAGGGGTTTGTAGCGAGATTTAATAGAAGATGTCTGGGAACTACCTGAAGATCGCCCACTTTGGTGGCGATCGGAAAATTTTCCAGATGAACTTTGCCCTGTTGAATCTGGTTCCATCAGCTTTGGTTGTTCACTCCTAAAAATAGCGGATAAATCCCATCACACCAACGCGATCGCTCGTAACAACTACGAGTCCCATTTCAAAGCTATAACCGTCTTGCATATTTTAATCCCTGTTTAAGAATGGAGTCTTAAGTGACACACTATTAAACAGTTATCAGTTGTCAGTTATCAGTGACCAACTACCAACTACCAACTACCAACTACCAACTACCAATTACTAATTGCGCGATCGCCCTGGGAAGTAATCTTGGTGATTCTTTGGCTATTGTAGAGGCTGCTTTAGCAACTTTGTCAGATTTACCTGAGATTGCAATTGTGTCAAAGTCTAGCTGGTATCGCACAAAAGCAGTAGGACCACCACAGCCAGATTATATTAATGGTTGTGCAGTGCTTCAAGTTCAACTGTCACCGCAGGCATTGTTAGATATTCTACTGATAACCGAAGCAAAATTCGGGCGCGTGCGCCAAGAACGCTGGGGGGCGAGAACGCTTGACATTGACTTGTTGTTGTACGACGATCTCATTCTCGACACTCCTAGCCTTACCCTTCCTCATCCCCGCATGAGAGAACGCGCCTTTGTTCTCGTTCCACTAGCAGAAATTGCCCCAAATTGGATCGATCCTGTATCCGGTAAAGCGATCGCCACGCTACTCCAAGCTGTAGACTGTACTGGAGTCAGTTATCAGTGACTAGTTATTCGTGACTAGTGACTAGAAAAGAGTCCAGTCACCAGCCACCAGCCACTCCCTACTCCCTCATATGATGCAAGAACCTCCACAGTTGCTCAAACATCGCCTGTTTTACCAAGGGCGTAAATTTAGCTTTGAAGTCAATCGCTATCGTTTACCCAACCAAGTTGAAGGCGATTGGGAATGCGTCCGCCATCCTGGAGGCGCTTTAGCTGTCCCTGTGACTCCAGAAGGTAAATTAATTCTATTGCGGCAATATCGCTTTGCCGTACAAGGCAGAATTTTAGAATTCCCGGCTGGGACTGTAGAGCCTAATGAAACACCTTTTGAAACAATTCAAAGAGAAATTGAGGAAGAGACAGGTTATCGCGCTCAGAAATGGCAAAATCTAGGACAGTTTTTTCTCGCCCCTGGTTATTCTGATGAAATTATTTATAGTTTTTTAGCGCAAGATTTAGTTCCCTTAGATGTACCTCCCAGTCAAGATGCAGATGAAGATCTAGAAATTGTCTTCATGTCACCCCAGGAACTAGAACAAGCCATTCTCGCCGGGCAATCAGTAGACGCTAAATCTATCGCTAGTTTTGTCCTAGCCAAACCATTCTTACTTGCTTCTTAGTCGATGGCAGCTGATAACTGATAACCGATCGCTGTCAAACTTGCGCCGACCGCGGTTTTGCAGCAACCCAGTGAGAGTAAGAAGTAACTTGAGTAATCAAGACTCCTTCGGGTAATTCACCAATTTTTTTATATTCAATTGTAGTTGTAAAGTCGCGGATGAACTGAGCGACTTGACAGACGTAACCAACAATCCATTCTTGTATCCAATTGAGTTGTTCGATATTGGCTACATCCTTTCCTTGTCCGGCAAAGGTGATTTTGCCAAAACGGTCGAACTCAAATAAATTGAGCCATTCAAAATCAGGACGAGTTGATTTCCACGTGTTGACAGTCAACGTGCGTCCTATGTAATTGATACTATATTCATTTAGTTGAATCAGAGCTTGAACTATATCTTCAATCTTGACAGCTACTCGCTTAAAACCCAAAATCCATAAAATCTGGCGTTTAATATCGCCTAATCCTTGATAGTTATGGGGACTTTCTACAGAAATTCTTTGATGATTGGCTACTAAAACTTCTAGTTTTTCAACTTTAGTAGAAATTTCAGTGGTATCGGCATAAAGAGTTTGTAAAAGTTGCTCGATAGTTTCTTCTAGATAAATTCCTCTTAGAAGCTTTTCTAAAGTTTCTTGCGTATTGAAGCAAAAACCAGTTTTTTGACTCAAGATTGCTTTTAATTCATCTTCATTTTGAAGTAGGAGTTTCCGAATATAATAGCAAGTTGAAAACCCAGGCTTGACTAAGTAGCTCATGATATTAATTGATAGTAAAGGTTGTGTAACGCTGCAAAAAAGATAAGTAAACTCTTAAATAGAAAATATAGCGATCGCAGTTGGATAATTTACTAGCTTGCTAAGCTTGCGTACTATTTAAATAAGAAAATGAAGGAATATTAGAAGGTAGATTTAGAGGGGGAATATTACCATACGTTACTTTTTCTACTTCTATTGCTAATTGAACTGACTTCTTCATCTCAGATGCTGACGGAAAACGCTTGTTAGGGAATTTTTGCATGGCAGTGGAGATTGTCGAACGTAGTAAGAGCGGAACAGCGCTAGGAATTTCCACAGCCTGATTCATGTGGGCTGTCATTAATTCTCCTGGCATTCCTGAAAAAGGACGAAATCCCAAAACCAACTCGTACAGCATGACTCCAACGGCATAAAGATCTGAAGCTGGAGAAGATTTACCGTAAAATCTTTCTGGAGCCATATATGCAGGAGAACCAGTACAAATAATTTTATCTGTAGAAATTTCTTGACAAACTCTTGCTAAACCAAAATCAGAAATCCGAGCTAAGTAGCTAGTAGAACCTATACTGATTAAAATATTTTCTGGCTTAATATCGCAGTGAACAACGCCACGAGTGTGTGCGTGTTCTAGTCCAGCAAGAATATCTGTAATAAATTTCAAACCGTGAATGAGATTAAAGTCATCGCTTTGCATGAAATTCCGCAAAGTTCCAGCTTCGCAATAATCCATAACTAGGAATCTTGCATTTTTTATATGCTCTATACCTTGAAAAGAAATAATATTAGGATGCTGTAAGCTAGATAAAAAGTGTAATTCTCGTAGAAACTTTTTCGTGGGAAAACGTTGTTGATCGAGTTCTTTAAGTGCTACAGTCTTACCATTTTTTTTATCAATGGCACAGTAAACTCGTCCAAATTGTCCTTGTCCAACTAGTTTTAAAACATGATACTTGGAGGAAGTTGGTAAAGTTTCACTCATGATTTTTAGGGTGAAAAATATCTTAATGGCTAGCGGCGATCGCAACGATACCGGATTTCGTTACCGTGCGATCGCCTCTCAAGTGACCTAAATTAAGAGAACAAAGACTCTAAGGCAATGTCTTCAAACGATTCTGCCATTGAGCTTTCGTAAGCCACCTCTGTGAGGGCTTCTGCTTCACTAGGCGAATCTAAATCGTGAAACTTCTTACCGAGGTCGCGAGCAATTTGATATTTATCAATCTCACCGCTCTCAAAGAATAGTCTGGCGGCTTCGCGTAAATCCCGTACTGCCGCTTTTTTATCGCCAAGATCGGCATGGGCAAGACCGCGACTTTGAAAAGCTTCTGCATACTGAGGATTAACTCGAATTGCTTCTGTGAAATCACCAACTGCTGCTTCACGATCGCCCAAGCGTTGGTAACTCAAACCACGATTGAAGAAAGCATTGGCAGAAATTGGATTGATTCGCAAGCTTTGAGTACAAGTCTCGATATCGCGCAAAGCATCTACAGTTCTGGCAATCTTAGCTTGTTCGTTCATCAAACGGCTGTTTTGCTCCTGTACCAGCATATTAGTTTGTTGCTGGAGCTGCTCTAGCTGCTGGTTGAGCATTTCTAGTTGTGTTTGTAACTGATTTTGAATGTTTGCATCTTGCTCTTGGAGTTGAGCAAGACTGCGATCGCTGTTTTCTCGTGTTTGTTGCAAGTTATTATTTGTTAGCTGAAGATGTTCGTCTAACAACTTAATTCCAGCTTGAGCTTCACCATGCTTTTTCTCTGTTTGTTGCTCAAATGTTCCCAATTCTTCACTCAGTCTTTCCAGATTAGATTGAGTTTTTACCTGCTCTTGTAGTACTTGAGCGATCGTGGCTAGATTGTGTTGTTTTAAATGATCTAACAGTATCCGCCGATTGGTTAAATTGAGTGCGACAGTGACAGAGAGCGGAATTGCAGCAACTGCTGCCTGATTTAGCATCAAAGAAGCGATCGCACCGCCAATCGAACCAACTACCGATGCGATTTCTACCTTTTCTAACCAAGGATATTTATTTGCTGGTGCTGTGAAATTATCTTGCATAGTAACTTACTGTGAATTTTCAATTAATTAGATGGTAATGAGTAATGGTTAATGGCTAATAGCTAATAGCAACGAACAATTAGCCATTAGTAACTATCAACTGCCAACTACCAGTTATGTTTTACCCAAAATCACTTGATTGAGTCCTAAAACTGGAGATGCAAGCGCTGCTTCTTCAGCAGATAGAAACTGTTTCATCAACTCGTTTAGTAATGGATAAGTGATGTTAGCAATATGTCCGTATTTATAAGCACGAACGATAGTTTGATACCAAAGCAAACAACTTTCTCGCAAGCGATCGAGGTCGCTACTCAATACAGTTGTGGCTGTGTAACGTATCATATTTTTCAGATCGCGTTGGCAGGTTGAAACATTGAGCTTATTATTACCTTGCCCAAACAAATTCTCGTTAGCAGCCCACTTTGCCTCTAACTGACTGAGAACTTCTGCCTCAGCAGCTTGAATTTTTTGATATGTACTGACGCGAGAATCAAGAGACTCAATGTAATCTCTGAGAAACTGGAGTTCTTCTGAAGTAGCGTAGCGACCGTCCGCTTCTACGGTCAAGCGGGCTAACTGACTCAACATAAACTTTTCTACTCCTGGGCAATAATTAGTGATAACACCATTCAGTTTTAGGTTTGCTATGTATGAATTGCTGAAATTACCGAGCTGCAATATTTCTACAATCCAAAATCTAAAATCTAAAATGGTATGGCGCTTAGGTATCGCTGGCATGATTCAGATACTCAGCAACCTCAGTACGAGTATCTTGAAGTTGAGTAATCATCGAACGAGTGACTAATTTACCAGCTTCTACGAGAATTCTACCGTCTAGAGGGTGAAGGATATTTTGTTCTGCCCGCGTGCCGATGAGAGACTCAATATCATCAATTGCACTGACATACGTACCAGAAGGTAATTCAACGACTACACCTTCACCAATCACTAAAGCTTGACAAGCGAGGCGAGAATTATTGTTAGCAGAAGTAATCACTTCAATGGTACGCCGTTCGCGTCGGCTGGGTGAAGATAAGCCTTCCATGCCACTTTTGATGTAAACATGGCAGGTAGCGCACATCCCTCGACCGCCACACTCATGCAACACATTCAGTTCGTTTTTTAATAGAACAGATAGGATGTTGCCATTCGTTTGAATGGAGGTTTCTTCACCGATTGGTTCTAGTCTGACAGTCTTTGCCATGTTTTTCGGTCTATCGATTGTAAATAATTAACCGTTGAGAAAGTCAAAAGTTAAAAGTCAAAAGTCAAAAATGAGGCATTGACATCTAAATACTTCTGACAATTGCTCTGATGCAATTTAGATGTGTCTTTATTGGTTAGAACTGTTGCAAAGTCGGTGCATGATAATTTCATGCTCTTGCTGTTCTTCTAACCAAGCCTCAGCAGGTTTGATTCGTTGTGCTAAACCTAGAACAAAGTGATTGTACTCAGCTCCCAACGATTCGCAGGTTGTTTGCAGACAGTGGAGTTCTCGACCTGTCAGTTGGCTGAAGAAAGCGCGGAGAATGCCTGCTTCAAAGTGACACACTGGTCGTTTGCTCTGAGGTGCTTGCTTGGCGTAGGGAGAATTCTGAGTTTTCACCACCAAAAATCCTTGTTGGTAGTAGCTCAAATCTAATTCAAAAGTTCCCCAGCCATGAGCTTTCCAACACTGTCTGAGACACTGGGTAAACTCAACCATCTCCATTTCGTTGATCGGCTTGGAGTAGTACTTGCTAACTTGTTCGACAAACCGAGCGTAGAAATTTTTGCCCCACCAGCGTCCGCAATTGGCAAGCACTACACCGGAAGCTTGACCTGTTTCTTGGTTAAGCGCGGCATAAATCGATTGAATGAGCGTATCTGGAATTGCTATGAGGCGATCGCCGTGGCGATTTTCCAGTAAACCTGATTCAAAATCACCCTGAATGTAGGCATCAAAGGCAAAATAATTTCCTGGTAAGCGTTCGTCTTTGATTAAATCGGCGACAGTAATCATGATTTCGTCTGTTGCTTCTGCTTGTTTAATATTGAGTTATGCTGGCGAGTGGTGCTTATGCTGGCACTGTGGCTGCACTACAAGTTCCCATGACAGCTTGTTCCACTTGAGCTAGGAACGGTTGCAGCAAAGCCATTTGTTCCTCAGCCAGAATTTCTGGCAAGCGAGTTATGAGGAACTGATAAAGAGTTGTATCAATGCCTTGTGTCTGGTGAACTTGAATGATGTCCGTCAGCCATTCCAGCAATCGATGTTGGAGAAACATGGGATTATTCAACAACATTGCCATCGCGCAGTAACGTAGCGTTCCCAGCCAATTTTTTAAGGCGCGTTCGATGGTTTCTTGTTTGTGTTGGGGAAAAGTTACAAGCAGTTGGTCAGCGATCGGCTGAAAAATAGCAATTTCGTTATCCCGTAGCAATTCATAAACTTGCAAGCGTTGGGCAAGGGAGGAAACATGATGCTTTAAAGCAACAATTTCTTCTAGCCGAAGATAGCGTTCTTCAGCATCATCAAGTATGGCTCTGATTTCTGGGTACATAAATTTGCAGCTTTAGAATAGATCTGATAAGTCTGAGAAGGTCGGTTCGGGAGTTAAAGATGGAGGTAGCTTAGTTGCCGATCTAGGCAGAGTTCCAATTTCTGGATTCCCTTCCCAAGGAAGATACCCAAAACAATCTTTAACTCGTTGTTTCATCCGAGCATAGGGGTCTAATTGTCCCCAGTTAACATCCTCAACTGGTCGCCCTTGCCAATTGCAATGGCTGAAGAATTTTTTGACTGAAAGCCGCAACCAAGCTGCGTGAGGATTGGCGATGGGAGTAAAATGCTGTTGCGGCGATTGATGTTGTAGTGGCGTTGGAATCGGCGAATCGTTCTTGACTGGCTGTTGTTCTCCTTCCCATCCACAAAGCCGCAAGAATTGTTGAACTGTCAGGCATTCCCAAGAAGAGAGAAATTCCTCGCTGAGTTGATGTTGCGGGTAATCGGCATCCTCAAGTTCTTGTCCGTCCCAGTTACAAGAGTGCAAAAATTGCTGTACCGATTGGCACAGCAAAACATTTCGATTCCTCATCCTAACCGTTCTCCATGACGCAGCCGCTTTTCAATATCGCGAGCTGTAGCACCCTCGTTGTGCCAGAAGGCAGCAGCATCAATTCGGTCTTTTGTACCCAAGAGGAATTTACAGTATGTTTCTCCCATTGAGTAGCACTGAATTTCAATGCAACTCAAGGTTTTTTTAACAAGATCGCTGAAGAATCCAGCGAATAATCCCGCATAGATATGACAAACTGGTTTACCAACATCGCCCAACGTTCTAGCTACGGCAGAATCGAAGATGTTGACGAACATGAACCCGTTTTTATGGTCGCTCATATCGACTTCCCAGTTGCCCCAGCCTTGAGCGGTGAAGGGCCACCACCATGCTTCTAGCATATACAGGGAATTGACTTCTTTGACGTTCTTGCCATATTCCCGCTCAAACCACTGTTGAAAGAATTTGGCATCCCTGGTTCCCCACTCGAAACCAATGTTGTACATCAAGACTGTAGAAGCGCTACCGACTTCTTCTTCCAATCCCTCAATTAATCCTACAATGAAGTCTTCTGTGGCAAATAGATGGCGCTGGTCGTGCCAATCGGTGACAATGCCCGTGTTCGGTTGAAATTGGAAGTAGTCATCAAAGCTGTAATGGTCGTGCTTTTGGGGATACTTCTTCTTTAAGGAATATTCTGCTTGCGTACCTGGTTTTGAGTGAGTAGAAAAGAGCAAATTGTCGGACGAGATAACCATTTAAGAAATACTCCTATGCATGAAAAATCGGGTGATTCTTCCGTGTAGTTTCTAGCGCGAGGCTAACTTTTTATAGCGTTAAAGCTTACAAAGTTTCCTGTTTTACATATTTAACTTTTATATTTAACTGTGTGTCAGTTAGGCGAGCATCCTTAAATTCACTGATTTTTCTATTAATTTTCCGTAATATTAAGAGGATTACGCGATCCTACGGAATACAGTTATCAGTTATTGTTTGGGCGCGCATGAAGCGCCGAGTGACTTACTGAAGCGGTTAATCTATTTGCTAAACCCGCTCGTACAGTTATTAGTTATCAGTTGTCAGCGATCGCCTAATTTTACCGTTTGGTGGAAGGTGACTATGCTTGCTGTCGCTTGGAATTTGGTTTAACTTTAACTCTTTTTTGCATGTCCTTTTACCTTTAATTGCTGCAACCACAGCCATCCTAAAAAACAGCCCAGTACGTAATGGGGAAAGTCCCATAAAGAAAAGGTGGAGCCGAGTAGCGTTCTTCCTATAAAAGTGGAGCGGATTTTTTCTAGTAGGGGAGGATGCCACAATTGCAGAAATTCAATTCCACAAGTGATCGTGAAAACCCATATAGGTATTCGAGCGATCGCATTGCTACTGCGCCAAAATAAAAATGCTAGCAGACACCAGAAAATCTCGTAAAACACTGCGGCTATGTAATTATTAAACCACTCTTGGGCAAAGCCAGTATAAAACTTAAAAAGAAAGCCCATCGTGGTAACGACGAGCAAGGAAATAATTATGTATGCAGTTTGAGTAGCGGGCGATCGCATTTAGTTGAAGACTAAAGGTTATTTAATTTGACATATAGCGATTCTATTTTAGTCATGAACCGACTGTTATGGTAGTTGACGGCTGACAGTTAACGGTCAACTGTCAGTCATCGACACGCAAAATTCACAAATTGTTTAGACTCGCTGTATTAACTTACCTTTAGCCCTGGAATGCAATTTACTAGCTATGGTTCTGAACGGCTAGTGTTGCCAATTACAGCAATTTTATGTCGATAAACTAGCTCTGCACCATACCAGCCGGACAGCCCTAATAGTGTTGCGGTAATGAGTGAAAGTGTCAAGCCTGTGGGTAAGATAGCCCCTACTACATTGTTAAGCCGGAGTAAGAGGTTAATCCCCGTTAAGACAATAATAGTAATGTTGAGAACTAAATGCGCTAAACCAGCTGTGCGCTTACGCACGCGATCGATTCTCAAAAAATCCATTAAACCCGTAGCTGCTGCTGGTAGGGTAGTAGCAAATCCAGCCACCACTAGCCAAAAAGAAGCTCTTGCCCAGAAGGGATCTTTATTCAACCAATAAACTAGGTCAGTTACAGCTAACCCAACGAGAAAAGCGATTGGCAATGTGACAAGCAGTGGATGCAGAGGATGACCTACTATTGCCACTGTGCTGGGAATACCAGGGTCGCGATATTCGCGCTCGTCATTCTCTACGAGTGCGGGAATATCAGGATATGGTGTTCCTGTTTTTTGTTGTGTATCCATAGGAGTGAGTTGTTAGGGGTTAGGGGTTAGGGGCTAGGGGTTAGTGCTAACCCCTAATTCCTCGAATTACAAGTCATGCTGATGGAATTTGTGTGACATTAGCCTCTGCAATTAGGGCGATCTTTCCTGCTTCGATCTGTAAATTTTTGATACGGAGAGAGATCCCTTCGAGGTCAAAGTTGCTCAGATTCAAAATTTCACTGGTTGCATCTACTAAAGCCTTAGTCAACTCCGGAGATTGTGCTTGTTCGTCTTCATATTGCACATCTTGTAAAGTGACAGTTTGTCCCCCGGAAGCAACTTCCGGTACGGCAGTAAAAGCCACTTGCTTTGTTTCGTTAGTTTCCTGCAAACGGACGTTAGCATTCAAGGACACTTTTCCTTCACCTGGTAGTTGGAAATCTACCTGCTGGGGAACTACGGTCATTTGTTGCCCATTAACATCAATTTTTGTGGCTTGCAGTTGCTGACGGATGTACTCGGAGTTGAAAGCACGATTGATATCTGCTGCTGTCAAAACCACGCGAGCCTTACCTTGAGTTGGTTGAGTCAGCTCGATTTTACCCATTGCCGCGCTGAGGGGGTTAATGGCAACGCTATCCACCTGCATATCCATCTTTTCTACTCGCAGGTCTTTTTGCATCACCATTCCTTCACCGGCGATCGCCACCGTGTCTACTTGTCCTTGCAATGCTTTGAGCGGATCTGTTTTAATGTTTACATTTAACTTTTCTACTTCATCGAGTTGACTAGACAACCCGATTTCTGCGGCTTTATTCAGCGCTTGTTCTCCCAATCCTTGTTGTTCTGACATCCGAATCTTATACCCTTAGTTTGCTCCTCTTGAGTCAATCTAACGATTTGTCAAACGTTGTGTATCTGTCTTGTGGTGGAGGAGATTCTACGTTGAGTCAACCTATATCAAGGCATCAGTAGATTTTTAGCCAATAGACAAATCTTCCTTAAACAAATTTTAATTTTTTCACTTCAAAAAGCCTGACAAGAAATATCACCTATAAGCCAAATTAATTAGGTATCTCTGAGCCTTTTTCCACCTTTTGACTGGTTTTTTCTAACTATGCTACCGATCCATCAAAAGAAAGATGGAATTGGGCAATCTGCGTGACAACCTAAAAGATGTAGCCGATACATACAAAAATATTGAGAGGAACTGGAAAAGATGGTCGTAACATTAGACGATACCAAGCGTTCTGCTATTGCGGTTAAACTAGCTGACGTAAAAGCTCTACAAGAGTTAATAATTTCTAACGAAGAGACACTGCTAGGACAAATCAACGATTCGGAAATTCAAAAGCGCCTGCAAGAAATGCTCGATTCCGATCGCAAGAACTTGGGCGTTATTGAGACTGTCATCGTGCAATATGGTATTCAGGGAGAACCCAGAAAGGCTACACAGGAGCTAATCGAAAAGACCAAGGAAATGATGCAAGGGTCTGAATTGTCTTTGTATGATAAGTTCGCTCAGCACGAACTGCTCAAACACGGACAAGCAATGACCGGTATCATGTTGCACAAAGCTGCTCAAGTCGTAGGTGCAGATGTTGATATAGCGTTCGGTCCTTTAAATACAGTTAACTTTGAAAACAGAGCGCACCAAGAACAGCTCAAAGGAATATTAGAGCAAGTTGGGACTCGTGAGTTGACTGGTAAGGATGCAGATCAAGGGCTATGGGCGCGGGTACAAGACGCGGTTGCTGCTTTCTCTGGCGTAGTCGGTAGTGCCGTTACCCAAACTTCTGATAAGAAGGATATGAACGTCCAAGATCTGATTCGTGCAGATCACAGCAAAGTGAATACACTGTTCACTGAGTTGTTGCAGAGTGACAATCCTCAGAAGATCCAAGAGTACTTCGGTCAAATCTACAAAGATCTATTGGCTCATTCGATCGCCGAAGAGGAAGTGGTCTATCCTAGAGTGCGTGCTTTCTATCCAGAAGATAAAGTTCAAGAACTCTACAGCGAGCAAGCTGAATTCAGAACCAAATTAGACGAGATTAAAGCGATCGATCCTTCTAATTCACAGTTCAAAGATAAAGTTAAGCAACTGATGGATGCTGTTGGCGATCACATTCGTCAAGAAGAGTTCGACATGTTTACCGCAATTCGCAACAACCTCAGTAGCGACCAAAGCGAGCAAATGGCTAGCGACTTCAAAGCTGCTAAAGCCAAAGCACAACAAGAAATGGGCGTTGTCAGCTAGGCTGATGCGGTAATACCAAAGATTAATTCTAGTGGAACGTAAATTTGTAGGGACGCACAGTTGTGCGCCCCTACTTTTAATCGACGTATGAAATTTCAACGGAGAGGGTGGGATTCGAACCCACGTTGAAGTTGCCCCCAAACAGCATTTCCAGTGCTGCGCCTTCAACCACTCGGCCACCTCTCCAGGTGTCGCGATCTCCCATCATACAATAGAAAAGAATATTTTCAAACCAATCTAAAATCGTGTCACGCGCTTTAGCAGATGAAACCTCCGCAAGGCAGTGGCTCCAAAATCTAAAATTCAAAATTTCCCATGACACACACAATTCGGATACACGATCGCGCCAACGGTACAATTCATACTGTCGAAGTCCCCGCAGACCAATACATTTTGCGCTCGGCAGAACAACAAGGGGTAGAATTACCATTTTCTTGTCGCAATGGTGCTTGTACGACTTGCGCTGTCAGAGTGTTATCAGGAGAAGTGTATCAGCCAGAAGCAATGGGACTTTCACCAGAATTACGCGATCGCGGTTATGCTCTGTTATGTGTCAGCTATGCCCGTTCTG
Organism: Scytonema millei VB511283; assembly: GCF_000817735.3. NCBI lineage: Bacteria > Bacillati > Cyanobacteriota > Cyanophyceae > Nostocales > Scytonemataceae > Scytonema > Scytonema millei. Next base: position 384,866 of record NZ_JTJC03000001.1, on the reverse strand, counting down.
ACATGGAAGTAGAAACCCAAGACGAAGATGAAGTTTACGAACTGCAATTTGGGCGTTATTTTGCCAAAGGTAAAGTTAGGGCAGGATTGCCTTTGGATGAAGAATAGTCATCAGTTATCAGTTATCAGTTATCAGTTAGTGAGTAGTAGTTTCTCCCGTGTCTTCCTTGTCTCCCTTCTTTTTCTCCCACTCTTGTTTATTCAGGGTTGTCAGTCTCGTGCGATCGATAACGGAATGCAAGCGCAGGTTGTGCGTGTAGTCAGCGGACAAACTCTAGAAGCGATAAGTAGAGGGGAGGCTTTCAAGGTGAGACTTTCGGGAATTGAAGCCCCAGATCTCCAGCAACAGCCTTGGGGACAAGCAGCTAAACAGCAGTTAGAAGCAATGGTCAACGGGAAGACAGTTACCTTAGAACTTGACGGACAGCCAGATAAATTTGAGCGACAGTGGGCTTATGTGTGGCAAAATGGCAAATTGTTGAACGAGCAACTCCTAAAAGAGGGATACGTTTTGTGGGATGGGCGATCGCGCGATCGGAAGTATGACGATCGCTTGGAAAAAGCGCAAGCCTGGGCAAGAATTATCGGGCGTGGCGTGTGGGATGTGAAACAACCAATGCGGCAAACCCCGGCTGAATTTCGGCAAATGGCGGGGTCGGGAGTCGGGGGAAAGAGAGCTGAGGAAGCTGAGGGGGAAAAGAATCAACCAACAACTGTCAACCGTTAACCGTCAACCAACTACTAATGACAAACGATCGACAACTCCAAATCTTCCTAGATATTGCTACAGAAGCCGCCTTATCTGCGGGTGCAGTTTTGCTGGGCTATTTAGGTAAGTTAGAAGAAGTTAGAGAAAAAGGACGGGGTGGAGATTTAGTCACTGCTGCCGATAAAGCATCGGAAGTAGTAGTTTTAGAAGTCTTACAGCGGCATTTTCCCGACCATGCCATTCTAGCGGAAGAATCGGGCAAGCTGGGGAATGCAGACAGCGAATTTTGTTGGGCGATCGATCCTTTAGATGGAACGACAAATTTCGCGCATCAATATCCTTGTTTCGCCATTTCCATTGGGTTATTAGTGGCTGGAGTTCCACAGGTTGGAGTCATTTTCGATCCTTATCGTGATGAATTGTTCCGAGGGGCAAAAGGGACGATCGCGACCTGTAACCGCAAACCTATAAGCGTTTCAACCACAGCCGAACTGAGTAAGTGTCTTCTGGTAACTGGTTTCGCCTACGATCGCCGCGAAACAGCCGATAATAACTATGCCGAATTCTGTCATTTGACTCACCTGACTCAAGGAGTTAGACGCAGCGGCGCAGCAGCTTTAGACTTAGCTTATGTTGCCAGCGGGCGCGTTGATGGCTACTGGGAACGGGGAATTTCTCTATGGGATATTGCTGCTGGAATTGCCATTCTCAAAGCAGCAGGGGGTCAAGTCAGTGCCTATGATGGTAGCCCAATCGACTTAGCAACTGGCAGAATTTTAGCCACAAACGGACTAATTCATCCAAGTCTCAGCCAAGAACTACTTCAAGTGCCACCACTATCAACTTGGAGTCATTATAATCCCTAGCCACAATCTGGGAATTATTAGATCGGTGGTGATAACCAAACCACGCTAATATCACATTCCAGCGATCGTGCAATAGGCAGAGGTGAGACAAAAACATATGTCTTTTAAGATTGATGGCGGATTATTTTTATTTGACTTCACAGATTGCCATGCAATTTTGGGCGTTCCAATTGATGCCGACTTTAAAGAAATTCGCAAACGCTATCTGATTATTGCTCGCTGCTTGCATCCCGATACTTGCACGGCTAAAAGTATTTCAGATAAACAAGCGGCAAATCATATTTTGTCCAAGCTTGTCAATCCCGCTTATAAAAAATTATCCCAGGATTACAGTCGTGTTGAATACATGGTGACGCTGCGGGAGATGGGCAAGCGGTTAGCTCAGGATACAACTAGCATTTCGCTCAAAAACGAACGATCGATCCAACTTCAACACAGTACAGATATCGACCAGGTATATCAAAAAGCGATCGCTGAAGTGACAAAACAACAGTATGAATCTCTCGAAAGAATTATCCCTACAATTAGTCAAATCAGCGAATTAAACCTAGTCTACTTAGGGCGTAAAGGTGGTACTGGGTTTATGGTTGCTAGAACGACTGTGCCATCTGTGGTTCCCAGCCAACATTCTCGACCGACAGCATCTTCGCCTCCCCCAACTGAGCCAGAGTCACCTCCATCGCCAGCCGAACCTTATCTTCGTCGCGCCCAGTCCTTGATGGAAAAGAATCTCTTCGCCCCAGCGAGTGTAGAGCTAAAAGACGCGCTGAAACTAGAGCCAAATAATAGTCGCTGTCATAGCTTAATTGGCACGGTTTATTTGAAGCAGAATCAGGCTACTATGGCTAAGGTACATATTAACAAAGCCCTACAATTAGACCCTAAAGATCCGATCGCCCTAGAAGGAAAACAACTGTTAGATCGGCTGGCGAGTAAAGCTGGCACTCAAACAGCCACTTCTGATAAAACTGCATCTAAAACTGCGTCGAAAAAACCATCAGAACCATCTGGAAGTGGGGGAATGTTTGGCGGTCTATTTGGAGGCAAGAAAAAATAAACAAAAATCAATGGTCTACCAATCGCCTGCGGGAGCAAGAGATTTATTACCCTTAGATGTGGCTCAGAAACACTGGGTCGAAGAACGGTTGCAGCAGGTATTTCATCGTTGGGGCTATCACCGCATCATTACTTCAACCCTCGAACGGTTAGATACGCTGATGGCTGGAGGAGCAATTCAGCGATCGACGGTGATCCAAGTTCAGGATCGCGAGGAAGAATTGGGGTTGCGTCCAGAATTGACAGCCTCGATCGCTCGCACTGCTGTAACTCGGATGGCAGGAGCGACCTTTCCGCAACGCCTCTACTACAACGCTAACGTCTTTTGCCGCACGCCCGATAGCAGCCACAATCGCCAGTTGGAGTTTTATCAAACTGGGGTGGAGTTGCTGGGTAGCGAAGGATTACTGGCTGACGCTGAAGTGTTATTGCTCCTAGCTGAGTGCTTGAATGAATTGGGCTTACACCACTGGCAGCTGATTCTCGGCGAAGCGGAAATTACCCAATCGCTATTGGCTCCTTTCCCCGCATCTGGACGCGATCGCGTTCGACAGGCGATCGCTCACCTCGATCGCGTCACGCTTGAAACTCTACCTTTAAGCGAAGATCTACGAGCTAGAGCTTTAATGATGCTCGATTTGCGCGGACATCCCGCAGATGTATTGCAAAAAGTCACAAAATTAAGTTTAGATGCACCACAACAAGCAGCTTTACACCGACTCAAATCGCTAGTTGAGATTTTGAATCGATGCTTTAGTGTAGACTCAAACCAAAACTCGCAAAACTTTCCAGTCATTCTAGATTTGAGCATGATTCGCACCTTTGACTATTACACGGGGATCGTGTTTGAAGTCATCGGCAATGCAGCGATCGACAATACAATAGCTCAACCGCAAATTTTAGGACAAGGAGGTCGTTACGACCAACTTTTAGGACTGTATCATCCCCAAGGTAAAACGATTCCGGGGATTGGCTTTGTCCTGAACACGGAAGATTTACAACAAGCCTTGCTGTCTGCCGATCGCTTACCGCAAGCCACACCTGCGAGCGATCTGCTCGTTGTCGCTCGATCGCCAGCAGCTTACGCGGCGGCTTTTGCCTATGCAGAAAAGTTACGCCATACCCCAGCGATCCGAGTCGAAATGGACTTAGGCGATCGCCAACCAGAGGAAATCCGCACCTACGCCCGCCAGCGCCGCATCCAACAAATTGCTTGGCTCAAGGATGACGGTTCAGCTGAGATTGAAACGATAAAGAGGGAGTAGGGAGCAGGGAGTAGGGGAGGCAGGGGAGAATAACAACTACCAACTACCAACTACCAATTACCACTAAATGAAATTAATTCTGGCGCTAGATTTTGGTGGAACTAAACACGCGGCGGCGGTGGTAGCTTCAGGAGAAAAACACCAGCTGAGTGACAAAAAGGCTTTTTCGCCGCTAAATCCTCATGCTCAATCCGATCTAGAAATAATGTTTAGTTTGGCACGGAAACTGTTAGCAGGTAGACAACCATCGGCGATCGGTGTCAGCTTTGGTGGACCTGTAGATGCTGCAAGCGGTACAGTCAGACTATCGCACCACGTTAGCGGATGGGAGAATATGCCTTTACAGGAGATCCTAGAGCGAGAATTTGGCGCTCCTGCCAGTGTGGACAACGATGCTAATGTTGCAGCTTTGGGCGAACATCGCTATGGTGCGGGGATGGGTTATAACAGTTTGCTCTATATCACTGTCAGCACGGGTGTAGGTGGTGGCTGGATTCTCAACGATCGCCCTTGGCGGGGAATAGAAGGAATGGCAGGGGAAATTGGGCATATCGTCGTCGATCCCGCTGGACCTGTTTGTTTGTGCGGTAAGCGCGGATGTGTAGAAAGACTAGCTTCGGGTCCCTACATCGCCCAACAGACTAGAGATCGGTTAAACCTACATCCAGATAAAGGTAAGGTGCTGCGATCGCTTTGTCACGATAACCTTGATGAGATTACTGGACTGACAGTCAGTCAAGCCGCTACCCAAGGAGATGAAATTGCGATCGAGGCATTAGAAACAGCCGGTTGGGCTTTGGGAGTAACGATTGGCAACGTCGCCAACCTCATCAATCCCCAACGGTTTATTTTAGGTGGTAGCGTCACCAAAGCAGGCGATCGCTTTTGGAATGCTATCCATCGTGTAGCGCGAGCCACCGCATTACCCGAAGTCCACTTCGAGATCGTCCCCGCCGCCTTGGGAGATAAAGCACCACTTTGGGGCGCAGTCGCTTTAGCAGAAGATTTACTGGTTAGAGGAGCGAGGAGTGAGGAGTGAGGGCATAAGAAAGACAAGGAAGACAAGTCACAATTCAACCCCTACGCCCCACACCCTACACCCTACACCCTACACCCCATTCTTCACTGATAAATGATAACTGACAACTGATGCACGGTTACATTCCCCCTAACAGATTTTTTCCCTATCTTTCTTGGACTGACATTCAAAAGATGCCAGATAAAGAAAATGTTGTGATTATTCAACCTGTAGGAGCGATCGAACAACACGGTCCCCATTTACCGTTAATTGTAGATGCTGCAATTGGTACGGCAGTTTTAGGCAAGGCTTTGTTTCAATTAAGCGATCGCATTCCCGCTTATGCTCTACCACCCTTGTACTACGGTAAATCGAACGAACATTGGCATTTTCCTGGCACGATTACCCTAAGTGTGTCAACTTTACTTGCAACTTTAATTGAAGTTGCTGAAAGTATTTACCGTGCCGGATTTCGCAAATTCGTGTTGATGAATTCCCACGGTGGACAACCTCAAATTATGGAAATTGCTGCACGGGATTTGCACGTCAAATATGCAGACTTTCTCGTATTTCCACTTTTTACCTGGCGAGTTCCTCACATTGCCGGAGAGTTACTTTCCGATCGCGAGAAAGAGTTTGGTATCCATGCTGGTGATGCTGAAACCAGTGTGATGCTGTCGATTTTACCAGAACAAGTCAAAATGGAAGCCGCTGTGAAAGAATACCCTCACGGCTTACCTGAAAATAGTCTGCTTTCAATGGAAGGGAAATTACCTTTTGCTTGGGCAACCCGCGATCTGACGCAGACAGGAATTTTAGGCGATCCAACCATAGCGACAAAAGAAAAAGGCGATCGCATCCTTGCCTCTGTCGCTGATGGTTGGGTACAAGTCATTGCAGACATCTATGCCTTTCAGCAACCGCAAGCTTGGAAGCAGTAAACGGTTGTCAGTTATCAGTGTCTGAAAGGCTTTTTCCTTCTACCCTCTCCCTTCTGCCTTCTCTAAACTTCGGCTAACGCTGGCTCTCTAGTCGCGCTCTTGATTGAATCATCTGAAGTACAGTAGACTTCGCACGAATTATTTGGACTTTCAATCAACTTGACCTTGTGTAGTTCTGCACCTAACTCTCGCACTGGCTGTTGCAGTACATTTGAGATATACACGGCGATATTTTCTGCCGTAGGCACGACTTTGGCAAAGTAGGCAATATCTTTGTTGAGAAAAGTATGGTCGAGTGGTTCAATAACCAAATCTTCGATCGCTTGGTTCAATGCACTCAAATCTACAATCATGCCCGTACGAGGGTGAATTTCCCCCTTTACAGTCACTTCTAAGTGGTAATTATGACCGTGACCGTTAGGACGAGCGCATTTCCCGTAAATTTCGGTATTCTCTTGTTGGTTGAGATCGGGATGAGCTAACCGATGAGCGGCGCTAAAATGAGTGCTAATAGTTAAGTATGCTTCCATGCCATTTCCTTGATATTCTGCCCAAAGTTGAGGATGTTCAAATAACTGAATTTTGACTATCGGTAAGTGCGAGGCAAGCTTTTGCCAGATGACACGGGCGATATTTTCCGTTGTTGGCAGTGTTTGCTGAAATTCTTGCCAAACGTCATTGAGATAGGAAAAATCTAGCTGGCTAGTCACTTCTCGCTTTATTACGTGCTTGACATCAGACAGGTTTAACACCATGCCATATTCATCTAACTCTCCGAGAAGAGAAACAAACAAGACGTAGTTGTGTCCGTGACCTGGAAAGCGGGAACATAAGCCAAATTGTTGCTGGTTCTCTGTTTCGCTCAGCTCTGGCAACCAATAGCGATGGCTGGCGGAAAATTGAGCGCGGCGGTTAACTATACATTGCATGAGCGCACAGGGAGCAGTATGTAAAATTTCGTAAACTTAACACTTTTACTAGAATAGACCAATTGCTACCGCGATAGCAATGAGTTGGTAATTGGTGATTGGTAGTTGGTAGTTGGTAGTTGGTAGTTGTAATTAAAGTAAATGATAGTAATTTCAATTTTCGGTTCAATAATTTGAGTAATATGAGTCGATTTATTACTTTTTAGTTTTCTAGAAAGTTATTTTTTGGAAAAACATTCAACTCATTCATTAAATGAAATACTTTTTATAGCCATGAGAGAAAAGAGGGAAGACGGTATATCTAAAGAATAAAGTTGCGATCGCCCACAAGAGAAATAGCCTTGTTGATAGATCGACTTTAACAATTGAGCATCAAAATCTCGATCGCTACCAAATTTTTTCCACAAAATAGTGCATCTAGCCGGAAAAAGCTTTGGTGAGTTTGTGTCTTTAAATATTGTAGGTGGTTGAATTTTAGGTGGTTGAATTTTATCTAACGACTGAGACACAAAGGATATAGAGCATGGAGAAACAGGAGGAAGAGCTGTCCGTACAAGTATTGTGGTTGCAAGTATGGGGATTGGCAGGATTGCAAGGAGCGATCGCGCTAACTTGGTTAATTTATAGCGTGTATTTGCCCAAATTGCTGACAGAATTTAACTTTCCAACTCTAGTTGCTACTGCTCTACTCGTAGTTGAAAACGGATTGGCAATGGTACTAGAACCCTTAATGGGAGGCTTGTCCGATCGCGATAAACAGCAGTTTGGTAGCCGTTTTCCGCTCATAGCAGCAGGGATCGTTCTAGCATCAACTCTTTTCATAGCGATTCCAACTGTGGTTATTTTTGGCAAGGGTGTAGGCGAATTTCGTTGGGTATCGATCGCGGTATCGATAGCTTGGGCTTTAGCAATGACAGTATTTCGCAGCCCAGCTATCTCTTTACTAAGAAATTATGCCCCTCCAGAGGGATTAGTGCTAGCTAATAGTTTGTTAGTTCTCGTAGCCGGATTATTGACAGCTTTTAGACCAGTTGCTCACAATTTAGCGTTAAATTTAAATACTATTTTTGCTTTTGCGATTGGTTCGTTTTCATTGCTAGGTGCGGCAGCTATTTTAAGATATGTCAATTTGCCAGAAACGTTGGCAAGGGCAAATTTAACTGCTAGAGCAGCTATAGAACAAAAAAGCACAGACATTCCACCGCTCAAAATCGCTTTGAGTTTAATTTTTTTAAGTGGGATGGCGATCGCTTGGGGAACACAGTTTTTGACAGCTACTCTGTCCAAAATGCTGATGCTACGACTAGAAATAAATAACGTGAATTGGTTGATGGTAGGAGTAGGAATTATGCTGGCACTTGCAGCTCCGCCAACTGCCGACTGGACGCTACGGATAGATAATCGACGTGCTATGTGCGTAGGTGCGATCGCAACTACTATCTTGCTACAAATTGCAGTATTTATTCCCAGTTGGTTGACTTTGATTCTTGCCATTCTCGGGTTACTAGTTGCTTTTAATCTCGTGCTGAATGGTGCAATTCCTTTTGTGCTAATGTTAGTACCACCGCATCAAGCCGGAATTGGCGTAGGGATGTATTTTGGTGGCATAGCTGGGGCAGAAAGTCTGTCGGGATTGCTCCTTCCCTCAGAACAAAGCGTTATCCCTTATGTAGGAGCCATTGGTGGTGCAATCGCTTTTCTGTGCTTGGCTGCCTGCGTAAGAGTTAGCAGCAGGTGGTGAATCTAAAGTTTTTTCAATATTCATAAATTCTTTGTTTGAAAACATATAGTTTCGCCAGCAATTTTTTATAATGTTAGTAATAAATTTGAAACAATCTTTTCATTCAAACGCCTCGCTTTAGTAAACACTCAAGTTTGTGGGGTAACAATTTAGTTTGGCTATAATTTTAGTTTGACTATAAGTTGGTAAGGTATCATCCTAGTTTGGAAAAACATTTGCTAGCAAAGCGGTACGAAGTACGGATAACTTATTTGAATACTCCTCAAGCTTGACGAACAACTGAAATAATTCCTCACTTAAAAGGAGAATTTTATGGTTGGCTTCAACTTGAAAAAATCCGGTCAAAAAACATTTAAAAAATCTTCGACAAAGACAGCTAAAATATACCAGCCATTCGAGAGCGAAATTTTAACTGTTAATCCAGGCGATCGCATCGCTAAAGAGCCGCAGACATTAGTAGAAAAAGCTCAACAAATGGCTGTAGATGCACCTGATATTACAGGTGACTGGATTCAGGTTCCAACTTATTTTATTTTTGAATATCCAAATGGCGAAAAAAAAGCATTGCATCACGTCAAAGATGCTCAAGAAATTTCTGATGCGATTCGCCTAGCTCGATTTGAAGAGGATGAAAATCTAATTGTAGAGCCACACAAACCGCATAATGTTAACTTAATGCCTTTCATTCTGGTAGTGCTGGTGGTTGTATTTACTATTCCTGTACTAATCGGAATATTTTAGATAGTAGGTTATAAGTTAATACAATTCAGATAAGACGATCCCCCCAACCCCCCTTAAAAAGGGGGGCATTGTTCCCCCCTTTTTAAGGGGGGCTAGGGGGGATCTTCGCGGATCGATCGCTTAACTGAACCGTATTGGGTTATAAGTCTACTACTAAATAATTGCTGAGGGTTGTTAACAGGGGTTGCCATTTGCGCCGCAAAGCAACGTATAAATCTGCACCTGCTTCTCGATCTGTTGTTGTTTCTATACCCTCAGCACTCAATCTTTCTAGTGCATCATAATATCTTTTTCGCCAGACTAACTCCATTTGGCGATCGCATTTTATCCGGTGTTTGGGTAGAATCGATTGAGATAGTTCGGAGAGAATATGTGTACTGCCACCCCACAATTCTGCTACTGCTGTAGAGTGTAATAGAGAACGATATTTTTCAGCATTCAATGCGCTTTTAATCAGGGTTGCCGTGTCTATTGCTAAGAGTATGACTCGCGGTAGGGTGTAATACGTTTCACGAAACCGGAAATAAATTAGTACTGGATAGGAATGTTGTAGCTCTAGTAACTCAATCAAATCTCTCGCCATATTAGAAAGATCCTGCTGAATCCCACTGAGTTCGCCGCTAGCTCCCAGTCTTGCTAATAACTCCGCTGCATCCCCCTTGCCATCAGTGCGATGGTATAAGCTGAGAGCAAATGTATTGCGGGTAATCAAAGCATTATAAACTGAGAGTAAGTAGGTAATTGTAATTGTAAAACTAGAAAATCCCAGCGCTGCTTCTAATAAAGTTAGTAATCGATAAGTAGCTGTTTTTGGAACTAGATCGCCTGTGCCTAGTGTAGTGAGAGAGAACCCACTATAGTAGAGTGCGGTAATGAAATCAGTAGGCGTTTGCCCTTCGCTAGCCTGAATCGCAGAACCTAATTCTGGCAAAATAATTAAAGCAAAACCACTTATAAGCGCAGCCGCCCATACAGCTAAAATAGCAACTATCATCATAGAGCCACTATGAGCAAGTAGGCGATCGCTTTTACTAGGGATTATCTGCGTTAATAGGCGAAACAAACACCATATACCTCTGTTCAAAGGCATACTAATGATACTGCTACCAAGGCGATGGAAAAGTACAGTTAGGTAAATATCTAAAAGAGTTAAAAAGATTATTCCCGCACCAGTTAATTTTAATAATAAATCCATTCTCTATTGCTTCTATCAACTCTTGCTGCTATTAGTTGTTTGTAACTAACCGTACTGCATTTTACAGTATTTCACTCTGAATGCACTCTTTCGGAAGGATTAAATTTGCGGGTTAAAAGAGAGATATAAATACACCAAACTTTTTAGACAGGGCATCGTAACTCTAAAATCAAATTATTCGATCGCCGATCTAGTTAACTATTTTCATACAGTTTGTCTAGAGTTTAATTGTTGAGTAAGGTTGCCAAATAATAAGAAGTGTTATCGAATTAACGTGTTACTAAAGCATAAAACTCATCCTTTCGGCTACGTTCTTGTGTTGATATTTTTGAACTAGAGATAGAGTGAGATTGGCTTTCATTTGAATTAGAACTAACAATATAAGTTTTGTAAGAGTAACTCCTAACTTTTTTGCCAAATATTTTATAAATTTGCCAAAGTTTTAGTTACAAGGGTTACAGAACAGGAATTTTTATCAGTCAGGAGGATATAGGAATGGCTGGTCAAATGTGTTGGTTTTCTAGTTTAGGTGCTGATAGCGAAAAGGTTTTATATCTACGGCGATCGCCAGATAAACCTTGGAAACCTTATACGAGTTGTCCTGAATATTCGGTTCCCGACTACAAAATAGATGGTGGCTCAAAAGGATGGGCAACTTATCAGAAATTACATAAAGCGGGTTGGCAATTAATTCCTACAGCTCAAGCTCAGAGGACAAGTTTAGCAATCCGATAAACTCTGATATGAAGTCCGATCGCTGTCCGATTGAATAATTAAGAACTAACTGAGGAGATATTTATAACATGAACGGCAAACATTGGGTAGAAAAGCGCCAAGCGCTACCAAAATTTAGCCGCGATCGCGTAGTTCGATTTATCGGTGGTAGTGGCAAAATCAAGCAATATAAACATACTGCTGGAAGCTGGTCTTATACTGTTGAAATGGAGATGGGAACCCCGCCAGAAATGGGCAGAATAGGTTTTGAAACGACAGTCTTATTAGACGAAGCAGATATTCAGGGAGTATTGTAAAATTAGAGCTAGATTTCTTCCCTCGCTTATGGGTCGCGCTGAATTTTTTTCTGAGAGATCGCCTTAAAATAGAACGAGTTAGTTTTTGCTTGAAGGCAAGAAATTCATACTTTCGGTTAAAGACAAAACCACTTTCAGCCTTTTAGAGTGAAAATGCGATCGCAGAAGATTCATCGCGCTCGACCTAGCGCTAGAGTGGACAGCAAATACATAACGCAAAGAAAATGATGCATCTTGCGGCTGCGCGCAGAAATAAATAACTCCTAAGCTAATAAGTATGCAGCTTCGGGAGAGGAGAATGTTATGTTATTCCAAAATCGAACTACAGCAGGTCAAGCGCTAGCCGATCGGTTATTAGCCTATGCTAACCGTAGCGATGTCTTAGTACTAGGATTGCCTAGAGGTGGTGTACCAGTCGCCTTTGAGGTAGCACAAGCATTACACGCACCCTTAGATGTGTTTCTGGTACGTAAGTTGGGTGTCCCCGGGCAAGAAGAATTAGCAATGGGGGCGATCGCCTCTGGTAGTATAAAAGTGCTGAACTACGATATTATTGAAACGCTACACTTGTCTGAAGCAGAAATCGATCGCGTTACAGCCAGACAGCAACAGGAATTAGAGCGACGCGAACGGCTCTATCGGCAAAACCGTCCTTTTCCCCAATTACGCGATCGCACGGTCATTTTAGTAGATGATGGTCTAGCAACAGGCGCAACCATGCGGGCAGCTGTGAAAGCAATACAATTACAGCAACCTGCGGCAATTGTCGTTGCCGTGCCAGTTGCTTCTCCTGAAACCCAGCAAGAATTAGCCACTCAAGTTGATGAAATCGTCTGTGTAGAAACGCCCACACCTTTTTACAGTGTTGGTTCTTGGTACGCCGAATTCCCCCAAACTAGCGATACACAAGTGTGCGAACTGTTGCAACAAGCTGGCACAGTAGCTAGTAATGTATCGTAGTAATTTAATTGTTAGCTGAGCGATCGCTACCGACTTTACTTTCACTTACAAAAAACTTGTCACCTCAGTCGTGCAGTGCTAACGTCTATAAGCCAGTTAGCTTTTGGTAGCAAGCCAACTCCAAACTTATGCAGCGCAGACGCTTAGCGGCTTTTATCGGTCTTGTTTTAGCCTCCTTTACATCACCCCTCATCCCTTTTTCCGTCCTCTCCGCACCACCTAAAACCCCTAACCAAACGGTAGAGTGTGAAATTCTCGTTACAGGTGCAGGACTTGCTGGTGTCGCCACTGCATACGAGGGATTGTTAGCAGGACGGACTGTCTGCATGACCGAAATTACCGATTGGATGGGAGGGCAAATTTCGACTCAAGGAACTTCTGCCTTGGACGAACGCAGAACCCAACGGTTGCAGTTATTTTTCTCCCGTGGTTATTTAGAACTAAGAAAACGCATTGCCGATAAATATAATGGCAATTTAAACCCTGGTGATTGCTGGGTGAGCGATTCTTGCTTTCTCCCTCACGACGGTCACGAAATTCTTTACGATATGTTGCAGGATGCGGCAAAAAAGGGTGATGGCAAGCTGAAATGGTTTCCCGCTACTGTGGTGAAGGAACTGGAATTGAATCGCGCTGGATCGGCACAAACTATTCAAGGCGCGATCGCAATTCAACATCGTCCTGCTGCTGGCGCGCTACCTCTCAATACCCTACCTCTATCTCAAACAATTGAAGACTCCTATCGCTACGAAAATTCAGCTCGGTTGAATAAGGAAATTTTGCGGTTTGTACCTTTGGAAAGGAGCGAGGAGCGAGGGGTGAGGAGTGAGGGAGTATCTAAGTGGTATGTGGTGGATGCAACGGAGACGGGGGAGTTAATTGCTTTAGCGGATGTCCCCTATCGGCTTGGGATTGATGCCCGTTCTTATTTAGAACCTTCTGCCTCTAGCGGGACTAACGATCCCTACTGCACTCAAGGCTTTACTTATACTTTTGCGATGGAGGCAACTAAAGACCCTATAAGTCATGACATACCCCCATTTTACTCTCAGTATTCTGCTTACTATAGCTACGAACTGCCGCGCTTAGCAAGCTTTCCTTTAGTATTTACCTACCGTCGCATTTGGAGTCCGAAAGACGGCGAACCCATGTCATTCGGAGGGATTAATTTTGAAGCTCCCGTACCAGATGATATTTCAATGCAGAATTGGACGTGGGGCAACGATTACCGTCCTGGTACTGCTGCGGATAATTTAATCTATACTCGCGCTCAGTTACAGGCAAGCGGTCAACTGTTGCCCGGAAATTGGTTAGGGGGACTGAGAACAGAAAGCTTGCGTAAAGCAGAAGAACACGCGATCGGTTACTTTTACTGGTTGGTGACGGGTACAACCGATTCACAACTGGGGGACGGGGTAAAACAACCCCAACCGAACAATCGCTACTTATCTGGACTAGATTCACCGATGGGAACGGTACACGGCTTGTCCAAGTATCCTTATATGCGGGAAGGACGGCGGATTATTGGTAGACCGAGTTGGGGACAGCCAGAAGGCTTTACTGTATGGGAAATCGATATTTCTCGCCGCAACTACAATGACGATTACTACCGTCAGACTTTACCCCCCCAAATGTATCGCCGTTTGAAAATCGCTTTGGCAGGACTGGAAACCATCAATGCGATCGCGAGTACTCAGCCACCAGAAAAGATCGAGCGACGGACTCGTTCCACCATCTTTCCCGACTCAGTAGGGATCGGTCACTATGCGATCGACTTTCATCCCTGCATGACCAAAAGTCCCCCCGAACTTCCAGGAAACACCGAACGAGAAGGGGAACGCCAAGGTGCGGGTGAAGCCTATCCTTTCCAAATTCCCTTACGGGCAATGATTCCTCAAAAGATCGATAATTTACTCGTAGCTGGAAAAAGTATTGCTACCAGTCATATCGCCTCTGCTGCTTATCGGGTGCATTCCTTTGAATGGTCTGTAGGTGCAGCTGCCGGAACCACTGCTGCTTTTAGCTTAGAAAAAGCGATCGCGCCTTATCAACTCGTAGACGACTTACCCAGACGAGAACCCCTACTCGAACAACTGCAATATCGCCTCCAAGAAAATAACAATCCTACCGCTTTTCCAGATACATCGATTTTCAATCTCGATTGGGATGATTGGCGATAAACAGTTATCAGTTGTCAGTTATCAGTGACCAGTTATCAGCTAATTTCGACTTACGACTTACCATTACCCATTACCAACAACCAACCATTCCTTGTTATCTTGAAAGAATGTATTTTTGTGAAGTTCTGTCTGTCGTGCTATGAACAGGGTAGTTTCTACAACAGTTTACGGGATGGCGACAGCACCGACGATCGCCCCTGAGAAATCGTCTCAAGTCGTCAGTAAGCTATATCCTAATTACAAGGTAATCGTGTTGGATGACGATTTCAACACGTTTCAGCATGTAGCTGAGTGTTTGATGAAGTATATACCTGGTATGACGGGCGATCGCGCTTGGCAATTAACCAATCAAGTTCACTACGAAGGTCAGGCGATCGTTTGGGTAGGACCGCAAGAACAGGCAGAACTCTATCATCAGCAACTCCGACGTGCTGGCTTAACTATGGCTCCCCTAGAGACAGCTTAGGACAATAAATGATTAAATATTAAAATGAAATATTAAAACTTATTAACCTTATTATGGCTAATGTCAACGGTAGGCTGGTCTGGAATCACTCAACCCACATTCCAGGTTTAATTCCAGTGCTAGAACGCCTGACTCGCGTTGATGGGATTCAAACAATTACCCCTGGAGTCATTGGACGGGTAAAAGGTCACTCTCCCAAAATGCAAATACGTGTTTCCGTGCCGATTCGGGGTGGATTTAAACTCATAGCACGCCAAGGCAAGACCGTACAAGAAGTATTCATCCTGACGACTCTTAGCCAGGATGAACTAGTAACAGCAGTGACAAATGTTTTGAAATAGTATTGTTAGTTGACGGTTAACGGTTAACGGTTGACGGTTGACGGTTAACTGATAACTGACAACTGATAACTGATTTACTCTTCTACTTGTCGCACGGCAAATCGATGTAGGGGTAGACAAAGAATACAAGCAAAGGTAAGAAAGTAAGACAAAGCCGCAGTGAGTTTTAAACTCATTAACAAAACTTCCCAATCTGGTAAGGTAATTTTTTGTAATCCCAAACAAATACAGTAAAGCAGCCAGTAAGTAAAGCTCATCTGCAATAGATTTTGCTCCGCTTCTTCTAGCTCGTTTACCTCTGCTGAATTAGCTCCTGAAAGCAATAGCAGACCAGCAATACAGGCAATGGCAGATATAAAAGCGATCGCGTCTGAAAAGTTTAAATTTTGTATCTGCATATATGTATATCCAAAACTTTCAATTCCCATCAGTCTAAAGGAACAGTGTTTCGCTATACAAATTTAGTTACAAACTGCAACAGATTTAGCTATTTCGTTAATTTTTTGCAACAAATGTGAATTTGTCATTTGTCATTTGTGAATACCCGCTGATAACTGTTAACTGACAACTGACAACTGTTAACTGTTAACTGATTTAAAGTTTGCCCATAAGACAAAACCTTCAACGCGACAGCCTAAATTTTCCAACCACCGCACTAATTCATGATTGCTATTGTGTAGCACGGTATAAGTGCGATCGTAGGGAACTAGGGTCATTCCCGTGTAAGAATTTTCTATTTGGATAGTAGTAGGGCGATCGAAATATGAATTTAAGACCTTTAGCAAGCGATCGACTTTTGTTTTATCTACAGTAATGCTGAGTAAAAAATTATCCTTTTGAGTGGCTAATAAATCGAAGCGATCGCAGTTTTTTAACTTGCGTCCTAAAGCTCCTTGAGTTGGTAAAAATAATGCTGCTGCTCCAGTCAACCAATCTTGTTGATTTAAAGCGAAATATTTCCAATCACCATAGGCATATTCCAGACAGTTATCTCGGTCGCTGGGTAGAATTAATCTAGCATGAAACCCGTAGTCAATGAGATAAATATTAACTGGATTAATGGGATTGCCAGGAGGTACAATAGTAGCAGGAGAACATATCCATCCTACGAGAAAAATACTAGCAATCGCTAAGAATAAAATGATAAAACGGCGTAGTTTCACATTCTATAATTTCTCATTTTCTTTCAGATTTAGTTGAGCCATGAAATTCTGAATTCGCTGCCACACTCGTTCTACTAAGTCGGAACTGTCAGCATCAAACCATTCAATTTGAGGATATGCTCGAAACCAAGTTCGCTGTCGTTTAGCAAATTGTCGCGTATGCAATACAGTTAATTTTTTTGCTTCTTCTAAGGAGAGATCGCCAGCTAAATATTGCTTGAACTCTTGATATCCTAACGTATTGAGTAAATGTAAATCCATGCGGTATTTTTGACACAAAGACTCGACTTCAGCCACCAAACCATCAGCTACCATTTGTTCTGTGCGCTGAGAAATTCGCTGAGTCAAAGCATTCGATTCACAGTCCAAACCAATTTGTAAAATTGGATAAAGGGGGGGATCTTCTCCCTGTTGTGTCGAGATTGGACGACCAGTAACGTAAAATACCTCCAAAGCTCTGACAGTTCGAGTGGGATCGTTGGGATGAATTTTAGTTGCTGCTAGCGGATCGACTTGTTGTAGCATGGCGTAAAGCTGCTTTTGACCCAAAGATAGGAGTTGCGATCGCAATTCTGGCTGTGATGCTACTCTAGGAATCTTCATTCCCCGCACGATAGAACGGATGTACAACCCAGTCCCCCCTACCAAGAGAGCTGGGGGAGCTGAGGAAGCTAGGGAAGCTGAGGGAGCATTTAATTCCGAATTCCAAATTCCGAATTCCGAATTCTCAATCAACTCCCGTGCTTGTTCCTGATACTCAGCCACGGTAAAAGTCTCGGTGGGATCGCAAATGTCAATTAAATAGTGAGGTACGAGTTGTTGTTGAGCTGCCGTAGGTTTAGCCGTGCCAAGATTAAATTCGCGATAAACTTGACGCGAATCGGCACTGATAATGACAGAATTGAGTCTTTGAGCGATAGTTATTGCCAACCCTGATTTACCCGTGGCGGTTGCTCCACAGATGGTAATCAAGCCAAATCCATGCGAAATATCAGTTTGGTACATCCCCTAGATAAATTGCTCTTTAGAATGCCCTAGAGCCGTCTTTAAGCCTATTGTGTTAGAATTTTGGTACGATTTCTTATTTTAGATATCATTGGTTAATTTAACCTCATTATCGGAGACTCCCTTGCATGACGAGCAGCTACAGCGCCGAGCAAATTCAAGTTTTGGAAGGTCTGGAACCCGTCCGCAAACGACCAGGGATGTATATCGGAACCACCGGACCGAGGGGACTCCACCATTTAGTATACGAGGTGGTAGACAACTCCATTGATGAGGCTCTAGCAGGATATTGTACTCACATAGAAATCGACTTAAACGCTGACGGCTCAGTACAAGTGGTCGATGACGGTCGAGGTATTCCCACCGATACCCATCCGCAGACGGGGAAATCGGCACTGGAAACCGTGATGACAGTATTACATGCTGGAGGTAAATTTGGTGGTGGCGGTTACAAAGTTTCTGGCGGTTTGCACGGAGTTGGGATTTCTGTCGTTAACGCGCTATCGGAATGGGTAGAAGTTACAGTTTGGCGGGATAAAAAGGTACATACCCAACGCTACGAACGGGGTGTACCGATGGGAGAACTGCAAACCAAGTCTTTTAAAGAAGCGAAGACTGGAACTGGAGTTAGATTCAAACCTGACGCAGAAATTTTTACCACTGGCACGGAATTCGACTTTATCACGCTAGCTGGTCGCCTGCGAGAGCTAGCGTATCTAAATGCAGGGGTAAAAATTACTTTTACCGACCACCGTTTAGAACTACTCAAAAGCCAAGAACCGAAAGTTGAGACTTACGAGTACAAGGGTGGGATTCGCGAGTACGTCAGCTACATTAACAACGACAAGCAAGCCTTACATGAAGAAATTATCTTCGTGCAAGGGGAACGCAACAACGTCCAAGTTGAAGTCGCTTTGCAGTGGTGTACGGATGCCTATACCGATAACTTGTTAGGCTTTGCCAACAACATCCGCACGGTGGACGGCGGGACGCATTTAGAAGGGCTGAAAACAGTTTTGACCCGGACGCTCAATGCGATCGCCCGCAAGCGAAATAAAATCAAGGATAACGAACCCAACCTCAGCGGCGAACACGTCCGTGAAGGATTAACAGCAGTAATTTCTGTCAAGGTTCCAGATCCAGAGTTTGAAGGGCAAACCAAGACAAAACTCGGTAACACGGAAGTGCGGGGGATTGTAGACTCGTTAGTGGGAGAAGTGCTAACGGAATATCTAGAATTTCGCCCCAGCATTGCTGACTCGATTCTAGATAAAGCAATTCAAGCTTTTAAAGCTGCTGAAGCCGCACGCCATGCACGGGAATTAGTCCGACGCAAATCAGTATTAGAATCTTCGCCCCTACCAGGAAAGCTAGCAGATTGCAGTTCTAGAGATCCTGGCGAGTCGGAAATCTTCATCGTCGAAGGCGATTCAGCCGGCGGGAGTGCAAAGCAAGGACGCGATCGCCGCAACCAAGCAATCTTGCCTTTACGCGGTAAAATTCTCAATATTGAGAAAACTGACGATGCCAAAATCTACAAAAATACCGAGATCCAGGCGTTGATTACCGCTTTAGGCTTGGGCGTAAAGGGAGAAGAATTTGATGCGTCGCAACTGCGCTATCACAAAATCGTGATTATGACGGACGCTGACGTGGATGGAGCGCACATCAGAACTTTGTTGCTAACATTCTTCTATCGTTATCAGCGGCAACTGATCGAGCAAGGTTTCATCTATATTGCTTGTCCGCCACTATATAAACTAGAACGCGGACGCAATCACTACTACTGTTATAGCGATCGCGAACTGCAACAAAAAATCGCTGAATTCCCTGCCAATGCCAACTATACGATCCAGCGGTTCAAGGGTTTGGGTGAAATGATGCCACAACAGTTGTGGGATACCACAATGAACAACGAAACCCGCACCCTCAAACGAGTCGAGATCGAAGACGCAGCCGAAGCCGACCGGATCTTTACCGTATTAATGGGCGATCGCGTTGCGCCTCGACGCGAATTCATCGAAACCTACGGTTCTCGTCTCAACTTGGTAGAGTTGGATATTTAATGATGCAGGGACAAGGAGAGCAATTCAAAAGTCAAAAGTCAAAAGTCAAAAGTCAAAATAGCACTTACGACTTACGACTTACGACTTACGACTTGCCCTCTCCCTGCTCCCTGCTCCCTAAACTCACAGCCGATGGCTCTTACACGTTTTTCTCAACTGAATTTGGCGAAGCGTATCACAGTCAATTTGGGGCGCGTCAGGAAGCTGAGTTTAAGTTTGTGGAACCGACACAACTACGGCAAAAGGCTCGGCAACAAAAATCTTTACGATTACTAGATGTATGTTACGGCTTGGGCTACAACACTGCCGCTGCTTTAACTGCAATTTGGGACGTTAACCCCAATTGTGATGTAGAAGTCGTGGGCTTAGAGTTAGATCCAACAGTACCCCAAGCGGCGATCGCCCACAATCTTCTCAATGATTGGTCGCCACTCGTACCCCAATTAACTCAGTTAGCCACAACTCATCAACTTACAACAGATCGCCTGCAAGCAAAATTATTGCTAGGTGATGCTAGACAGTCTATTCAAACATTACAAGCATCTGGATTTCAAGCAGATGCGGTTTTTCTCGATCCATTTTCCCCACCTACCTGTCCTCAGCTATGGACGGTAGAGTTTTTAGGATACGTAGCTCGATGTATGCATAGTAGTGGAATTTTGGCAACTTATTCCTGTGCTGCATCTGTACGAGCGGCTTTACAAACAGCAGGATTGAAAATCGGCTCCACATCACCCGTAGGTAGGCGATCGCCTGGTACTGTAGCTAGTTGGAACGATCTTGCCTTACCCCCACTTTCCCAGGAAGAACGAGAGCATTTACAGACCCGTGCGGCAATACCCTATCGCGATCCTCAGTTGTGCGATTCAGCCGAGATAATTTGTCAAAGACGAATCCAAGAACAACAAACCAGTCCATTAGAACCAACGTCCCGCTGGCGCAAGCGAAGAAGTAAAAACGCTAACTAACAGCGATCGACCATTCCTTTGCCTGATAAGATCGACACTAAGAAACTACAGTAGTTAGAGCCAATTGTGACTGTTAAGCCAGAGTGGTTACGGGTAAAAGCGCCGCAGTGGCAGCGCGTCGGTAAAGTTAAAGACATTTTGCGAGATTTAGCCCTCAATACTGTCTGCGAAGAAGCCTCATGTCCTAATATTGGCGAGTGTTTTAATGCAGGTACGGCAACGTTTTTGATTATGGGTCCAGCTTGTACCCGTGCTTGTCCCTACTGCGATATTGATTTTGAAAAAAAACCTAAACCCCTAGATCCCACAGAACCACAACGCCTAGCTGAAGCAGTTCGGCGGCTGCGGCTCAATCATGTCGTGATCACTTCCGTAAATAGAGACGATTTATCGGATGGGGGTGCATCTCAGTTTGTCGGCTGTATTCAAGCTATTCGCGAACTATCCCCGCAAACTACGATTGAGGTCTTAATTCCCGATTTATGTGCGAATTGGGATGCTTTGGCGACGATTTTACAGGCGCAACCAGAAGTCTTAAATCACAATACAGAAACCGTTCCCCGACTGTATCGGCGAGTACGTCCCCAAGGAGACTACGATCGCTCCTTAGAATTGTTAAGGCGAGCGCGTACTTTAGCTCCTTCTGTCTACACTAAATCTGGTTTGATGGTAGGACTGGGAGAAACTGATGCTGAAATTTGCCAGGTGATGCAAGATCTACGGGCTGTAAATTGCGATATTCTCACACTAGGACAATATCTTCAACCCAGCCAAAAGCATTTAAAAATAGATAGTTTTATTGCTCCAGAACAATTTGATGCTTGGCGGGAGTATGGTGAATCTTTGGGTTTCCTGCAAGTGGTTTCTTCACCCCTGACCCGGAGTTCCTATCACGCCGAACAAGTGCGGGAGTTGATGCAGCGTTATCCTCGCTAATAAAAAACCCTTCCGTTGTGGTGCGGAAGGGTTGCCTTGAAGTGTGGTGTGAGGAGCAGACATAGAGTCTACTTACAAACATACTAATGAGTGAATGTGACAAAAAAGTGACAGGTAGATAGCGATCGCATGAAAAAAAATTATGACATCTATAGATGCAAGCCAAGTTAAATTGGTAAGCGATTAATATCCTTATTACAACCAATTACAACCATAGCAGAACCCTTCTCTAAGCGTTTTCTAGGATCGGGGTTGATTTCAAATTTGCCATCTTGACTCACTGCTAGCAAGTTTAAACCATAGCGGTTGCGAATTTGTAGATCGCCGATTGTTTTGCCATGAAATTCGTCAGGTACGATAACTTCAACGATGCTATTATCTGGATCGAGGTCGAAGCGATCGAGAATAGCTGGTTTGGTGAGCGATCGCGCTAACTCGCATCCTGCTTCATACTCAGGAAAGACAACGTGATCCGCGCCAACGCGATGTAACAATTTGCAATGAACCCCTGAAGATGCTTTTGCCACAATATGCGGTACGCCACCTTCTTTCAAGTTCAGCGTCGTAATAATACTTTCTTGTATATAGTTACCAATCGCAACAATGACCGTATCAAACTCGTAAA
The DNA here is from genome assembly GCF_000817735.3 of Scytonema millei VB511283. Classification (NCBI taxonomy): domain Bacteria; kingdom Bacillati; phylum Cyanobacteriota; class Cyanophyceae; order Nostocales; family Scytonemataceae; genus Scytonema; species Scytonema millei. The sequence goes on along the minus strand of NZ_JTJC03000001.1, from coordinate 362,665 downwards.
TTCCCGCTTCTTTTAACGCTACAGAGTCAGTAGAATCAAGTTGTACAGCGTGAGCTGCAATATGTTCGCTCATAACCTGATTGACGTTTTTCTCATCAATGTCCGTCGCTAGTACCTCATAACCCAATCGATGTAAAGTAGAGCAGACAGCACGCCCAAACCGCCCTAAGCCAATGACTGCAAACTGGTGGTTATCTTTGCGGAGACTGCGAAAAAAACCTAAAGACGACAGATTCACACGCTTATACCTTTGCTTCAATCGGCTTTACTTCTTATGTGAAGTAAAGTTACTAAATCGTTCCAACTCAAATATATACCTTTACAACTCAAAAACAGCAGGTTTGCCTAGATCTCCCGATATCACTTGTTTCTAGCGATTTATCCCACAAGTAAATTTTCTTCGGGATAGTGGATAGCAGTAGGGCGAGGATCTCCTAGTACGGCTCCTATGAGTAACAAAATACCTACCCGTCCGATAAACATGGTGGCGATTAAGACTAACTTAGCCGCAGCAGAGACATTGGCAGTGATTCCGGTCGAAAGTCCTACAGTAGCAAAAGCAGACACGACTTCAAACAAGATTTGAATAAAATCTATGTTCGGGTCAGTCAAGGATATCAAAATTGTTGCTAGTATGACCGTGGCGATGGAACCAACTAGTACGCCAACAGCTTTTAAAATCAGGTTGAGTGGAATTTGGCGCTCGTAAAGTAGTACCTCCTCTTTGCCTTGTAAAATTGCCTTGGTGCAGCTAGTTAACACGCGCAAAGTTGTAGTTTTGATACCTCCCCCCGTACCACCTGGACTTGCACCAATAAACATAAAGGCAATAGTCAGAAATAAGCCAGCATTGGTCATTTTACCAATATCAATCGTGTTAAATCCAGCTGTTCTAGGAGTCACAGACTGAAACCAAGCAGCTAGTATTTTATTTTGCCAACTAAGATTACCGAAAGTATTGGGATTTCTCGACTCGATTAAAAAGAAAGCAACTGTACCAGCAATCAATAAAATTAAACTCGTGCTAATTGCTACTTTCAAATCTAGAGAAAACACGACTCTTTCTGGCTTGCGTTGGATGCGATCGCGCAAATAGATATAAATTTGAAAAAGAACTCCATATCCGATTCCACCAAAGATAATTAATCCAGTTACGACTAAATTTAATAAGACCGAAGATTGATAGCCTATAAAACTATCTTTAAATAAACCGAAACCCGCATTGTTCCAAGCATTGACACTATGAAATATAGCTAGCCACAAGGCGCGATCGATTCCATATTGAGGTGTAAAAACTGGTAGAAGTAGAAAGATTCCCGTAATTTCAAAAATTAGAGTTACGCCAATGATCGAACGGATTAAATCGGCACTATTAGATAAACCTGTTCGGTCGAGCGCTTGTTGAATTGCCACTTTATCGCGCAATCCAAATTTCACTCCAATTAAAACTAATAAAAAAGTGGTAGCTGTCATGTAACCCAAACCACCAATTTGCACCAAAGCAACCAAAATTACCTGTCCAAAAAATGAGAAATAAGTCCCCACATCTACTACAGATAACCCAGTAACACAAACAGCAGAAGTAGACGTAAACAGCGCCACAATTGGGTTAGTCCAATCACCGCTACTAGAAGAAAAAGGCAACATCAACAGCAACGTTCCAACAGCGATTACCGCTAAAAATCCTAAAGAAATAGTTCGAGGAACAGTCATTTGGAGGGGTGAGGGGTGAGAGGTAAGGGGTGAGAGGGGAGAGATAAGAGGTGAGGGGTAAGAGGTGAGAGAGGTAAATTTTGACTTACGACTTACGACTTACGACTTACGACTTACGACTTGTCTCTTGTGGTAGGCTAATTGCGGGTTACGTTAATACTGAGTTGTGATGAGTGCAACACTTTACGAGCGGATTGGGCAATTCTACGATTCCTCCTCTAGTGTGTGGGAACAGGTGTGGGGGGAACACATGCATCATGGCTACTATGGCACAGATGGAAAACAGAGAAAAGAGCGGCGACAGGCACAAATTGATTTAATTGAAGAACTGCTGCAATGGGCAGATGTCGAGCAAGCAAAGCATATCCTTGATGTTGGCTGCGGTATAGGTGGTAGTTCGCTATATCTCGCCCAAAAATACAATGCCCAAGCCACGGGAATTACTCTCAGCCCGTTTCAAGCAAATCGAGCGGCTCAACGCGCTCAAGCTATCGGGTTGAGTCAAAAAACCGAATTTTTAGTTGCAGATGCTCAGAATATGCCTTTTGCGGATAACAGTTTTGACTTTGTTTGGGCATTAGAAAGCGGTGAACATATGCCCGATAAGGTTCAGTTCATGCAAGAGTGCTACCGCGTGCTGCAACCTGGGGGAAAGCTAATTATGGTGACTTGGTGTCATCGCCCTACGGATGCTCAGTCAGGAGGTATTCTGACAGCAGACGAGCAAAAGCATCTAAACGAGATTTACGAGGTGTATCACTTACCTTACACGATCGCCTTACCGGAATATGAAGCGATCGCCCGCAATCTTAATTTAAACGGCATCCGTACCGCAGATTGGTCAACTGCTGTAGCGCCATTTTGGGATGTAGTCATCGATTCCGCTCTTAATCCCACGGCAATATTAGGTTTAATTTTATCTGGCTGGGAAACAATTCAAGCAGCATTGTCTCTGGGGCTGATGCAGCGGGGCTACCAGCGTGGTTTAATTCGATTTGGCTTGTTGTGTGGGATTAAGTAATGAAACGTACCGTCAAGACGCAGAGAACGCCGAAAGTCAGGCGATTAAATTTAGTTGAGTGGCTTTATGCTTTTTGGAAGTTCTCGCGTCCCCACACAATTATCGGTACGAGTTTAAGCGTCTTAGGAATGTATTTAATTGCCTTTGATGCACAAATCGATCTTTCCCAACTTCCAACTCCCACACGGGCGGGTTTTGCAGATAGCTCTCTTGTCGAACGCATAATTCAACTCTCGACTTCCGTACGGGCGGGTTTTGTAGATAGTTCTCTCATCGAACGCATAATTCAACTCTCGACTTCCGTACGGGCGGGTTTTGTAGATAGTTCTCTCATCGAACGCATAATTCATTGGCTAAACCCGCCCCTACAGCCCCTATTTTTGGCGTGGGTTGCTTGTCTGTGTGGCAATATTTATATTGTTGGCTTGAATCAACTGGAAGATGTTGAAATCGACAAAATTAATAAACCTCATTTACCAATAGCATCTGGTGAGTTTTCCCGGCGTACAGGTCAAATTTTAATAGCCATAACGGGGCTTTTAGCGCTAGTATTAGCTGGGGTTGCTGGATGGTATTTATTTGGCATGGTAGCAATCAGTTTAGCTATTGGAACAGCTTATTCCTTACCACCAATCCGGTTGAAAAGATTTCCTTTTTGGGCAGCTTTATGCATTTTTTCGGTTAGAGGAGCAATAGTCAACTTAGGATTATTTCTACATTTCAACTGGTTATGGCAAGGATTTTCAGGAATTCCTAGCTCGGTTTGGACGCTAACTTTATTTATTTTAGTATTTACCTTTGCGATCGCAATCTTTAAGGACATTCCCGATTTAGAAGGCGATCGCCAATATCACATTACAACTTTCACCATTGCTTTAGGGAAAGAAAAAGTTTTTAACCTAGCACTTTGGGTAATAACTACATGTTATATAGGTATAATAATTGCAGGAATTCTAGGACTTCCCTCAGTTAACTCAACTTTTCTCATCAGTACCCACTTATTACTCTTAGCTTTGCTATGGTGGCGCAGCCGTCAAGTAAACTTACAAGATAAAAGCGCGATCGCGAGTTGTTATCAATTCATTTGGAAACTCTTCTTTTTAGAATATATTTTGTTTCCGGTAGCTTGTTTGCTGGGTTAATTTGTCATTGGTCAAGAGTCACTGGTCATTTGTATGCTGCTTCCTACTCCCTTTCTTCACTGACAACTGACAACTGACAACTGATAACTGATAACTGATAACTGACAACTGATAGCTGATAACTGATAGCTGATAACTGATAACTGATAACTGACAACTGATAAGTGTCACTTAGCTTCTTTCCTGGGGAGGATGGAAATGGTACTCTGTTTGTATAGGGTCTAAACAGTAGTATTAGCAATTTGAGGAAATATGACTATGCACATATTAATGCAAGCAGCAGCAGATGCGGCAGTAAATCAGCCCCACTTTCCAATCTCTGCAACTCTAGTATATGTAGTTGGTTTTATTGCTGCTGCGACAATTGGTTCAGTTGCTTGGTACAATTCCAAGCGTCCTGTAGGTTGGGAAGATAAAGAACGTCCCGGCGTAGTACCAGAAGTGAAAAAAGAAGAAACTCCTGGAGTTGGCGAACCAAAATAAAAGTCAAAAGTCAAAAGTCAAAGGTCAAAAGTCAGTGTAGAGACGTTACATGTAACGTCTGTACAGAGTTATTAGTTATCAGCGATTGGTGACTGGTGAAAAGTGAACAGATGAAGAATTCAGCTGCTAACCCCCGTTCGCTAGCCACTAGCCACTCATAACAAATGACCAATGACTAATTTTGAGTCTCTACCCAACGGCGGTAGAGCTTTTGAATTGCGTGAATTGTGGAATTGTGAATGGAATGATGCTCTATTTCCTCTGAATGAGAAGACTCTATTTTGTTGAGCAATTTAGCCTCTTCTACGGCAACATCGCCATCACTATAAATTAAGCCGCTAATAGCTTCAATCAAACTTTGATAAGCTGTTTCACTAGGGCGATCGCCCAAATATGCTTGAATCCATTCATAACATTCTGTAGGCTGTACTGTTCGGAGTTCGTTGAGTAAAGGTCGAATCTCTGGATCGTCAGCCAAATTTTTTGCTTGAGCGACTTGCTGAAGATATTTTCTTTCCGCTGGTTGAATTTTACCGTCCAACCAAGCAGCACCAATCAAGATTTTCATTAAAGTTTTGGTATTAGAATTATTAGTCATTTTTGGTAATTGGTAATTGGTAATTGGTTGACAACTGACAGTTAACTGATGACTGATAACTGATAACTGGTCACTGCTCCCTCTTCTTCAATCGAACCATAAAAAAGCCATCCATTTGATGCTGATGGGGATATAACTTCAGCCAGCCTGCGGCGGTGGAAAATGGAGTTGCAGGAGAATCGGGTGGAAGAGGATCGATTTGCCATTGGGGATGGCTTGATAAAAACCATTCCACTGCTCTTTCATTTTCTAAAGGATGAAGAGTGCAAGTGGCGTAGACAAGAATACCACCAGGTTTCACCCAGGTAGCCGTGCGATCGAGTAGTTCTCTTTGTAGGTTAGCAAGTTCTTGTACTGATGCGGGCGTTTGTCGCCAACGAGCATCGGCGTGGCGGTGCAAAGTTCCTAATCCAGAACAGGGAGCATCAAGCAACACGCGATCGGCTATATTCGTAAATTGAGGCAGAGAACGACTATCCCCAGGACAAATTTTTATCGATCGCAGTTGTAAGCGTTCGGCATTTGTTTTAAGTTTATTCAAACGAGATGTCGTGCGATCGCAAGCCCAAATTGTCCCTTTATCTTGCATTAATTCGGCGATGTGAGTTGTCTTACCTCCAGGTGCAGCACAAGCATCGATCGCAACTTCCCCCGCTTGCGGATCGAGTACATGACTCACAAGTTGAGCGCTACTATCTTGTACAGTCCACCATCCCGCACTATATCCAGGCAAGTTTTGAATTGCACCAATACTGCCAGTCAACCTCAAAGCTTGGGGTAGATGGGGAAGCCGCGTTACAGACACTCCTGTTGCTTGTAACTGCCTCTCTACTTCTTCGATAGAAGTTTGTAAAGTATTAACTCGTAGATCGATCGCTGGCGATTGATTAAACCATTCACACAGTTGTTCTGTCTCTACCAAACCCAACTGTTCCAGCCACAATTCAATCATCCAATTAGGGTAACTGTGTAGAATTCCTAGTCTTTCAACTGGATCTTCTGGTAATGGGATGACAGTAGACGCTGGCGCTACACTACTTGAAGACAGTTGACATGAGTGACTAGTGGCTAGTGGCTGGTGGCTAGAGATACTTCCTCTGCCCCTCTGCTCCTCTGCTCCTCTGCTCCTCTGTTCTCTTCCCCTGCTCCCTGCTCCCTGCTCCCTGCTCCCTTCCATCTCCCGAATCAATTGACGCAAAATCCCATTGACAAATCCCTTCAATCCAGCCAAACCATTAGTTTTTGCCAATTCCACTGTCGTATTGACAGCAGCAGAGGAGGGAATTTGAGTCAGGTAGCATAGCTGGTATAAGCCGAGATGGAGAATAGTGCGTAAGTCGGGGGGTTGTTGGTGAGATTTTTTTTTAGCTAAGCGATCGATCAGAGCATCGAGCGATCGCATTCTCCTAACGCTGCCATAAACTAATTCTGTTACCAAACGGCGATCGTTAGCATTTAAATTCGATTGACTGAGTACCCAATCTAAAGCGACATCTGCATAGGCATCGCGATGTACTGCCTTGAGAGCGATAAAAGCTAGTTGGCGAGGATTTTCCATGCTCGATTGTAAGTTGGATCGATCGAATACACCAACTTCTTCAAGTATAGGGACTAGTATGCAGCGACTTGGCGATCGGAGAAAAATTTCCCGCTTTTCGCCTTTAGTCAACCCGCAGCACGATTTTACCCCGCGTCCGTCCGCTCTGGCTTAACTGGTGTGCTTGTGCGGCTTCGCTCAAGGGTAGTATCGTTTCTACATGAGGTTTAACTTGCCCTGAGTCGATGAGAGTGGTAATTTCAGCTAATTGCGCCGCATTTGGTTGTACGTGAGTCACAGCAACTCTCACGCTGGCACTTTCTGATGGTGAACCGACAATTGAAACGAGTATTCCATCTGGTTTGAGGACTTTGAGCGATCGCGATCGCGTTTCACCACCAATTGTATCTAATACCACATCGAGATCGCGCACGACATCTTCAAATGGTGTTGCTTGGTAATCTATTGCTTCGTCTACTCCCAATTTGCGGATAAATTCAGTATTCCGAGTAGAAGTTGTACCGATAACATGCGCACCCTTGGCTTTTGCCAATTGCACGGCGATCGATCCGACTCCACCAGATGCGGCATGAATGAGAATTTTTTGTCCTGCCTCTAAGTGCGCCGTATCAAAGATTGCCTGCCAAGATGTCAGCGCTGCCACTGGTAAAGCTGCTGCTTGAATAAAATCGATGCTTTTGGGTTTTAGCGTGACTTCCGATTCTTTAGCAGCGATGTATTCAGCATACGTACCTTCCCGCCGCAAGCTAGCGTAGCCGTATACTTCATCTCCTGGCTTCAGTCGCTGTACCGCATCACCAACAGACTCCACAACTCCCGCAACATCAGCACCGAGAATATGAGGCAATTTGAAGGTTTTACCCACATATCCCTCGCGAATCTTCCAATCTACAGGATTAACTCCTGCCGCATAAATCCGAATTAAAACTTCATCTGCTGCGGGTTGAGGTAGCGGCACGTCTTCGTACTTTAGGACATCTGCACCACCATAAGCGTGCATCCGAATTGCTTTCATGAGTTGTATGAGGGATGGGGTGGGTATGGAAGAAGTGGGGGAAATTTAACGGATCGCTTACCCGCCGATCGCGCCGACAGTCGCCCCTTCATAAGCCGTATTCACGGCTACGTCTTTCCAAGCCCCCATCTCTGCCTTGACTGATTCTAGTTTTGTTTCAATTGCACTCACGGCATCTGCACCTAAAGCGAGTCGTAAAGGTGGGTTGTCGCTATTTACGGCTTGAATCATTGCCTCGGCTGCTTTAACGGGATCGCCCGGTTGCTTGCCATCCATATCTTGCAACCACTGACGGAAACCGCTAATTACGGGTTCGTAGTCGGCAATTTGAGTATCAGCTAGGACGAGCGATCGCCCGTTGAAATCTGTCCTGAACGCCCCTGGTTCGACGATGATAATTTTAATCCCTAACGCCTCTACTTCCTTGACAAGTGCTTCAGACAAGGCTTCTAGAGCAAACTTAGTCGCACAGTAAATTCCAGCACCAGGAAAGGACACAAAACCACCTACCGAAGAAAGGTTGAGAATGTATCCACTGCGGTGCTGCCGCATCGAGGGTAGCACCGCCCGCATCATGTTCAGCGCCCCAAAAACATTCGTTTCAAACTGGCGGCGGGTTGCTTCATCGCTGAGTTCTTCCAACGCCCCCATCGCACCGTAGCCAGCATTATTTACCAGTACGTCAATGCGTCCGAATTTAGCGATCGCTTTTTCTACTGCTGCTTGGACTTGTGCTGGCTGAGTCACGTCTAGCTGTACTGCTAGGGCGCCATCGGGATATTTTGTCTGAATATCTTCAACCTGCTGGGGATTTCGCGCCGTTACCACGACTTTCTCGCCCCGATCTAATACTGCTTGGGCGATCGCTCTCCCGAAACCACTGGAACTACCTGTAATCAACCACACGCGAGAATTTTGCCCAGATATCATAAAACTCTCCAATTGCTGAATTGGTTTACTCTATGGCGCGATCGAATTATCAGTTGTACGTTTTGGTTTGCAAAGTCTAAATCCACTCAATTTGTTTCGATACAACTAGCTAAAATCCAGAAAATAACCCTAATTTCTTAATCTGCCACTTCTTTAATTTCTACTTTATTTTTCAATTGCTAGCTGCCCGATCGCTAGTTTCTCATGTATATTTCAAGGTAAAACAAGGAAAGCTATATTGTCAACTCAATTGCACCCCGATCGATCGTCAACTCGATTAAATCATATATTGATAAATCCCAATTAAGTTTCCATCAGGATCGCGTATATAAGCAGTTTTGAGATCGTAGCTAGGATTACTCATTGGCTCTCTAGTAAATTTAATTCCCTTTTGTTTTAATTCGTGACAAACTGTTTCTACATCAGCAACTATAAAAACTAATACGGCGCGATCTTGACATTCTGCATGAAGTGGGAGGCGATCGCTACCAATTATTTCTGCCATTTCTTGCCGTTGCGATACTGCTAGTTTCATATCTCCAGCGGCAAATTCAGCATACCCTTCCTGAGTAGCATCTACTATTACCTTAAATTCCAAAATATCCCGATAAAAAGCAAAACAAGCTTTTAAGTCAGTTACTAAAAGCCTAGTGTAAGAATTACGAACTTGCATGATTCAGTTATCAGTTATCAGTTGTCAGTTATCAGTGTAGAGACGTTACATGTAACGTTTGTACAAAGTTGTCGGTTGTCAGTTATCAGCGATCGCTCTAGAGAGTATGGGGTGTAAAAAGGTTTTGACTTTTGACTTTTAACTTTTGACTGTTGCCATCGATCCATCTTCTAAGAAGGGATAATCGATGTAACCATTTTCGCCGGGACTGTAGAAGGTTTTGGAGTTTGGATCGTTCAAGCCTGCATTCAGTTCAAAGCGTTTTGGTAAGTCAGGATTAGCCAGAAATAGCTTGCCGAAGGAAACTAAATCGGCATCGCCACTAGCTAAAATACTATCGCCCTTTGGATGGTCGTAACCACCATTTGTTATCAAAGTTCCTCGATAGATGGGACGAAAGTAAGGCGTGACTGGGTTGAGAACATTGCGAGTCGATAGATCGGTTTCGTTTGGCTCCATTAAATGAAGGTAGGCAAGACGAAAGCGATTGAGTGCATCGATCGCATAGCCAAAAGTTTCTGTCGGATTGGAATCGTGCATTCCGTAGAAGGTGTTACTGGGAGAAAGTTTAATTCCCAATCGATCTGCACCACAGACGCTAGCAACAGCAGCTACAACTTCCAACATAAATCGAGCGCGGTTTTCTACAGAACCACCGTATTCATCCGATCGCTGGTTCGAACCGTCTTGGAGAAATTGATCGATGAGATATCCAAATGCACCATGCAGTTCTACGCCATCAAATCCAGCTGCTAAAGCATTCCCTGCACCTTGACGAAACTGTGCGACGATCTCGGCAATTTCAGCGGTTTCTAAAGCGCGGGGTGCTTCCATCGCAACTTTACCCACTGGGGTGTGCAGTTCGCCGACAGCCGCGATCGCGCTGGGTGCAACTGGTAATTTGCCTCCTAGTAAAGCTGGGTGCGAGATGCGACCGCAATGCCACAACTGCAAAAATATTCGTCCGCCGCGATCGTGTACGGCATCAGTCACTAACCGCCATCCTTCCACCTGTTCTGACGAATAAATCCCAGGACAATTCATGTAACCCAGACTCATTGGTGAAACCATCGTGCATTCAGTTACTATAAGTCCCGCAGAAGCCCTTTGAGCGTAGTAGGTTGCCATGAGAGCATTGGGAATGCTGTCGATCGCCCGCAACCGAGTCATAGGAGCCATTATCATTCGATTTGGCAGAGTGTAGCAACCAAGCTTTACAGGTGAAAAGAGATTGACATTTGCATTCATCTAGTTAATCTCCAAATTCAAATTTACTTTTCAGCAGGCTCGGTAAAAACAACTTCATATAGGTGAAATTCGTTTTCTGATAAACCTTGCCAATATTCCCGCACGGAAGCAAATTTTGGTTCTACACCGATAACTGATAACTGTCAACTGTCAACTGTCAACTGTCAACTCACTACCAATTGTCGCGCCTCTATCGGTTCTCCTGTCAAACTGAAAGCCCGTACTTCGGTAATTTTGACTGTAACTAATTTCCCCTTGAGCTGGACAATATCGCCATCAAAGAACGTCAAACGATTTCCCCTCGTTCTTCCCATCACTTGTTGGGGATTTTTAGGATTTTGGTCTTCGACTAAAACTTCTTCAAGCCTACCTAAATAACGTTGCGATCGCGCTTGAGCTGTGGTGGCGACTAAATGATTTAATCTTTGCAGGCGATCGCTCTTGACTTCTTCGCTTAATTGTGCATCCCATAAAGCAGCGGGAGTCCCAGGACGAGGGGAATAAGCCGCTGTATTCAAATGGTCGAAACCAATATCAGCAACTAATTTGAGCGTATTTTCAAACTGTGCTTCAGTTTCCCCAGGAAAGCCGACAATGGCATCAGCACTAATTGAAGCATCGGGCATGAGTTGCCGAATTTTATCGATAATCCGCCGATATTTTTCGTGAGTGTAACCCCGTGACATGCGTTTGAGGACTTCGTTGTCACCCGATTGGAAGGGAATGTGAAAATGTTCGCATACCTTGGGTAATTCCGCACAGGCGCGAATTAATCGTTCGGTGAAATAGCGCGGGTGGCTGGTAGCAAAACGGAGGCGATCGACTCCTGGTACGTCGTGGACGTAGTAGAGTAAATCTGTCAGCGTGTGTAAGTGTCTGCCTTCTGGGGTAGTTCCTGGTAAGTCGCGTCCGTAGGCATCGATATTTTGACCGAGTAAGGTAATTTCCTTATATCCTTGCTTGCCTAACTCTACCATCTCGGCTTTAATCGCCTCCGGCGTGCGAGACTGTTCTACACCGCGCACGTTGGGAACCACGCAATAAGTACAGCGTTCGTTGCAACCGTAAATTACATTTACCCAAGCTGTTACAGTGCTGTCGCGGCGCGGTTTCGTAATATCTTCGACAATTTGAATGGGTTCTGTTGCTACAACTTGATTACCGTCGAATACCTGTTCTAGCAATTCTCCTAAACGGTTGGCGTGTTGGGGTCCCATGACGAGATCGATTTCCGGTACTCGTCGCAGCAGTGTTTCTCCTTCCTGCTGTGCCACGCAACCAGCGACGACTATTGTTAAGTCTGCTTGTTCCTGCTTGCGCTTCGCCTGTCTGCCTAAGTAGGAATAAACTTTTTGCTCGGCGTTGTCCCGAATCGTGCAAGTATTGTAGAGGAGTAAACTTGCTTCATTTGGGTCTTCTGACCACTCGAAGCCCATATCCTCAAGGATGCCAGCCATGCGTTCGGAGTCAGCCTTGTTCATCTGGCAGCCAAAAGTGGTGATGTGATAGCGGCGGTTAGCAGTGGTCATTAGGTGCAGACAAGTTCGGGTTTAGCTTTACATTCACCCATTATAGATTTTTGAACTATAGATTTTTGCACGGATTTTTACGGCTCTAGCTCGACTCGGAGCTGAGCTACAAGCCATTTTAGTAAAAAATATTACTGTAAGAAAGGTTTTCTTACGCAACATTACCGTATGATAAATATTACTATCCCTGAAATGGGCGCAAATCTTAAAGATGGCAAAAGTTTCTGTTATTGTTCTGGTTTACAAGAGTGAACCATATATTGCAGCGACAATTCATTCAGTGTTAGCCCAAACTTACAAAAACTTTGAAATTCTAGTCATTGATGACGGTTCGCCCGATCGCAGTGTAGAAATTTGTCGCCAATTTAACGATCCGAGAATTAGAATTATTCGTCAAGAAAATCGCGGCGTACCAGCGGCGAGAAACACGGGAATTCGTCACGCACGAGGAGAATATATCGCCTTTTTAGATGGAGACGATTTGTGGTTGCCACCAAAATTAGAAAAACAAGTTACGCATCTAGAATCATCTCCCTTTATTGGCATGAGTTTTTGTCGTTCTAGTTTTATCGATGTAAATGGTAAGCATTTAGGAACTTACCAAATGCCTAAGCTGAAAAGAATTAACTTATCGTATTTACTTCGTTGCAATCCAATTGGAAATGGGTCAGCGGGAGTCATCCGTCGCAAAGTTTTAGAAGATATCAAATTTACGCATCAGCGTGATGGAAATTTTGAGGATTGCTATTTTGACGAACAATTCAGAGTCTCGGGGGGAGAAACTGATTTTTTACTGCGGATTCTAATTCAAACCAAATGGGAAATTGAAGGAATTCCCGCAGCTTTGACGCTATACAGAGTCAATACTGGAGGCATGACAGCAAACTTATTAAAACGGTTAGAATCTGCCAGTCAAGAAGTTGAGAAAACTCGTTCGTACGCACCAGAATTAAACTTGCGTTGGCGCGGGGCAATTAAAGCTTACTATATTCGGTATTTAGCCCGCAGCGCCGTCCGGTTTCGGGAAGGAAAAATCGCCGTTAATTTGATTCATCTAGCCTTGGCTACTCACTGGCAGATGGTATTTGAAGAACTCTATCGGACTTGCTCGACTCTAATTGCTGCCTACCTACTTCTGTTACTACCGCAAAAATTATATAATCGAATAGAGACTTTATTTGTCAAAGCGATCGGCACTATCCAAGAACGAAAGATTAGAAGGGATACATTGGAGAAGTCAGAAGCCAGAAGTCGGAAGTCAGAAGTCAATAGAAACAACCAAAAATCAAAAATTGCCAGATGAATACTAAAGAGCAAATTCTACAAGAAATTGATTCCCTCAGCGAACCTCAGTTGCAGACAATCTTAGAATTCATCTACTCGCTGAAGCCAAAGTCGGAAACAACTCATAGCAAGGCAGTACAAGCTTTCTTAGTTTCTCTTGAAGAACGTCAGGAGGTTTATCGCCGTCTTGCCAACTCCTGAATTTTTAGAAATAAATGATATTCTCACCATTCACCAAATTTTACTCGAACAGTTTGGTGGGATGCCTGGGATCAGAGATGAAGGATTACTTGAATCTGCTGTCTCTCAACCACAAGCATCTTTCTTTGGTGAGTTACTGCATTCTACGATTCAAGCACAAGCCGCCGCTTATCTTTATCATCTTGCTAAGAATCATCCATTTTTAGATGGTAATAAGCGCACTGCTTTTGGTGCGATGGAGGCATTTTTGCGCTTAAATGGTTACAATTTGAATTGTTCTGACGATCGAGCCTACCAAGTAGTACTGCAAGTAGCTCAAGGGGAAATGAGTAAGGAAGAACTTAGCTTACTATTGGAACAACACATACAGCCACAGTAAGCGATCGCCAGATATTTATTTATAAATTTATAATATTTCCTCATAATTATAAATATTGGGAGATGCGATCGCATGTTTGTCTGCGATCGCAAATGACCAACGACCAATGACAAGTGACTATTATGAGAGATCTGCGGGGATTCATCAAGCTTCTAGAACAAAGAGGACAACTGCGGCGAATTACCGCATTAGTCGATCCCGATTTGGAAATTGCTGAGATTTCTAACCGGATGTTACAACAAGGTGGTCCTGGGTTATTGTTCGAGAATGTCAAAGGTTCGCCCCATCCTATAGCAATTAACTTGATGGGGACGGTAGAAAGAATCTGCTGGGCGATGAATATGCAGACACCCCAAGAACTAGAAGAATTGGGGAAAAAGCTGAGTATGCTGCAACAGCCAAAACCGCCGAAGAAGATTTCTCAAGCGGTAGAATTTGGCAAGGTGTTATTTGATGTCGTCAAAGCAAAACCAGGAAGAGATTTTTTTCCCGCTTGTCAGCAAGTGGTAGTTCAAGGTGACGAACTCGATTTAAACAAACTTCCCCTGATCCGTCCTTATCCAGGCGATGCAGGTAAAATTATCACGCTGGGCTTAGTCATTACTAAAGATTGCGAGACAGGTACGCCTAACGTCGGCGTGTATCGCCTACAGCTGCAATCGCAAAACAGCATGACAGTACACTGGTTATCGGTACGAGGTGGGGCGAGACATTTGCGTAAAGCCGCAGAACGGGGTAAGAAATTAGAAGTTGCGATCGCCCTTGGTGTCGATCCTTTAATTATCATGGCAGCGGCTACGCCGATTCCTGTCGATTTATCGGAATGGTTGTTTGCCGGACTTTATAGCGGTTCTGGCGTAAATTTAGCCAAATGCAAGACGGTAGATTTAGAAGTACCCGCCGACTCCGAGTTTGTTTTAGAAGGAACCATTACCCCAGGCGAGGTTTTACCCGATGGTCCTTTTGGCGATCATATGGGTTATTACGGTGGTTTGGAAGATTCGCCCCTAATTCGCTTCCACTGCATGACGCATCGCCAAGACCCAATTTATTTGACCACATTTAGCGGTCGTCCGCCAAAAGAAGAGGCAATGATGGCGATCGCTCTCAACCGGATCTATACTCCTATTCTGCGGCAGCAAGTTTCCGAAATTGTCGATTTTTTCCTGCCAATGGAAGCTTTAAGCTACAAAGCCGCGATTATCTCGATTGATAAAGCTTACCCTGGGCAAGCGCGACGGGCAGCCCTAGCTTTTTGGAGTGCCCTACCCCAATTCACCTATACTAAGTTCGTGATTGTGGTAGATAAGGATATTAACATTCGCGATCCGCGTCAGGTTGTCTGGGCGATTAGTTCCAAAGTTGACCCTACCAGAGATGTGTTTATTTTACCCAATACACCTTTCGATACCCTCGACTTTGCCAGCGAGAAAATTGGTTTAGGCGGACGCATGGGAATTGATGCAACTACCAAAATTCCACCCGAAACTGAACACGAATGGGGCGCACCTTTAGAATCAGATCCCGATATAGCGGCGATGGTAGAAAGACGTTGGAGTGAGTATGGTTTGGCAGATTTGCAATTAGGAGACGTCGATCCGAATTTGTTTGGTTACGACATGCGTTAAAAAAAGTTTCCCCACTGCTTGCTAGCAACCTGACAATAAAACTGCCACAGTCACTACCAACAATGGGGAGACATTCATCGATCTATTAACCCAAAATAAATTTGAGCTACTTGAGTAGACCCAAAAACTATGACATTGCCTGAATAATATAGTCAAAGTAAGGTGCTGCTTCTGCTGCTTCTTCCGCACTCAACAGAGATAGAGAAGCATTCTTCAAACAGCGAATTGACTCAACCATTCCAGGTACGGGAACGCCCAGAGAATTATACATTTCTCTGACACCGACCAAACCGATCTTTTCAATTGGCTCTTTGTCTCCAGCTAGCACGCCATAGGTAATTAGGCGCAGATACCAGCCGTAGTCCCGCAAACATAGCGCCCGCTGACGTTCGCCATAGGCATTTCCCCCAGGGGCAATAAAATCAGGACGTTTTTGCCACAGTTTTTTACTTGCTTCCTGAACGATTTTCTTTTCGTTTTCGGCTAGGGTTGCGGCAATGCGCATCCGCTGTATGCCTGTTTGCAAAAAGTTTTTAATGTTTTCGAGTTCGCCAGCGCTGGGGTAGCGCAGCTCATCATCGGCTTTGAGAATAACTTGGCTTACTACACTCATGATTATAGGTAATGAGTCAGAATATCATTTGTAGTTTAGCGATTTCATGTCCCCCAAATAAAGGGATCTTTTCAGTTATGTCTGTTACAAGGGGACAAAATTTACAAAACATGAACGATCGCACGTCCGACCGCTGGCAACAGGGCGACTTAGTAGAAGTATCCATTACCGATCTAAATGATAGTGGTGATGGGGTGGGGCGTGTCAACAGTAGGGTTGTCTTCATTCCCGATACTACCCCAGGCGATCGCGCTTTAGTCCGTTTGGTGCGCGTCAAGCCGCAATACGCCTACGGTAAACTTCAACAACTCCTCGAATCTTCTGGCGATCGCATTCGTCCTCGCTGCATCGTAGCCGATAAATGTGGCGGCTGTCAGTGGCAGCATATCGCCTACGAACAACAACTGGAAGCCAAGCGCCATCAAGTTATTCAGACATTACAACGCATTGGTGGCTTTGCCGATCCTCCTGTCGATGCTGTTTTAACAGGGAATGCCGATCTCGGTTATCGTAACAAAGCTACATATCCTTTAGGAAAATCAGCTACAGGTCAAATCCAAGCAGGCTACTACCAAAAAGGCAGCCATCAGTTAATTAACCTCAATCAATGTCCCGTCCAAGATCCTCGCCTCAATCCCCTGCTAGCAGAAGTCAAACAAGACATTCAACAGCAGGGATGGCGGGTATATGACGAAAAACACCACAGAGGACAAGTACGCCATTTAGCCTTACGAATCGGTCGCCGTACGGGAGAAATGCTGCTAACTCTGGTAGTAAAAAACTGGGACTTGCCTGGAATTGAAACCCAGGCGCAGGAATGGTTAGACCGCTATCCGCAGCTAGTCGGAGTCTCGTTAAATTGCCAAAGCGATCGCACCAACGTTATTTTTGGCAGTGAAACCCGATGTATTGCCGGACACCCGTATCTACTAGAAATTTTTGCAGGTTTAAAGTTTCATGTGCTACCCGATACATTCTTTCAAGTTTATACGGAGGCGGCTGAGGCACTCTTGCAGGAAATTACCCAACACCTGAATTTACAAGGCTGCGAAATCTTAGTAGATGCATATTGTGGCATCGGCACGTTAACCTTACCGCTAGCCCAAAAAGTGCAACAAGCAATCGGTTTAGAAGTTCAATCCGCCGCCGTCGAACAAGCCCAAAACAACGCCCGACTCAACCAGATTACCAACACTACATTTCAAGTCGGAGAAGTCGAAAAACTGCTTCCCCAGTTAGAAACTACCCCAGATATTGTACTGCTCGATCCACCGCGCCAAGGATGCGATCGCGCCGTCATCGAAACCCTGCTGCAAACCCAGCCACAACGTATCGTCTACGTCAGCTGTAAAGCTGCTACCCTTGCCCGCGATTTAAAATTGCTCTGTCAAGATGGCAAATACCAGCTTACCAGAGTCCAACCAGCCGACTTTTTCCCCCAAACCGCCCATGTGGAGTGTGCAGCGTTTTTAGAAAACGGGAGTCGGGAGTCGGGAATGAGTGGTGTGTGAGTCATTAATTCTCCTCTGCTCCCCTGCCCCTCTGCTCCCTGCTCCCTGCTCCCTTATCCCTCGTTTTAGGTATAATTACGATAGATCCGCATAAATATGTAGGATAGAAGATAACAAAGATGCTAATATTGATTAAGAGGCAGCTGCCAATTTCAATCTCGGTAAATACAATTCAAGTGAAAATACAGTCAACGCATATATAAGGTTGGCTGTTGTTTTTGAAGGTTGGCAGATATCCAAGGGGCTATATGCTGTTGAGGAAGAAAGACTGGATTCGCTCGATTGGTTGTCTATATGGAGTGGCGATCGCAGATCGTACGCGCAAGTTTTTTATAGCTTCGCAGTAGTTCTTTCAGCTATTGCACGTCAGCAACGTTTGCTTTGAATGCATACAAACGAAGTAAATCGTACCTAGCGTTTGTTAATTCGTTATGTTTGTCGCTCAGCAAGTTCGTGTCATTAATAGCCGGAAGCTACGGAGTTTTTTGTAGTGATTACTATCTCATCGCGTCCAGTTGGGCGTAACTGGAGTACGATTAGCTTTGCCTCTACGCTCTATTTGTGTTCTATTCTCGATTTACTCCTAGCAGAAGTGCCATGTCGGTTGCAAGCAGAACTACGCCTGGGTTTGCAGGAAGCACTAGTCAATGCAGCTAAACACGGGAACAAGCTAGATCCTGGTAAGATTGTCATCGTCCGCTTTTCTTACACAGACGACCATTATTGGTGGATCATTTCCGATCAAGGCTGTGGTTTTGACCGTCCGTGCGATTGCAACCCAGACCCTGAAGCATATTTGCCCTCAGTAGAATCAGAGAACGGTCGCGGTACTTGTATTTTATACAAAATATTCGATCGCGTAATTTGGAATGCAGCCGGAACAGAACTGAGACTTGGTAAGCAGATGGGTAGCCGTTTCCGTTTACCTCTGCTGAATTAGGGGCGAGGAGTGAGGAGCGAGGAGCGAGGGGAATTCAAAATTCAGAATTTGGAAGTCGGAAAACCTCAGAAATTTTTCCTCTGCTTCCTCCGCTCCCCTGCGCCTGAAGCTCCCTTGTCCCCCTTGCCTCCCTGTCTCCCGATCCTTTCTCCCTCACTCCTCGCTCCTCACCCCTTTTTGATGAGTGGGACAAGGCGGGGCAGAGATCGAGCGGTCTAACCAACCAACTGCCTGTTGTAACCTTGGTAATGCTTCTTCTGGTTGGTCTTTCAGTAAAAAGACGATCGCCGCCGCTGCTTGCTCGTTAGCTCTGGCTTTACGATTAGACTTAAGCTTGTGCCACTCATCAGGCGAGATCGACAATCTTTCCATCAAAGCTTGGGCTAGTTCCTGCGTGCTAAATTCGCTTAACGATGATTTTCGATCCAACTTGGTAGGTTGAAGCATACTGGTGGGCATATTAGTTTCGATCGCTAATCTAACAAATATCGATGCAACCGCCACAGCCACCAGAATCACCTGCGCCATCAGAGGATGAGTTGGAAAACTCGATCGCCGAAGTTGAGCGATCGCTTGTCGCCCTGAAACAACGCTACACTCAAGTCAAACACGATCGACAGCAGCAAGCAGAACTCCAGCAGCAATTAACACAGGTTAAGCGAGACATCGAGCGAGCGCGATCGCCACACTCGAAAGTACAGTTAAAGGCAGAATTAAAACAAATTCAAGCACAGCTAGAAACCATAGAAGTCAACCTCGAAAGCCAACTGTTTTCTTGGGGAAGCCTGAAAGCCCATTTCTGGCAAGCTGTCCGCTTCGGTGGGTTAGGAGTTATTGTAGGCTGGATATTAAAGTCTCTTACTGGTAATGGCTGACAGTTAACAGTTAACCGTCAACCGTCAACTGTCAACTATCAACTCAATACTCCCTACTCCCTTTTATGAAGCGACGCATTATTGAAATTTTACGCAACGGACAGCCAGATGAGTCTGTGACGGTTCAGGGTTGGGTACGCACCAAACGCGATTTAAAAGGGTTTGCGTTTGTGGAAGTGAACGATGGATCGTCTTTGGCAAGTTTGCAAGCGGTACTGAAGGCGGAAATGCCAGACTACGAAGCGACTCTGAAGCAGATTAATACAGGTGCTTCGGTAGAAATTAGCGGTGTACTCGTACCTTCTCAAGGTAAAGGGCAAAGAATTGAATTGCAAGCCGAAACCGTAAAAGTGTTTGGTGATGCCGATCCCGAAACATATCCATTGCAGAAAAAACGCCACTCATTTGAATTTTTGCGGACAATCGGACATTTGCGATCGCGTACCAACTCATTAGGGGCAGTTTTTCGCGTCCGTAATGCCTGTGCGACAGCAATCCATCAATTCTTTCAAGAACGGGGTTTCTTGTGGGTTCACACCCCTGTGATTACCCGTAACGATTGCGAAGGTGCGGGGGAGCTATTTACAGTCACGAGTTTGGATCTGAAAAAGATTCCGCAGACTGACAACGGCAAAATCGATTACAGCCAAGATTTTTTCGGCGGACAAGCTTTTTTAACTGTCAGCGGACAATTAGAAGCTGAAGTCATGGCGATGGCGTTTAGCAATGTCTATACGTTTGGTCCCACATTTCGGGCAGAAAATTCTAATACTTCTCGACATTTAGCAGAATTTTGGATGGTAGAGCCAGAAATGGCTTTCTGCGATTTAGTGGGAAATATGGATTTAGCAGAAGCGTTTTTGAAGCATATTTTCAAATATGTTTTAGAAACTTGTCCAGAAGATATGGATTTTTTCAATCAGCGAATTGATAATTCTGTGTTAGCAACGGCTGATAATATTATCAACAATCAATTTGAACGAATTACTTATACAGAGGCGATCGCCCAGTTAGAAAAGGCGACAAAAACTTTTGATTATCCGGTGGAGTGGGGATTAGATTTACAGTCGGAACACGAACGTTACCTAGCAGAAGAGTTATTTAAAAAACCAGTTATCGTGACCGATTATCCAAAGCAGATTAAAGCCTTTTATATGCGGGTGAATGACGACGATAAAACCGTGCGCGCTATGGACGTTCTTGCACCCAAAATCGGCGAAATTATCGGCGGTTCTCAACGGGAGGAACGATTAGAAGTTTTGGAAAAACGGATGCAAGCTCAAGATATCAATCCTGACGATCTGTGGTGGTATTTAGACTTGCGCCGTTACGGTACTGTGCCTCATGCTGGCTTCGGTTTGGGGTTTGAAAGATTAGTTCAGTTTATGACGGGTATGGGTAATATTCGCGATGTCATTCCCTTCCCCCGTGCGCCGTTGAGTGCCGAGTTTTAAACTAAGGTGGGCATTGCCCACCTTACAGCTATATGGAAGTAAGCAGCGTTACCAACTGACTCACTGCGATCGGGCAAAATAGCAACAGGGATGGCAGAATAGCAGAATGTCGCGATCGCACCTCAAATTAGAAAAACAGTAAGTAAAACGCACGATGCAGTTTCAGCCACCTCTCATTGGCATCACCACATCGGGACAGATGCTTACAGGCAATTTCTCTCTATCTAAATTCTATGTAGAAGCAGTACGCTCAGCAGGAGGCGTGCCAATACTAATTCCAGCAGGAGAACCTAACCTAGCTGCCGTGTTTGCTCAGTTAGATGGTTTGGTTTTCTCTGGGGGAGGTGATATCGATCCCGACATGTATAACGGGGTGTCTCACCCTACAATTTACAATATCGACCCAGAACGCGATCGCTCGGAAATTTCTCTGGCGCAATTGGCTTTGGCTACTGAAATACCAATTTTGGGTATTTGTCGCGGCTTAGAAATACTAGTGGTAGCTACTGGTGGTAGCCTGATTCCTCACTTACCCGACAAATTTGGCGAGATTATAGCTCATCGAGCTGACCAAGCGCTTTCAACCGAGCATACTGTAAAAATTGCTCCAGATACTCACCTATCTCAAATTGTCGGTACGTTAGAAGTACCTGTCGTTTCTTGGCATCATCAAGCAGTTGGTACTATTCCCTCTGAGTGGCGGATTGCGGCAAAAGCACCCGATGGAGTCATCGAAGCCTTAGAACACGAAAATCATCCTTGGGCGATCGCGTTACAATGGCATCCTGAAATGTCTATTCAAGATACCGCTCAACATCGCATATTTCACGCTTTTGTCACTGCGGCAAGAACGAGAATGGGAATGTGGAGAACGGCTTGAATCAGTTGTCAGTTATCAGTTGCAGTTATCAGTTGATAGGAAAGGGTGGTGCGTGGTCACTGGTCGCAAGTCGCGCATTCACAAGTCGCAAGTCAGGATTAACTGGTAACAGTTAACAGTTAACAGTTAACAGATTAACGGCGACGCTGTTGGAGTTTGCGGTAAACGTCTTTCAAATCGACGTGGTGATGTGCTAGGGCGACTAAAGTATGGTACAACAAATCGGCTACTTCCCCCGCGATCGCATCTGGCTCGTCGTCTTTAAATGCCATGACAACTTCAGCCGACTCCTCGCCAATTTTCTTTAAAATTTTGTTGTCTCCCCCTGCCAAAAGCTTGCAAGTGTAAGAACCTTCTTGAGGATTGTCACGGCGATCGCTAATTGTGGCAAATACTTGAGATAAGGTGTCTGCGGGTGGTGGAACAATGTGTCCGTCTTCGCGGTGAAAACAACTCTGTTCTCCCGTATGGCAAGCGACATCACCAATTTGTTCGGCACTGATGAGAATTGCATCGCTATCGCAATCATAACGGAGCGATCGCACTTTTTGGATGTGTCCTGATGTTGCTCCTTTATGCCATAGTTCTGTACGGGAACGACTCCAAAACCAAGTCTCCCCGGTTTCTAAAGTTTTTTGCAACGACTCGCGATTCATCCAAGCCAGCATTAACACTGTCCCGTCTAGATAATCTTGGACGATAGCTGGTACTAATCCGCGCTCGTCATAGCGAATTTTATCCAGTGGAATAGCTTGAGCAAAAGAATTTAATTCTGGATTGGAGGACATAAACAGAGGTCAGTAGTGAGTAGTAGAGTCTTGCGATCCCTCAACCCCCCTAAAAAGGGGGCAATAGATGTAAGTTGCACGTCGCGAGACTAATTAAAATTATCTCTTACCCGTGACCTCTCACCTCTCACCTCTCGCTCCTCACTCCTCACTCCTCACCCCTTCCACACTCACCACTCACTTCTAAACACTTGTGACTAAATTTCTGGCAGAATAGATCTTTACGGCAGTTAGAGCTGCTTTATGAGCTTGTGTTGTTTCTCCATACCATTGGATGGTTGAATTATAAGCAGCTCGATACAAATCTTGTGCTGCTTCAGGTAAGCGATCGCGGATTTCCGCAGGTAAATCTTGATTGGTTCGGTATAACATAATTTTATTCTTTTTTTATCGTGTAATTTATTACCTTAGGTGTTTTGAATCGAACGTACAAACCCCAAAAGACAGAGTTTTAGTATCCAACTTAGGAGAGAACCTTGGTTAATACCAGCATCAAAACCACTAAATCAGAAGAAATTTTTGCCGCTGCTCAGAAACTCATGCCTGGGGGCGTTAGTTCTCCAGTCCGAGCTTTTAAATCTGTAGGCGGACAGCCGATCGTATTCGATCGCGTTGAGGGAGCGTACATTTGGGATGTCGATGGCAATAAATACATCGATTATGTCGGGACTTGGGGACCAGCCATTTGCGGACACGCTCATCCAGATGTGATCGCCGCTTTACACACCGCCTTAGAAAAAGGTACGAGCTTCGGCGCGCCTTCTGTTTTGGAAAACGTGCTAGCGGAAATGGTCGTTGATGCCGTCCCTAGCATTGAAATGGTACGCTTCGTCAACTCCGGTACGGAAGCTTGTATGGCAGTCCTGCGCTTAATGCGAGCTTTTACAGGACGAGATAAGATTATCAAGTTTGAAGGCTGCTATCACGGTCATGCCGATATGTTTCTGGTCAAAGCTGGTTCTGGGGTTGCTACCCTTGGCTTACCAGATTCCCCTGGAGTGCCTAAATCTGCGACAAGCAACACTCTCACTGCGCCTTACAACGATCTAGAAACGGTCAAAGCTTTATTTGAAGAAAACCCTGACGAAATTGCCGGGGTCATTTTAGAACCAGTTGTCGGTAATGCAGGCTTTATTCCTCCCGACGCGGGCTTTTTGGAAGGATTGCGAGAAATTACCCGCGATCGCGGTGCTTTGCTCGTATTTGATGAAGTTATGACTGGTTTTCGGATTGCCTACGGTGGCGCTCAAGAGAGATTTGGCATCACCCCCGACCTAACCACCCTGGGTAAAATTATCGGTGGCGGTTTACCTGTAGGTGCTTACGGCGGACGCAAAGATATTATGTCCATGATTGCCCCAGCAGGTCCCGTCTATCAAGCTGGAACGCTTTCTGGTAATCCCTTAGCAATGACAGCAGGGATTAAGACTTTGGAATTGTTGCAAAAGCCTGGGACGTACGAAGCGCTCGATCGCATCACGAAAAAGTTAGCCGATGGAATGCTGCAAGTCGCCAAAGAAACAGGACACGCTGCTTGTGGCGGGCAAATTAGCGGGATGTTTGGCTTTTTCTTTACCGAAGGACCAGTACACAACTACGAAGACGCTAAAAAGGCAGATTTAATCAAATTCAGCCGTTTCTATCGCGGGATGTTAGAGCGGGGAGTTTATCTCGCGCCTTCTCAATTTGAAGCTGGCTTTACCTCTCTAGCTCACACCGAAGCAGATGTAGAGCAGACTTTAGCCGCTGCTAGGGAAGTGTTGAGTGGATTGTAGTGGCTAGTGGCTAGTGACTAGTAAATAGGGTGTGGGGTGTGGGGTGTGGGGTGTGGGAAGTGTGGGAGGACACTCGAAGGATTTTCTCCCTTGTCCCCCTTGTCTCCCCCCTCTCCCTTGTCTCCCTTGTCCTTTTTTCTCCGCCGCGATCGCGCCAAGAGTGCCTTCGCGGTTTCTTTTTGTACTTTTATTTAGTACATCTGTATTAAGATAAAAAGCAGAGAGTTCAAGGACTGCAACTCACTCCCTACTCCCTACTCCCTGCTCCCTGCTCCCTGCTCCCTGCTCCCTATTCCTTCGGCAGCATCGCCCAAATTTGTTCGACAAACTGCTGGTGATCCACGACTGGTTTTGAAATGTAACCGTCTGCACCGCTTTGGCGCAGAAAGTTTTCGCGATCGCCTTCCATGACGTGAGCTGTGACGAGGATAATTGGTAACTTAGCAGTTTGCGGATTTGCCTTCAGCATTTGGGTAATCTTGATCCCATCCACTGCTTTACCCTGGTAAACGCTGCGCGAAAGAGAAACATCCATCAAAATAATATCGACTTGTCCAGATGTCGCAATCTCCATGACCTCTTCTACATTTTCTGTATGCTTTGTCTCCAAGCCACCACGTTTTGTCAAAATTTTGGCAAAAACGCGAGCATTTATAGGGTCATCCTCTACAATCAAAACGGTTTTCATCATAACTTTGTTACAGGAGATTGCATATTAAATTGACAGCGGACGTAAGCTATGACAGCATTCTCTGGCTGTTGTTAAGGTAGGAATAAAATTTTCCTTTAGTAGAATTGCATACTTAAAGCGAAAAATCAGGAGCGGGTAAATAGAAATTTGAGCGCGATCGTCGCTCATCCAGAATAATACTGGGAATTACTCATCGGCTACTATTAGTATCTTTTTGTAAGCAAATAAATTAGGATGCTGAGGGTAAGCTTTGTAAAGATACTATTAAATTTTTGGCGTTTGTCGTTATCAACTAGGAAACATCACTCATGGCAAAACAATTAAACCTTCTCCCAGCGGGACAGGTGATTCCCACAGCCCTGCATACAGAAATGCAACGGTCTTATCTGGAATATGCCATGAGCGTAATTGTAGGGCGGGCATTACCAGACGTACGTGATGGCTTAAAACCAGTTCACAGGCGCATTTTATATGCCATGCATGAATTGGGTTTAACTCCCGATCGCCCTTATCGTAAATGCGCCAGGGTAGTAGGTGACGTACTCGGTAAGTACCATCCTCACGGCGACCAAGCAGTATACGATGCTTTAGTCCGGTTGGTACAAGACTTTTCCAGCCGCTATCCAATGCTGGCGGGACACGGGAACTTCGGTTCGGTAGATAACGACCCGCCAGCAGCAATGCGTTATACCGAGACTCGCCTCGCGCCTATTGGTAATGAGGCGATGCTGACTGAAATTGGCGAAGAAACGGTTGATTTTATCGGCAACTTTGACAATTCCCAACAAGAGCCAGTCGTATTACCAGCCCAACTACCATTTTTATTGCTCAACGGTGCGTCGGGAATTGCTGTGGGGATGGCGACAAATATTCCTCCCCACAATTTGGGAGAAATCATCGATGGTTTAGTTACCCTGATCGACCAACCAGAATTATCGGACGACAAGCTATTTGAGTTAATCCCTGGACCCGACTTTCCCACTGGGGGCGAAATTATTGGCAGTACGGGAATTCGCGAAGCTTACACCACTGGACGGGGTAGTATTACCATCAGAGGAATCGCTCAAATTGAAGAAATTCAAACTGGAGTCAAGCGATCGCGCCGTACTACGGCAATTGTCGTCACGGAATTACCCTACCAAGTTAACAAAGCAGGTTGGATCGAAAAAGTCGCGGAATTAGTTAATCAGGGTAGGATTGAGGGCATTGGCGATTTGCGAGATGAAAGCGATCGCCAAGGAATGCGGGTGGTAATAGAACTCAAACGAGATGCCGATCCGCAGGTTGTTCTGCGCCAGTTGTACCATCACACTTCCCTGCAAACAAATTTTGGGGCAATTTTTCTTGCTTTAGTAGACGGACAACCGCGCCAACTTTCTTTAAGACAGCTATTACAGGAATTTTTAAGTTTCCGCGAACAAACTCTGATTCGGCGTTACACTCACGACTTGAATCGAGCCGAAAGTCGCGTGCATTTGGTAGAAGGGTTGCTAACAGCTTTATCCCACTTGGATGAAGTCATTGCAATTTTGCGACAGGCAAGCGATGGTAGTACGGCTAAAATCACCCTGCAAAATGAGTTGCAATTGAGCGAAGCCCAAGCCGATGCAATCTTAGCAATGCCCATGCGTCGCCTGACGGGTTTGGAACAACAGAACCTACAAACTGAATTTGAATCTCTTAGCGAACAAATTCAAACTTTGCGACGGTTGTTAAGCGATCGCCACGAGTTATTAAAGGCACTGAAAAAAGATTTGCGATCGCTCAGACGTAAATTTGCCGACTCTCGCCGGACTCGCATTGGCACTCAAGAAGCAGAAGAACAGAGCAAGAAAAGCTCGTCAATTCCGAATTCCGAATTCCGAATTCCGAATTCTGAAGAGGTTGCTTTAGAATTTACCCAAAAAGGGTATGTCAGAAGGTTAGCTGTTAACGGTAATAAGCCAGGTAGGAAGCCGAAGTCAGACAACGGTTTGATGGAAAATGACTTTGTGATTCAAACCGCAGCCACGAAGACGGATGAGAATTTAGTTGTATTTACCAGTGGTGGAAAGGTTTACCCGTTGCAGGTGGGCGATATTCCTCCTAGTAGCGGGCGATCGCTGCGGGGTACGCCGTTGATTAGCTTACTGCCTGGATCGGCTGCTAACGGTACGGAAAGTATAGTGACTCAAATGCTATTACCCCCAGAAACAGAAAACATCCAAGCGCTATTCATGACTCAATTAGGACGAGTGAAGCGCTTAGCTGCATCGGAGTTACAAAATCTGACCAATCGCGGTTTGACGGTGGTGAAGTTCAAGGATGAAGACCGCTTGTTAGGCGTGCAACCGATCGAGCCGGGGCAATTTTTGATCCTCGCTTCAGCAGGAGGTAGGCTGTTAAGGTTTGGTATAGATGACGAGCAATTACCAATTCTAGGACGCACGGCAATGGGAATGCAAGGCTTGCGGCTGCGAAAACAAGAAGAAATGGTTGGCGGAGTGGCAATAGACGATCTCAAAACTAATTTGTTGCTCGTCACCCAAGAAGGCTATGCGAAGCGAATACCCGCCCATGTATTGCGTCAAGGCAATCGCGGCGATATTCCAACTCAGGCTTTAGCTTTTGCCAGCAAATCGGATCGGCTGGCAGGAATTGTATCGGCAACAATAAGTGAGGTCGCTTTGCTCACCAGCAATCAACGGATCGTGCGCCTACCTGTCGATAAAATAGGCAAGTGGGGCAAAGAAGGCACGGGCGATCGCCTCCGCGAAATTAAGGATAATGAGAAAATTATCTCTGTTATTGCTATTCCTGCTACTACTTCATCGGGCATGGAGTGATACTTCTGGAACGCAGATGGTTCTTGACTTTTGCAGGAGACATAATGAATGAAATTCACAACCAATCAGGAAAATTTCTTCTCCCGACTCCTGCACGGGCGGGTTTAACCGAAGAATTATTTGTTGTTTCATAGATCTCTCTAAAACCCGTCCCTACAATTCCCAACTCTCGACTTCCATGTTCAAATTGAATAAGATTCACAATTTTGACTTTTAACTTTTAACTTTTGACTCACGCGATCGCGATCCAGGTTGCTTTAGAAAACGTCAGTAAGATTTACGGCAAAGTCCAAGCCGTGCAGTCTGTCAGTCTCGACGTGCAGCAAGGAGAATTTTTCACGCTGCTGGGGGCTTCTGGTTCGGGCAAAACAACTTTATTGCGGCTGATTGGCGGATTTGAAACGCCCGATACTGGCTGTATTTATATTGGGGGCAAAGATGTCAGTCGGTTGCCTGCCTATAAGCGCAACGTCCATACAGTGTTTCAGGACTACGCCTTGTTTCCCCACCTATCGGTATTTGACAACGTAGCATATGCTTTACAAGCAAAGCGATCGCCCGTAGCAGAAATTAGCCAACGAGTTACGGAAGCTTTGAAACTCGTCCAACTCGCAGAAATGGCGCAGAGGCTACCTTCTCAACTTTCCGGCGGACAAAAACAACGGGTAGCTTTAGCACGGGCAATTGTCGATCGCCCTGACGTGTTACTTTTAGACGAACCGCTTTCAGCTTTGGATGCCAAAATTCGGATGGAACTGCGGCAGGAATTGAAACAACTCCAACGTCAGACGGGAATTAGCTTTGTTTATATTACTCACGACCAAGAAGAAGCCTTAGCGTTGAGCGATCGCATTGCGATTCTTAAATCGGGCAAGCTATTACAAGTCGGCACGCCTCTAGAAGTCTACGAACAGCCCGCCGATTTATACGTCGCTGAATTTATCGGACGGGCAAATTTTCTCGATGGCGTGTTGTTAAGTGTAGATGGGCAGCGAGGCAGAGTGCAAATTGGCGAGACAGCAATTGTTGAAGGAACAGTTGTTGAAGGAGCGATCGCTACAATTTCTCCTGGTAATGCAGTACGATTAGTCGTGCGTCCAGAAAATATTTGCTTAAATCGTGCCGACATTGGTTATGCAGCCACCATTATTCAAAGTCAATACCTCGGTTATGCTACGAGTTATTTAGTTCAGGCGATCGGACTCAATTTCCACGTCACGGAACTGCGGCGACGCGGAACTAGCCCTTACAAAGAGGGAGAACGAGTTTTTATTTCTTGGGAATGGATGGAAGCATTGATTTTTTCTTCTTAGTCATTTGTCATTTGTAGTTATTCTTCCCTTGTCCCCTCTTTCTTTCCCTTACTCCTCATCCCTCACTCCTCGCCCCTAGTTATGATGCCAAAACTCAGTATCATCATACCGACGCGCGATCGCCCGCAACTATTAGCGCGTGCGGTTCAAAGTGCTTTATCGCAAACCATGACAGATCTCGAAGTTATTGTCGTTGACGATGCTTCAACTCAACCTATAGATTTACCAGCAGATCCGCGTTTGCGAATAATTCGTCTCTCTACCTCTCACGGGGGTGCAGGGGCGCGGAATGTAGGTACGAAAGCGGCGCAAGGGCGCTGGATTGCCTATTTAGATGACGATGACTGTCTTTTACCCCAAATGGCAGCTGTATCCTTAGAGGCGATCGCTAAAGCAACTTTACCTCCACCTGTCGGCGTTATTTCTGGGATCGACGTGGTAGATGATGCAGGTAAAATTTTAGAAACACGTATTCCGCCTCCCAGTCGTCCCCGTGGCTGTCATTTTGCATTAGAAGTTTTGGAACCAGGTAAGTCGTACAATACCAAACAAACTTTAGTGGTGGAACGGGAAGTAATTTTACAGATAGGAGGCTGGGATGAGGCGTTTCGTTCCCGCGTCCATACCGAACTTTTTCTGCGGCTGAATCCTGTCTGTTCGATCTTGGGTTTACCGATCGTCACTTATCAACTTTACGAGCATCCAGGGGCGCGAGTGTCGCGCAATACGAATTTGCGTCAGGAAAGTTTTCAACGTTTGATTGACAAGCATCAGGCAATTTTTCGCGCCCACCCGCAGATGTTTGCGAATTTTGTTTACGATCACGCCCTCATGTCCTATCGGATGGGGCAAAAGTCTCAAGCCTTATCCAGTGTTGTTTGGGCAATACAGATCGATCCATTACGGACGATGAAAAAGACGATAAAAAAGTTGATAAGTAAGTCAAAAGTTAAAAGTTAAAAGTCAAAATATTTCCAGCTCGTGGCAAGCGATTTGATGGCACTGATAATGCAAGTTATACCAATTTACTCTTTGACTACGACAAAAGAGATCCCCCCTAGCCCCCCTTGATAAGGGGGGTTGGGGGGATCTTCTGTAGCATAGTTTTAGTAAAATGGTATTAAATGTGTGACAGCTTATCGAGTCGGGGGGAATAGAATTTGCGAAACTAGACAAACTCTTTCCGCCTGCACGGACTGAGAGTTTAACCTGCGCAGGCAAGTTTTGTCTGTGTAGTCGCGACTTGCAGTCGCCCCAAGCTAGACATGAAATCTCGCTATTTTTCTTCGATCGCTCCTTCTGCTTGGTGGGCGATCGCTCGTAACTTATCTATAATCTCTGGTGTCACTTGCCACAATCCTCGCTGCTTGGCTTCAATTAACCTTTCTGCCATATCTCGTAATGCCCAAGGATTTTTTTGTTGCACGAAGTCTTGGACGGCTGGATCGAATAAATAAGCTTCGGCAATGCCTTGATACATATAATCTTCCACGCAATCAGCTGTAGCATCGTAGGCAAATAAATAATCTACTGTCGCTGCCATTTCAAAAGCCCCTTTATAACCGTGACGCATCACCCCCGCAATCCATTTCGGATTAACGACGCGAGAACGATATACCTTGGCAATTTCTTCCTTTAAATGACGAACGCGAGGGTTTGCCGGAATAGAATTGTCACCAAAATATGTTTGAGGATTTTTACCGCGAACGGCACGCACGGCAACAGTTAAACCACCTTGAAATTGATAGTAATCGTCAGAATCGAGCAGATCGTGTTCGCGATTGTCTTGGTTGTGCAAGACAATTTGCATTTCGCCTAAACGTTGCTCGAACGCTTCTGGGGCGGCTCGTCCTTCTGAGTTGCGGGAATAAGCGTAGCAACTCCAATTAATATAAGCACGGGCTAAATCGCGATCGCCCGTCCAATTTTGCGCTTCAATTAATCCTTGTAACCCAGCTCCATAAGCCCCTGGTTTAGAACCAAAAACACGGTAAAGCGATCGCTCTTTTGCCTCTTCTGGTGTCAATCCTGCCGAGTGCCAAAACTGAGTTTCTTGTTTCACCTTGGCAGCTAGGGGATTTTGGGCTAGCGGTTCGTCCAACTGCGACACGGCAACAACGGCACTGTCAAACAGATCGATTAAATTAGGAAAAGCATCGCGGAAAAAACCAGAAATTCTTAAAGTTACATCCACGCGGGGACGCGCCAACACCGATAGAGGCAAAATTTCAAAATCCACCACCCGCCGAGAAACCCCATCCCATACCGGACGCACTCCCAACAAAGCCAACGCCTCAGCAATGTCATCTCCCCCAGTCCGCATGGTAGAAGTTCCCCAAATCGACAAACCCAGAGTTTTGGGATATTCCCCATTTTCTTGCGTGTAGCGTTCGATTAAAGCTTCAGCTGCTTTACGTCCGATATCCCAAGCCGTTTCTGTCGGAATGGCACGGATATCCACCGAGTAGAAATTTTTTCCTGTTGGTAATACTTCTGGACGACCTCTCGTCGGCGCACCCGATGCCCCACTAGGAACGTAGCACCCATCCAAACCATGTAGTAAATTGGTAATTTCCTGTTGAGTTTGTGCTAAAGCGGGTAAGAGGCGATCGCGAATCCAATTTAATGAAGTGAGTCGGGAGTCGGTAGGGGCGCACTGCTGTGCGTCCGTACTTGGGAGCCGGGAAGGGGGTGTAGAAAATTGGTAGTTGGTAGTTGGTAGTTGCTCCTCAGCTCTGCTCCTCTGCTTCCTTAGCTCTGCTTCCTCTGCCCCTCTGCCCCTCTGCCCCTCTGCTCGTTTATCTCCAACTCCCGACTCCCGACTCCCGACTCCCGATTCCCCAATCAATACTTCCACCAACTCAGCCGCATATTGTTCTAACACCTCGATCGCATCGCCGATTGTATGACAGGGTGTTTGAGTTTTTGCTGATAAAATTCGAGCGCTTGTCTCTGAAAGTTGAGTGCTGAAATCTGCCGTGAGGGGATCGAAATCTAATTCCCAGGCTTGAGCAATTGCGCGGGTGATTCCTGGTTGGTAGGAATTAGGTTGACGAGCGATCGCTACAATTAAATCTCGTAATTGTTCTCCTTGCGGGCATTGCCCAAATATATGCAAACCATCGCGAATTTGAGCTTCTTTGAGTTCGCATAAATAACCGTCGAGTTGGTTAATTGGTAGTTGGTAGTTGGTAGTTGGTAGTTGGTAATGGGTAATTGGTAATTGGATTTTTTCTTCCTCAGCTCCCCTAGCTCTGTTCTCCAACTCCTGTACGGGCGGGTTTAATTGCAGAACTGTTTGTTTTTCATAAGGCTCTGCAAAAAAACCCGCCCCTACGACTCCCGACTCCCGCTCCATCCCCAAGTCTAAGTGTAAATTTTCTTGTTTAATTAATTGCCAAATGCGATCGCTAATGGCTGGCAATCGAGTCGGATCTAGACTTTGAGCTTCGTAATACTCGTCAACTAAACTTTCTAATTGGTGTAGCGCTCCATAGAGTTCTGCCCGCGTCATGGGAGGCGTTAAATGGTCGATAATCACTGCTTGGGCGCGGCGTTTTGCTTGCGAACCTTCCCCAGGATCGTTGACGATAAACGGATAGAAATGGGGCATAGCACCTAAAGCAATTTCGGGATAACACTGACTTGAGAGTGCCACGCTTTTACCTGGAAGCCATTCCAAATTACCGTGCTTGCCTATGTGGACGATCGCATCAGCACCAAAATGCTCTCGCAGCCAATAATAAAAAGCCAAATAAGTATGCGGTGGTTCCAAGTCAGGCGCGTGGTAATTTAACGCCGGATCGCGATCGTACCCCCGTGCTGGTTGAATCCCTACGAAAACATTACCGAGTTGAATACCAGGAATGGGGAGTCGGGAGTCGGGAGTCGGGAGTCGGGAATAAGTGGTGAGCGGTGAGTAGTGAGTAGTAAGTCTATTCACTCCCTCAGCTCCCTCAGCTCCCTCAGCTCCTTCAGCTCCCTCAGCTCTCTTCTGCTCCCACCGACTAACAATCCCCTGCTGCACTGCTTCAGGAAGGGTGGCAAAATATTGTTGATACTCTTGCCAGCTTAATTGCTGTGGGAGCGATCGCCACTGACTATCAGGATCGTTTGTCACTCCAGATGTCAGGCGTTGGATCAGTTCGTCTCCAGTTCGCGGTAGATTTTCTACTTGATATCCTGCTTGCTGGAGCGATTTGAGAATTTCTATACAACTAGCAGGAGTATCTAATCCAACTCCATTTGCCAAACGTCCGTCACGATTGGGATAGTTTGCCAAAATCAGAGCGATTTTGCGTGCTGCTGGCGGACGAGAACGCAGCTGCACCCAACGCTGAGTTAGTTCAGCAACACATTCCAGGCGATCGCGCACCGACTCGTAAACGACTACATTCGTCTCTAGAGCTGCATTCCAGCTCTGTACTGCTTTAAACGACACAGCACGGCTAATAATGCGCCCATCCACTTCTGGTAGAGCCACATTCATGCCAATATCCCGTGGCGATAGTCCTTGAGAACTTGTCTCCCAGGTTGAAATTGAACTGCTACTAAAAATAACTTGCAGTATTGGTATATCTAGTTGTTGCCATAAGTTAGCGGGAGCCGGTACGGGCGCACAACAGTGCGCCCGTACTAGGGAGTCGGGAGTCGGAAAAATGCGTGTCAGAGAAAAACTGGTTGTATTTAATAAGACTTGAATTTCTGCCTCGTCTTGAGGCTGGAAGTAAGATAGAATTTCTGCTTGCACTTCTGGATCGCGTAGCGAAGAAACGAAAACTGGTACTGGTAATAGATTTCTGGCTACCAATGCTTGACACAAATCGTCAATTACACCCGTATTACCTGCCAAATAGTGAGCGCGGTAGAACAGAATGCCAATTTTGGGTAGTTGGTAGTTGGTAGTTGGTAATTGGTAGTTGGTTGACGGTTGTTTTTCTCCCTCAGCTTCCTCAGCTTCCTCAGCTTCCTCAGCTCTCTTCTCTCCGACTCCCTTCCACCCATATAACCCCACGCGCGGAACCACCTGTGGAGGTTGAGGATTGTATGAAGTATGAAGGCAGCAATCGGCAGCGAATAGCAGAGCATTGACGGCATTTTCTACTCCACCTTCTAGAAAATATCGCCACAGTCGATTTCCCACTGCTAACGGAACAGTCGAATGTGCGATTAAATCGGGGTCGATCGCGTCATCTCCTGGGATAACTATCAGTGCTGCACCAGTCCGCCGTGCTGTTTCCCGCACCACTTCTAAACCATAAGACCAATACGATCGTCCCCCCAAAAGCCGTAGTATAATAACTTGAGCTTTTTCTAAAACGTCTTCTGCATAAGTATCTATAACTATCTGTTGCTGTAATTGCAGCAAATTAGCAACTCGAAAAGTGGGAAAGTCTATCGGTAACTGAGTCACTGCTGCTGCCAAAGTTTGAATATCGGTATCGGTAGCAGTAAGAAACACCAAAGGAGCTGGAGTTTGTGCAAATAAAGCGACACCATTAGCTTGAGGATTCCAATCTCCAGGAGTGGTACTGATACGATGCATATAACTCTCTGTTCGGCTTAGACTAGTGGTTAAGCTGCATGGGAAAACTTTCTTAGCCTATCATCCAAATCTTATCTATCTCAATCTGCGAAAATGTCTAGTTCTCAGGACTTGAGCTTCCATCAACTTTTGCCCCTGACAATTTTTCAGCAATTAGGGCAACTTCTTCAACAGATGGCTCAAGAATTGGGAAATGAAGCTTTGATAGTTACGGAAGAAGCACTGGTTTCAATTCCGACACCACCTGAAGCGACAGATAAGTTTACATTAGTCGTGTCAAAACAATTTAGCGCTTTGCTAGTAGCAGAAAGAAGACAGGAGACAGGAGCCAGGCGACAGAGAGAAGAACTTACACTAAAAGAGTCAATAGTTTTAAACTCAGTCAATTCAGAATTTGATACAGAAGCTTACGTTACACTGCACGAGCGAAACTCGGAATTACTCAACGCCAAATTAACATTTGAGCCAGAAGCGATCGCCCAATTTTTGCAACACCTAAACGGCTGCTTAGAAGACAATTCTCTTGCCCGCGCTACTTTAGCTCGATACAGCCAAGTCATTCAACCCAACAACGCCACTCTACAAGGGAAGTTTACGTTAATGTTGCTGTCCGTGCTAGCCCCAAGCTCGTACCAAAATGACGAGCCAGAAACGATTTACCCTTTTGTTTCGGTCTGCCAACCTGTAGAACAAGCTTTGCACCAACAAATTGCCCACGAGCGTTTGCTCAACCAAGTGACGACTCAAATTCGTCAAAGCTTGGAATTACCCATCATCATCTCCAATGTCGTAGAACGAGTCCGAGAGTTTTTGCAAGTCGATCGCCTAGTAGTCTATCAATTCGAGCAACAAGAATCAGGGAGCAGGGAGCAGTTACCAGTTATCAGTGACCAGTTATCAGTTACCACCAACTCCCGACTCCCAACTCCCGACTCCCAACTCCCGACTCCCGACTCTCGACTCTCCACTCAAGGCTGTGTCATCTACGAAGCCCGTGCTAGCAAGTCAATTGATTCCGTACTCAATTATCGAGAAGAGAACTGCTTTATTCCTTCTTCTGGGTGTTGGGAGAAATATCGCCAAGGTTTTACGCTAGCGATCGCAGATGTTAACAAAGCTTATGTTTTATCGTCTTGCTTGCTAGCTTTTTTGCAGAAAATTCAGGTACGAGCCAAACTAATCGCTCCAATTGTATTTCAGCAACAACTTTGGGGTTTACTCATCGCCCACCAATGCTACGAACCGCGCTCTTGGCAGGAAAATGAGAAAAATTTACTGCGGCGAATAGCGGAACAACTGGCGCTCGCAATCTATCAAGAAGAGTTAATGCGATCGCTGAAGTTGGAAAAACAAACCCTAGAACAAAGAGTGATCGAGCGGACTCAAGCATTACATGATGCTCTACTTGCAGCTCAAGCAGCTAGCCGCGCTAAAAGTGAATTTCTCGCGACGATGAGCCACGAATTACGCACTCCCCTCACTAGCGTCATTGGGATGTCATCTACCTTACTACGCTGGCCTTTAGGAGAATTGAGTCAGCGTCAACGTCAGTACTTACAAACAATTCACGATAGTGGCGAACATCTTCTAGCACTCATCAACGACATTTTAGAATTGACGCAGTTCGAGTCAGGCAAGGCAGTTTTAAATTTAAACGAATTTGCTCTAGCACAACTAGCAGAAGCTAGCTTGCGATCGCTGAGCGATCGAGCAACGCGCCAAGCAGTTAATGTCATGCTCGATCTCAAAATCCCGCTTGACTATCGGCTGTTTGCCGATCCCCAACGAGTCAGTCAAATCTTATGGAATCTACTCAGTAACGCGATTAAATTCACTCCCGAAGGCGGAGAGGTGATTTTAAGAGTTTGGAGCGAGAATGACTTTGCCGTAATTCAGGTAGAAGATACGGGAATTGGCATTGCTGAAGAACATTTACCTCTGATTTTTGAAAAATTCCAACAACTCGATTCTCCTTACCAGCGTCATTATGATGGGACGGGATTGGGTTTAGCCTTGACTAAGCAACTCGTCGATCTCCACCAAGGTCGGATTGAAGTCGAATCGACTTTAGGTACGGGTTCTATTTTTACCGTTTGGTTGCCTAATAGTCGGGAGTCGGGAGTCGGAAGTCGAGAGTTGGGATAAGAGAGCAGAGGAAGCAGGGGAGCAGAGGGGCAGGGGAGCAAAGGGAAAGAAGGGGGACAAGGGGACAAGGGGACAAGGAAGAATAATTACTGTCAACGGTCAACTGTCAACCAACAACAAATGACCATTAACCATTGACCATCGACCATCGACAAATTAAATATAAGCAATCAGGCGACCGCAAACGATCGCCACAGCCCAGAGCAAGAGGGAGAAGATCGCGATCGCTCTCACTCCAACTGGCGCTCGAACACGTCGATTCCACCGTTGAATTGACTTGGAATAATAAAGGTGAAACGCAGCTGCATTCATCCCAGCAAGGGCGATCGCTCCTAACTTTAGACGAAAGGCAGGATTAGCCGCGATCGCTTCAGCATCAGAAGCAAATAAGAGGAAACCTGTCAAGAGGGCAAACGCAAAACTAATATAAGTCCAGGGTAAAAGATGCCCTGCGATGTCAGTTACTAGCAGATGGCGGGAGAAGCCGAGCAACCGCAGGTCAAACATGGCGATCGATCCAACTAGAATGGCAAAACTGATAATGTGCCAAGTTTCGATCGCTGGATAGAGCCACGCCCACTGCCGCATTGCCGCAGACAAAGCACTCTCTTGCAGCCAAGTCAACCAGCTTTGAAGCTCAAACATACCGCTTAGCGCAGCGGTATAGTTTTTTCGCCGACTATAATCTGCTCTGCCCGCATCTCGTTCTTTTCGCTACGGTGAGGATAACCTACAACGTTAACCGTTTCTCCAACTTGCAATTGCTTTGGTAATAGTCCTCGGTTTTGCAGCCGCGAGGGTGGCGCAAGGACGGCTTCCCATAGCTGCTCTTTGGTTTGCAGTTGTAAGATAACGTGCGGGTTATCGTAGCCAATGGCTTGAATTTTGCCTGATAGATTGAGTGTTTTGCTGTTGTCGTATTCGCTCCATCCGTGGTGTGCCATTGCCGTGCTTGTCCAAGTAACCATGACGATTGCTACACAACAAGCCGTGACTATCATCCGCATCATTTTCGTTCTCAGCATTTTTTTAGCTTCCGACAAGCGTAAGGTACTGGCGGATAATTTTGCGATCGTATTAGGGTCTAGTATGACCAACAAATATGACGTGGATGTGTCAGCTCCAGTTTGCAATTTGCAACTGAATCACAAGTTAGGTATTCAGTTTTCGGTAATGACGTAAACAACATTTTCATTTGTGGGGTAATTAGGAAGTAAAGTAGAAACGCACAATTTCCCAAACCTCGAATGGCTGTAAATCGTGACAAACCAGATCGTTGGAAAGCAGACATAGAACAGTCTGTGGATATGTATAATTCTTGGTTTTTAGATTTCGCACCACAGGCGTTTCGTGATACCCGTATTAAAGTTACTGAAGTTGTAGCATCGACCTTGAAGGCTACCAACAATCTCAAATCGTTGCAGCCAGAGATTCTTCGGCAGAATCTAGGTATACTACCGACTCTCAGAATGTGCACCTGTCCACCAATTGCTAGAGATCGACTGATTGGATTAGCAAGCGTAGCTAAAGGCGTTGTGGATCGTATGGAAGTCGCGGAAAAATTACCTGTTCGGCTGACAGGGAATCGTCTTAATGAATAACTAAGAAAAATTACAGATATTATTACAAGACTTGCGGATCGAGATATTTTCCCTTGGCTAGATACCAATCAAACACCTATGCAAAGGGAAATCTACCGTGCAGCAACCATTGTTGCAGATCGTTTATGTGGTTCGTCAGCAGATCCTATTGTTCGCAATGCTCAAGAAGCAAGGCAGTTAAGGGAGATCGCAGTATGGCTTGATGAACGTGGGTATCGTTTATTGCCCACTGCTCAACGGGTAAAGTTTAATGAAATGTTGCCAGGAACATACAGTTTTCGGCTAAACATCCCTGTCAATTTGGTAGAAGAGGGTAGAAAGACGGTTAATATCCCGATTGATGCGGTTATTATGCGTAAAACTGCTCAACTAGGCGATCTCCCTCTATTGGTAGAAGCAAAATCAGCGGGTGACTTTACAAATGTCAACAAACGTAGGAAAGAAGAAGCCCGAAAAGTTCAGCAGCTAAATGCAACGTATGGCAATACAATTGAGTTTATCTTATTCTTATGTGGCTACTTTGACATTGGATACTTAGGTTATGAAGCTGCCGAAGGTATAGATTGGGTTTGGGAGCACCGTATAGATGACTTTGCAGAATTTGGATTGTGAGCAATCTAACAGTATTGATTTAACAGAAGCTAAAAGGGTTGTCGAGCAAATTCAACTAGATGCTTCTAAAAATTCTGTAGAACGTAATCGGTTAGGGCAATTTGCTACACCAAACTCGCTTGCGATTGAGGTACTCAAATACTCTAAGACTTTACTTCCAGCTAGTGAAGAAATTCATTTTTTAGATCCGGCAATCGGTAATGGTTCATTTTATTCGGCATTGCTACAATCATTTCCATCTGAACAAATCAAAAGTACCGTTGGCTATGAAATCGATCGAGGCTATGCTGAGGTAGCACTCAAATTATGGGATAAGACTTCTCTTACGCTTAATATTGCAGATTTTACAGAAAGTGTTCCACCCCAAAATGAAAAGTTTAGATCTAACTTACTGATCTGCAATCCGCCCTATGTACGCCACCACCATTTATCAAGTGATAAGAAGATTTCTCTTAAAAGGCTAGGAATAAAAACTACTGGTATTGAATTGAGTGGTTTAGCAGGTCTTTACTGTTATTTCATACTAGCAGCACATGGGTGGATGGCACGGAATGGTCTAGCCTGCTGGATAATTCCTTCTGAATTTATGGACGTAAACTATGGAGAAAAGCTCAAGCAATATCTACTAGAGCGCGTGACTCTGCTGCGAGTGCATCGATTTGCTCCTGAGAACTTACAATTTACTGATGTTCTAGTTTCTACATCAGTGATTTGGTTTAGAAATACAAAGCCAAATCATGACTATTTTGTGGAGTTTACTTATGGAGAAAGTATCAGTCGCCCAAGTTGTTCAGAAACCATCTCATCGAGAGTACTGAAAGAAATATCGAAATGGAATCGTACTTCAATTTCACCAACTCAAAAGAACAACATTCACTCTGGAGCTAAGTTATCTGAGTTGTTTGAAATTAAGCGAGGAATCGCTACTGGAGCTAATAACTTCTTTATTCTCACGCCCGATCGAGTTAACGAACTTAGCATTCCATTTGAGTTTTTAACTCCTATTCTTCCTAGCCCTCGATACTTGCTAGATGATGAAATACTTTCAGATGAGCAAGGAAATCCGAGACTTGAACGCAAACTTTTTGTGCTAAATTGTAAACAGCCAATGGAATATTTTCAAGTTAAATATCCTTTGGTTTGGAATTATCTCCAACAAGGTGAAAAAATCGGAATATCAGCTCGTTATTTATGTAAGCATCGATCGTTATGGTACTTGCAAGAAATCAGGCATCCTACAATGTTTTTGTGTCCGTATATGGGACGGCATAAATCTAGAAATAGCAGACCTTTTCGATTTATTTTGAATCATTCTAAAGCAATTGCGCCTAATGTTTATCTTATGATGTATCCAAAAATGCAATTAGAAACTTTAATATCAACTAATTTTGAATTGAGAAATTCTGTTTGGAAAGCCTTGAATTCAATTCCCATACAAAACTTAATCCATGAAGGTCGGGTTTACGGAGATGGACTGCATAAACTAGAACCAAGAGAGCTAGCAAATGCACCAGCAGATCTTCTACTAAAAGCTCTGGAAAAACTGTAGCCGCCGTACCCAACAACACGTTAATGGAGCGATTAATTAAGAATTATCTGATGATGCGATCGCCTCATATAAAGCGGAATAATCTGTATCGGCTAAGCCTCGATCGATGGCAATTTCTAAAATTTGGCGGACTCCTTCTAAATGATTTGTATTGAGTCCCTGCGATCGCGCTTCGGAAAGAAATAAATTGGTATCTTTGAGTAAATGTTTGGTGGGAAAATTGGGATTGTCGTAATTGCGATCGAGCATTCGCTGTAGTTTTTTATCAAATGTCGGGGCGTAAAGAGCGCTTTGGCGGAGGATTTGCATGAAAGCTTCCGGCTCGATCCCCTGACGCTGAATTAAACTTAAGCTTAAGGCAAAGGCACTCGTGAGAGAAGCTATGAGTTGATTGAGTGCTAGTTTCACAGCCGCCGCACTCCCGACATCACCGATATGCAACGGTTCCAAACCAAAGTTTTGTAGCAAACTCAACCACTGCTGAAACTGTGCTGGCGAACTCCCCACCATCACGATCAATTTTCCAGCTTGTGCTTCGGGAATGCTTCCTAGTACAGGTGCTTCGAGATAATCGCCTCCAGCAGCAGTGACTTGTTGCTGAATTTCTTTGCTATCGGTGGGGGTAATAGTTCCCATTTGAATGATGGTGCGTCCCGCCAAGTGTTGCTGTGCTGTTGGAGATAGCAGGACATCTCGAATCGCACTAGCGTCAGTCAGCATCAAAATGATACACTCGCAGGTAACTAAAACCTCATCTGGACGAGTTGCGATCGCCACGCCAGCCGATTTGAGCGGAGCTAATTTTTCTGGGGTACGATTGTAGGCAACTAGCTCTATGTTGGCAGCTAACAACCTTTGTGCCATCGGCAGTCCCATCAACCCAGTCCCGAGAAATCCTACCTTCACTGCTTTCCCTCCTACAGTCGCGAATTTCTATCGCCAATAAGGACGACCTTTCCAAAATACCCCAATGACAATAGCGATGAGCTGCATTTCATTGTTGTATATGCTGACTAGTCTTTCGGGAATGGGTAGGAACGATCTCACTAGCAAACACAGAGTCAAACAAAATACCAAAGCCCACAGCACGCCAGTATTAACGGTAATATTGGCGAAAAATTTTTCTAGTAAGTAAACTGCTAAAGCTCCCACCCCGACAACGCCAGCAAATTGTACCAATACACCCAGGCTACCACCATACATAAGGTCGATCGCCCGTGCCAGCGCTGGCGAGAAGTTAGAGCCAGCGATAAAAAAGAAATCTATAACGACAACAATCAGAGTTACAAGGCAAGAAAGCAGGAATAGCGATCGCCACGGTAAGAATTTTAAACGACGGAGGGGATTTGACATAATTCAAAACTATATGACTAACGATAGCGAGCAGTTAGTAGTGCGTGGTTTATGACTATTGACTATTAACCATTAACCAATCACAAGCGTCGATAAAAACGATAGAACTTGCGCACAATATTTAAAACAAAATAAGGCATTCGCAGCCGCAGTGGGTAAAGAATCGGGAGATACAACCAGTAGTAAGCTTTTTTCAAATCTTGCCATGCCGAGCAAGCCTCTTCGTGCAAGAAATCAGAAACATCTACCACAAATCCCCTGCCTTCCCACATCATAATATTCCGACCGTGGACATCGTGAGGATGCAGTTCGCGCTTGCGGGCGTAATCTAAAGCTGCGTCAATGTCTCTAATGACTTGTTTTGGAATTGGTATTCCCTGGTGCATACAGTCGTATAGAGTCATACCATACAACCGCTTCATGATTAGCCAGCCTTCCTCAGCATATAAACATTCAGAAAAAGCAGGATGGGAACCCAAACGCTGGTAAACTTCGACTTCCTCCGTCCAACCTGGACGATTGGGCGCATAGACTTTCACGACTCGATCTGGCTGGTTGGGGTGATAGAATACTGCGGCATAATTCCCCGCTCCCAGTAATTGCCAAGGGGAAGGAACTTTGCCAACGACTACAGGGTTGTGGGGTTCGATGCTGTCAATCTGTAATCCAGGCAGTAATTCCCGCTCGATCAGCTCGATTAACCAATCCAGATGCGTTTGTTCCATATACAGTTTGCCAGGGATGGCAAGATTGCTCCCATGCTAACTTGACGCAGCGTCAGTGTTTTTGTTCGATCGCTTGCCACCGCGATCGCAGATCTATTCGTCGTTAGGTGGCAATGCGTCCAAAATACCATTTTGTATGACTAATCTAGGGTAAATGAAGAGAAAAAAAGTCATCCAGGTGAGTACGGGTATGGCAACGAGAATCGTCAGCCACCAAGTTTTTAGTAACAACCAACTACCGCTAATGAGCGTTACACCTGTAAGAGGATGTTTGAAAAGTTTTGAAGGGTGAGATTTTATGCCAGCCGCCTAACCATGATACGGATCATGGCAAGGTAGATAAAAGTCTCGGAGGTTTG